>JAEYPE010000161.1 GCA_023411035.1 Pseudomonadota bacterium
ATTTCCCCAATGACGAGGCCGCCCTGAAGCTTCTGTTTCTCGTCTTGAACCGCGCCGAGAAAGACTGGAAGATGCCGCCGCGCGAATGGACGGCTGCCAAGGCGCAGATGGCCGTCATCTTCGGCGAGCGGTTCGCAAAAGCGATGAACGCCTGAAAATGAAATCGGCCCCGCCGAGCACGAAATTCCGGATACTCCCCGGTCCTGGCCCGCAAAGGATATTGCGCCTATTTACGGATGTTCAGCGTCACCCACTCAACTTCTGTTCGATCACACAAAACTTGGAAGAGCCCAGAATATGCCCGGACTTTACAACCCGCACATAACCAGAGCGCGGACACGCAGGCTTTTGAGACAATCTCACACACCGGAAGCTGTTGTTCAGATCCTACATATGGAATGCGTCGTTACCCCGTGACACCCTCGCCGCAAGAGTATCATCCCATTTGATGGGGTCTGATGCGCCCAGAACCAGCGTGTAAGCAGTATTAGGGTGTTTGGGTGCGCTATGATGCAGTGTACCATGCTGCCCAAAAATCAGATCATCCAAATGGAGGCGAACATGAAGTACAGCCTATGCTACCTTGTCGGCACGGACTGCCATTATGAACTATACGCAAGACTGAGCGAGGCTAAAGAGAGGATCTGTGTGCTGCTAAAGGACGGCGTCGAGGACCTTTGTCTGCTCAGGTTCAATGGGACCGTCGTCGCCTCACACGATGAACTCATGAGGATCATGCATTCGAATCGTGCGACCCCGAGACAAAGGCGAAAGACTGTCCACCCGTTGTGAGCAAATCAAAACGCTGCGACCAAATTGTTTCCTTCCGGAGCAATAACCTCTTGCCCTGAATAACGATTCATATAGATGTTTCTCAAATGAAAACACGCATCTGCTTCACCTCATGACGTTGACCATATGCACAGCCACGAAATTGAATTTGTTTTCATCGTCAAAGTTCTGATTGACGACTATTGTAATATTGGGATTGCAGCGATGTTGCGGAGATGCCAGAAACGTCCAAGGCCCATCCAAGCGACGCGAGCGACGAAGACTGGTGGTTTACCGCTCCATACCTGGTGCTGATCCGGAATATGGACGCTGGGCAACGTGAACATAATCCGGGCGAGGTGTTCCATGCCTTGGATTGGATCATGCGGGCCGAAGCGCCGTGGCGTATGCGGTCGAACGCCTTTCCCCTCGGGAGGCGGTCCATCAGCAGCCGCAATTCTGGCGGCGCACAGGCATCGGTGGCCGCTTGTGAGCCATCCTGCACTTTGCCGCTGGCCGGAGAGCCGGGGTGCAAGCCACTCCTCCATAGTCCCTCGCCTGCTTGCGTTTCGTTGCCTGCGCCTGCATCGGGCTTGGCCGTGCGCTCGCCATCCCCGAATCCTTATCCCCTGACTCAGTCCTTCTTGCTTGTCCGTCCGATAGACATGCAGTTACGCCTTCGGTTTGGTCGTTTACATGCGTGAATATTGGACACATGACATTCTGAATTGTTACCCGGCTTCATGCGATGGAGGAAGGCATGCCAGTCAACAGAGATCCCTCGCCTTCCGCAACGGCATCGAATGTCGGTTCGGGGGCTTTGAACATTGGAAGCATCCGAGCGAAACCGGCCTGGGCTGCACGGCTGAGTGATCTGGCCCCTTCCGCACGCCGAGCGCTGCTTCTCGTCGCCCTTTCCATATCCCTGGGCATCTTTTTGAGATTACTGGGCTTTACGGGCGGCTCGTACAGTTGGTTCCTGTTGTGGCCCGGTGGAAGCGACTCCTGGTTCCCCGTGAGTGCGGCCTATGTCCATGCCATCGAAAACCCATCGGGGTCGATTTATGACGTGTTCTTTTTGCAGCACATAAAATTTCAGTATCCTCCGAGTTCCCTTTTGATCTACGTGGTGGCCGAGCTGTTCGGGATGCCGCCCACTCAGGGCAATCTCAACGTTCTGATCTGGCTCAGCGTATTAGCCATGCCGGTGGTCATTTACGGCATCGCTATGGTCTACATGGAGATGCACCAGAAGACGCTCGGGTTTAAAAAGGCGGATCGCGTCGTCATCGCTTCGGCCTTCGCCCTGTCATGCCTATTCTTCTATCCAATCATGTGGGCCTGGCCCATGGGACAGGTGCAGGCTCTGCTCAACCTGCTCTTCGCAGTATCCTGTCTTTGCTGGCTTACAAACCGCAAATTCTTGTCAGGAGCGCTGATCGGCGCGATCTGCCTCGTCAAACCGCAGTTTATCCTGTTCCTGCTTTGGGGGGCGTTGAGGAGACAAGCGGGATTCCTCGCGGGCGTCCTGCTGGTGCTTGGAACCGGCACCTTGGCCGCCATCCTGCTGTTCGGCTTTTCCAGCCACATCGACTATCTGAAGGTTCTGAGCTTCATTTCGGCTCACGGCGAGACATTTTACGCGAATCAGTCGATCAACGGACTGCTGAACCGTGCCCTCGCTCTGGGCTATGACTCGTCATGGCAGGGACTTCCCGAGGGCACGCCGTTCGCGCCCTACCATCCCGCCGTATACGCAGCAACGCTGGTGTCCGGTGTCCTCATCAACTTTTATGGGATCGTACAGACGCGGCCCCCGAGTGAATCCTGCTCCACGCTCGCCTTCGCAACCGCGGCCCTGTGCTTCACCGTTGCGTCGCCCGTTGCGTGGATTCACCATTACGGCATCATGATGCCGATTTTCGTTCTTCTTTTCCTTGAAATCGCTCGTCGGAGCGACGACCAACGCGGTCGCTCCCTTTTCCTATGGATGGGCCTATGCTTCATCGTCGCCGCCAACCTCGTTCTTGCGAACGAGTGGTGGAACGGAATCGCCGCATTTGTTGACGAGCACGCGAATCTCTTGGAATCCTATCTTCTCTTCGCCGCGCTTGGAACACTGGCCCTTCTCCATCGGCTGCGGTGAACCAAACCGGGGCACGTCTGTCAAGATGGTGGAAATTGGGAGGCGGTCAGGCGCGTCGTCGATGTGGCCGCCTTTGCCAGAGGTAGAGCGGTGATGGCGGGCTCGACGGTCGCTGCAATGCCGCACATGGTTTCGAGTGCCGGGTAACAGTGCTGGAGGAGCGCACCTCGGGGAGTTCCACGTTGATCAGCCGTCCATCGCCGAACTACCCTCGACCGCCTGAACAAGACCAGACGGGCTTCCCAGTTCCGGGCCGCGGGTCCGCCGGGCGGCGCCTGATCGCACGCATCCTTCCGGACATCCGATTGCTGCTACACGGAATGGGTGTCCACATCGACGAGGCGTAGCCCATTTGCGGGTCCAGACGAGTGGCAATTAGAACTCGGAAATGGCACCGACGTCGCCTATGATGTGTCTCGACAGGCTTTCCCTGCCCACCATCCTGTCGTCACCTTCAAATTCATTGTTGGAAAGAAGAAGATTGAAGATGGGTGAGTAAAAGCTCCCGTCGAAACAGTCGGACCGATGACGACCCGCCAGCATTGCGGAGCGGAGCGAGAGGAGTGGGTTCTTTTAAAAATTTTAAAAGTCGGTATGGCGTCGGGCTTGATAGCCGGGAGATTTCGGCGGTTCGTTTTCAAGGGAAGGCGACGCAACAGGTGTGGCGTGCGCGATGCATGGTCCCAATTTCCGCCACCCTCCGGACGATGCCGATCTCAGCCCGACAGCACTGACGGCTTGCGGCTTGATGGAATCGCTGCCGGACACAGGAGTACAGCGAATGATCGTGAGCGTGGTCACACCAACCTTGAACGGAATCGATTACCTCGCCGACTGTATTGAATCCGTCAAAAGGAACCAAACACGCGATGTCAAGGTCGAGCATATCATCGTCGACGGCGGCAGCACCGACGGAACCGTCGAGCTGGCGGAGGCCAACGGTCTCTTGGTCCTGAAAGGAAAGGACAAGGGAATATTCGACGCGATCAACAAGGGATCGTTTGCCTCGTCGGGACAACTGCTCGGGTTCCTCGGTGCCGATGACGTCATGCTGGATGGCGCCATGGAGGCGATCGTCGAAACCTACAAGGCCAGTGGCCGGCCTTGGGTCGTCGGCGGCATCCGATGGATCGGCGAACAGGGACAGAGCTTGGGAGGCTTGGGCGCCCCGCCCACATGGATGACGCCACGCATGCTGGTCTGCCTGGGCTGGAATCCCACCATGCATATGGGAACCTATTTTTCGCGCGATTTCTTCACCGAACTCGGCGGTTTTGACATCGGTTACAAGGATGCCGGCGACTACGAAATGTTCGCGCGCGCGCGGTCGAAGGCTCCCTACGCCCGGCTTGCCCGCACGGTCGCCTGTTTCCGGAGAACCGGAATGAACAACAGCGCGGTGAACGGAGAGCGGACGCAGCGCGAGTGCCGGCAGATCCGTGCCGCGTTCGGTCCGGCCTCGGACGTCGAGCGCCGGTTCTGGCGCTACGCGCTCAAGGCATGGTTCAACGCGGGAAATCCACGTTGGTTGACGTACAAAATGATGGAGTCCGTCCGTGTTCGGCTCCGCCATCAGGAAAAGGCATACTTCTAGGCCACCGGCCTATGAAGACATGCTCCACGCATAGCCGCACGGGCCATCACACAGGCCATAACACAGGCCACAGGGCGGCTCATGCCATGGATGCGCCGGTGTGCAGGAGCGGTCAAGATCCGCAGTTGCGGCAGCGCGTTGCTTTTTCCCCGTCTCGACGGAAGCGAACCATGAACGCTCCCAGCCCCGAAGTGCCCGTCGTCCGGGCCAAGCTTTCCCTCCAGCGTCGTGCCAAGGCCGTGTTCGACTCTCTGTCGGCCATGTCGCCACGCCGCCCAGGTGGGCAGGATGCGGTCCCCGCCAGGATTGGCGTGCTGCTCCAGTGGGGCATAGGCGATGCCGTGCTGGCGCAGCCATTGCTGCAGGGACTTCGGAACGCCTTTCCAGAGACATCGATCGAGGTCATCGGCAAGCCGTGGCTGTCGGAG
Source organism: Pseudomonadota bacterium (assembly GCA_023411035.1). Lineage (GTDB taxonomy): Bacteria > Pseudomonadota > Alphaproteobacteria > Azospirillales > Azospirillaceae > Azospirillum. Next base: position 4,940 of record JAEYPE010000161.1, read on the forward strand.
CTTTTCAGCGGTGAAACGTTCGTCGACCATGTTCACACCCTGGTTCCTCCATGGACCCGCTACACCGGCAAGTACCGGCTTTGGGACAAGGATTGGCGTGTCTACATGCGGTCGGTCGGACGGTTGCGCTCAACCCGGTTCGACGCGCTGGTGGCACTGCGTTTCGATCCGCGCGAGAATTTGCAACTGCGGCTTCTCGATGCGCAACGGACCTACGGCTTCGGTGCCGCCGGCGGCGGACGATGGGTGACGGATGACCTCGGCCTTACGTTCGAAATGTTTCACGCCATGCACCGCAGCGAGGTCGCCGCGCACGCAGCCTGGAAACTGACCGGCGCACGGACCTCCGGGGTGCCGGCGCTGCACGCCGACGCCGACACGCGCACGCACCTGCTCGCATGGTTGACCTCGCAGGGCTACCGGTCCGGCCGGCTGCTCGCGGTGCACAACGGCGCGGGGGCCAGTATCCGGCGCTGGGGTTGGGACAACATGATCGCCGCGATGCGCCCGCTGCCGGGTTCCGTGCGCATGGTGGTCGCGATCGACGACGGGAGCGACGTGCCGGTCGAACGGTTGCGCCGCTCGGTGAACGTGCCGCTGGCCGTCTTCCACGGCAGTCTTGGCGAGTTGAAAGCGCTCCTGTCGATGTGCGACGTGCTCCTGTGCAACGACAGCGGGGTCATGCACATCGCGGCGGCGGTCGGTTGCCGCACCGTGCCGGTCATCGGCCCGACGTTGCCGCTGTGGTTCGGACCCTCGGGGCAGGGCCACAGCCCGGTGTGCCTGGAACCGATGCCCTGCCGGCCGTGCATGGACGTTTGCGTTCACTCAGCGCCGATCTGCATGACGCGGATCAGACCCGATCTGGTCACGCTGGCGATGCACCGGGCGTTTGCGCATCTCGATGCGCGGCGCATCGGCGAGGCTTGCGGCCCCGTTCGGGACGCCGGCGGATCGGGTGCCGGCTGACCGCCGGCCGTAACGGGCACATCCCCATCCCCTTCCGGCGCGAGACACCGGGAGAATGGGGCGTGGATCGATCGGAATGCAGGGAATGGAGCTATGGCATGATCGTCGTCACCGGAGGGGCCGGCTTCATCGGATCGAACATCGTCGCCGCGCTTGCCGCCCGGCATCCAGGCAAGATCATCATTTCGGATCGCCTGCGCACCGGCTGCAAATGGCTGAACATCGCCAAGCACGAGATCGGCGGCCTCGTCAGCCCGGACGAGCTTTTCGAGCTGCTTGAGGAGGATCGTGGGCGCATCGAAGCGATCGTTCACATGGGCGCGATCTCATCGACGACGGAGACCGACGCCGACCTGATCGCCGATACCAATTTCAAGCTTTCCATGAGGCTGTGGCGGTGGTGCGCGGAGCACCAGGTGCGCTTCATATACGCGTCGTCGGCAGCGACTTATGGAGACGGAAGCCATGGATTCTCCGACGATCACACGCCGGAGGCGCTCGCTCGCTTTCACCCGCTCAACGCTTACGGTTGGTCGAAGCATGTCTTTGATCGATGGGCGGTCCGAATGGCCGGAGGGGACGGCGCGCCAATGTGGCAGGACGGCAACCGGCGGGACCGTTCCGACCGGGCAGGAAAGGGAGCAGGCCGGCCTCCCCAGTGGGTCGGGCTCAAGTTCTTCAACGTTTATGGGCCCAACGAATATCACAAGCACGATATGCAGAGCATCGTGGCGAAGAATTTCCCCAAAGTCGCGGTTGGCGACGCCGTGCAGCTCTTCAAGTCGCATCATCCGGACTATCAGGATGGAGGCCAACTGCGCGATTTCGTGTACGTGAAGGATTGCGTCTCTATTGTTGAGTGGATGCTTGAGAACCCGCATATCAACGGGATTTTCAATGTCGGCACCGGCGCCGCCCGGTCGTTCGGAGACCTCGCGGCGGCACTCTTCCGGGCCACGGGCCAATCGCCGAGAATCGAATATGTCGACATGCCGGAGAGCCTGCGTTCGCGGTACCAGTATTTTACGCAGGCGGACATAAACGCGCTGCGTGCCGCAGGGTACGATCGGCCAATGACGTCGCTTGAAGAGGGGGTGTCCGACTACGTGATCAACTATCTCTCGCAGCAGGACCCCTACGGCTGATGCAACCGGCATCACCCAAACACGCCCCCGAGGTCCGGAAGCGCTGGGCGGTGGGCTCTCGGCAGCCGGCAACACCTCTTTTGCCGGCTGCCGAGAGCGTTAAGCGCGATCCTCGGTTATGACCTTACACCGCGTGCGCCAGCAGAGACGGGTCCGCATAGTCGAACAGCGGGCCGTATCCCGACTCGGCCACGGCACCGGCATTCGCAGCCTCCACCATCATCGCATCGGCCAGAGCCACCGGAGCCGCCTCCTCCGCCTGCTGCGTGGCGATGTGGCTCCACACGCTGTCCGCAGCGATGTCCATCGCCAGAGGCTGAGCCTCACCAGCGGCGGTGGCCGCAGGGAAGTAGCTCTTGTCGGCGCTGACCACCAGAGTGCCGCCCCACCACATGGCGGACTGTCCCTTCGCCACATCCTTGCCATCCAGGGCACCCTTGTCATAGGTGACGCTGGAGTCGGTGGGCGTGACCGCCTTGCCGTTGATGGTGACCTTGTTGACGAACAGGTTGCGGTCCTGCCCGTTCACGACGCCGTCGTTGTCGTACTGGATCTGTACGTTGTGCGCCTGATCGGCGGTCAGGCTGGTGGTGAAGGTGAAATCCTTGGCCGAGGTGTCGGCCACGCCCTCGCCGACCTTCTTGCCGTCCACCAGAAGATTGAAGTGGGCGTTCACGCCGCCAGCCGACGTCCCGGAGGCGTTGACGGTGATCTTCGTGGCGCTGGAACCGCTCTGCGGCAGCGTACCGCCGGCGGGGAAGTCCGCGGCGGGCGCGTCCACCACCAGCGTGCCGCCCCACCACAACGCCGACTGGCCTTTGACCACGTCCTTCCCGTCCAGGGCGCCCTTGTCGTAGGTGACGCTGGAGTCGGTGGGCGTGACCACCTTGCCGTTGATGGTGACCTTGTTGACGAACAGGTTGCGGTCCTGCCCGTTCACGACGCCGTCGTTGTCGTACTGGATCTGCACCTTGTGCGCCTGATCGGCGGTCAGGTTGGTGGTGAAGGTGAAATCCTTGGCCGAGGTGCCGGCCACGCCCTCACCGACCTTCTTGCCGTCCACCAGAAGATTGAAGTGGGCGTTCACGCCGCCCGCCGGGGTGCCGGAGGCGTTGACGGTAATCGTGGCAACGTTGGGTGTGGGCGTCGTCGGAACCGTCGGCTCGACTTCGTCGACGACCGGCTCGTTCGGGGTCGGGGGCGTCGGTGTGGGCGTCGGCGTCGGAACAACCGGCGACGTCTCCTGAGCGATCGTCATCCAGGTCGACATGTCCGGGTAGGATTGGGACAGGGTCGAATTCTCGTCCTGGTTCGTATACTTCATGTAGGACGCCCAGTCATCGTCGCCGTCGAAATCGCCCCACCACCAATGATCGCCGTCGGGCATGTAGTACTTGTTGTTGTCCCAGACGTTGCCGCCGTTGAGAAGCCCAGCCTCGTTGAAGTCGGCGACGCCTCCGGAAATGCCGTTCCCGTCCTTTGAAACGATGGTGTTGTCGTGAATCTTATTGTTGGTAATCAGATAGTCGCCATAGGCGCCGGAACCGCGATCCTGCTGGATCAATACGATTCCGTTGCCGCCTGAGGCTCCGGTCGTGTCGATCCGGTTTCCATAGATTTCCACGTTCTTGGAATTCTGGTTCTGGATGGCACCGCCCCACAGCCACCCATCACCTTGGGCTTCGAAGCCGTTGCCGATCAGCGTGTTGTTGCGGATGACCGCGTCATAGCTGATCTCGTGGGTGATTCCGCCCCCGCTGTTCTTGACGAGGAGGTTGTCCTCATACACGGTCCGGATGTTGTCGATGTCGGTCCACAATCCGAATCCCTTGTTGTCGTGCGAGTAGTTCGCGCGCACGATGAGGCCATCCGTGTCTGAGAACTTCGCCCCGCCGCCTTCCCAGAACACGTCGATGCCGGACCAATGACCATTGCTGGCGATCTCATTGCCTTCGACGCGGACGTTCTTGCCGTTTCCGCCCAGGCCCATCTGGCCGTTGTCGTGCACGAAATTGCCGGTGATGACGCTGCCGTCCTGGGCGGTGGCACCGACGGCGTAGTTGAGACGGATCTCGTTGTCGGCGATGGTCCAGTTGGTGTGGCCCTGGATGGCTCCGGTCTGGACGGGGGGATTGTACTTCTCGATCACCAGATTGCGGATGGTGACACCATCGGCCTCGCCCACGAAGGCATGATCCTTGACGCCGGCCTCGACCTTGTGGCCGGTGGGGTCGTCGGCGAAGTAGATGCGGTCGGCTTCGTAGTCGAAGTAGAACGTGCCGGGAGCCACTTTGGACAGGGCGTCGACCGGCGTCAGCGGCTTGTCGTCGATGAAGAAGGTTTCGGGGTAACCGGCGCGCATGGCCGCGTCTTCCGTGTGGCTGCGCAGCCCCTCCTGTGTCTGGCCGCTGGCCACCCAGCGTCCGGCGCTGTCCTGCGTGAAATCGGTGAGCAGATTCGAACCGTTCAGGACCGCCCCTTCCGCACCCAGGAAGCTTTGGTTGTCTTTGGGTTCGATCGACACGCCGCGGTACTCGCCCGCCTGGAACCAGAACGTGGCCCCGGCCGGCGCGTTCTTCACGATCGAATTCACGTCCATACCGGGATTGAGAATGATCGCCCCAGCCGGGGCCGTCAGATTCTTCGGACCATAGAGGTCGGCCATAACTTTTTTCCCTACGATGGCTATGCAGTTTGCACGATCTTCCTTAGCAGTCGCCCGGCCCGCCCCAAAAGAGACAAAAGCCGGGCATATTTGTGGGAAATAATTGTTTTCCCTCCGGAAAGGAGGGTCCGACAATGTGAAGGCGCAATGTCTATCAATATCTTCGAGCCGTCCCGGCTTTCCCCGGCGCCCCTCTTTTCCCGAGGGGACGAAGGCATCATAACGGGTCCGGCATCACCGAAAATGCTCCCGAGATCCACCTCACGGCGAAGACCATTCACGGCGGAGACCGGACCCCGCAATCTGTCCGCTCATGCCAGTAGATCATCGTCGCTGCGATGCCCACGCCAAAAAGCGTCCAGAACCAGAGGCCCAGCATCGGGCTCTCAAGCGCCACGTCGAAGGATGCGTTCACCACGATCGAGAGCCAGTACCCGAGAAGGAACACGAACAGTCGCGCCCACGCACGGTCGCCATGTCGACGCGCGACGAGATAGGAGCGAAGCATGGACACCACCCAGCCGCCGAGAGTGAGCGCCCACAGCACCAGTCCCGGAACGCCGCCGCGAGCGAGCATGGTCATGTGCGCATTGTGCGGACTGCGCAGAAGCGGCCCCTTTTCCAAGTCATTGACCTGAAAGCCATCAACATCCGCCAGATTGACGCCGAACCCCTTTCCGCTCCAGAAATAGTCGCCGTAGAATGTGTAGGAAACGATCTTCTCCCACCACATAAGCCGCCATTGCTTCGTCCCGTCCAAGGTCAAATGGTCGCTGGAATCCACGATGCTCATGAAGTTCCAGAAGATCTGCTGAGCGGACAGCTTGCGATCGCCCAATATCACCAACTCCACATCGAGAATGAGAGCGGTGAAAATGATTACCGATCCTATCAGAACCAGAGGGCCGATCTGCCGCGTGTTGGGCACCAGCAAAAAGACCAGCATCACCGGCAGAACGATGGCCAGCATGCCGCCGCGGCTGTTTGCGGCCACCATGATGAAGCAGAGGAACAGCGCCAGAATGCTGAGGCTGTTGAAGCGGCGAAAGCCAAGGAAGGCGAACAGGGCGGCACCGGTGATGTGGACCGCGACTTCGCCGGACCTCATGCCGAAGACCGGCGCACCGGACCATGGCCACACCGGCACCGAAGCGTAGAACAACAAAGACAAGGGATAGAGCACCATCATGGCCACGACGTAGATGCCGGCGAACTTCCCATAGACGTCGAACAGATGGCGCAGCCGCTCCGGCCGGTCCACCAGCAGACCGACGACGACGAAGGTGATCGCTCCATACATCACGATGACGCTGTCCCGCAGCGCATCGAAACCATGAGAGGGAACGGAGGGAAGTGTTCGTGCCAGAACCCAGGCCATCAATACGGCCAGGAGCGCGGAGGGAACCGAGGTGAGCGCCGCCACGGCGCATCTGGTCTTGAGCAGCGCGACGAAGCCGGCGATGACCAGCATCTCGCCGACGAACAGGGGCGCATAGCCGAAGTAGGCGAAGCCGCGCCCACCGACCGCGTAGCCGGCCAGAACCACCATCAGGAACACGAAGTACCTGTCGACAAAGCTCTTCGACGGCGCGCGCGCCATGCTTTCGGCGTGACTGATCATGACGGACCCGAACGCTCCCGTGACCTGTTGTTACGCGCGCGTGTGCAGGGCGTAGTAGTATGCTTCATCCTTGTGACCGTACTTCTGGTGTCTGGCGGCATCGACGCGCGAGAGCACCACTCCGCCGGCAAAGTTCCCGAGCGTCTGAAGTTTGCCGAGTCCGGCCGTGACCGTCTCCCGGGGGGTGTGCTGCCAGCGCACGACGTACAGAACGGAGTCCGCCAGGAAGGACAGGGACAGGGCATCCGAGAACAGCATGACCGGCGCCGAATCAATGATCACAACGTCGTAATTGTTGCGCGCCCATTGAATCAGCTCGTGCATGGAGATGGAATTGATGCAGTCGTGGGCGTTGGCGTTCCGCGTCCTGTTCCCGATCACATCCAGGTTCGGGAGTTCGTGATGGAGAAGGGACTCCACATCGCTATCGCCATTGAGCACATCCGCAACGGAGCCGGACGGCTTGAAGCCCAGGAGCGTGGCGATCGAGGGACGGCGCAGGTCGCAGTCGATCAACAACGTCTTCGACCCCATTTTTGCGAACGACCGGCTGAGGCTGGCGGCGAGCACAGACTTCCCTTCCTTCGGAACGGATGAGGTGACCAGAATCACCTGGGGCGAGCCCGTTCCCCTAAGTGCCAGGCAGGCCGTGGTGCGGACGGACTGGATGGATTCCCGGAAAGCCGCATCGGCCTTCGCCCGGCTCGTTCCGGAGCCGAACAGCCTGCGCCCCCGGCCGCCGCCCCGAAGGGAAGGCACCATGCCGAAGCACCGGACACCGGTCGTCCCCTCCACTTCGCTGGGCGTGCGCAAACCGGAATTGCGCTTCTCCAGAAGCAGAGCCAAGCCGATGGCACCGATCGTCGAACCGATCAGGCCGACACCCAGCGACACCTTTATCCGCGGAAACGCCGGCTGGTTCGGCACAAGGGCCGGAGCGCTCACCATGGCGTCGAAGGGAACCGTGTTCTTCAGGGCCATCGTCTGCTCGTAGCGTTCCGCCAGGCTGCGGAAGAGCGAACGCCGGGCCTCCGCCTCACGCTCCAGATCCTGCAGCTTCATGCCGACGCGCTCGATGCGGGCCTGCTGATGTTGAAGATCGTCGAGCCGTGTCTGCAGCATGCCTTCGCGCAGACGGGCCACCTCGACCTCGGCCTCAAGGCCCTTCAAGACCTTGTTGACCTCCGTGCGGATGCGGCTTTGCAGATCGCTGATGCCGCGGCGCAGGTTGATGACTTCGTGATGCTTGTCGCCGTAGACCTGCTGGCGCTCCGCCAGGAGGCGTTGCTGCACCGCTTCGGCTTCCTGCAGCTTTTGGATGAGGGGCGACGCCAGCACCTCCGGCGTGGCCGCTACGGAATTGGTGTCGGCGATGCCGCGCACCTGCTGCACGCGCGCTTCCGCCACGGCCCTCTGCGCCTGCGTCTGGGAAAGTTCCTGATTCAGGCTGTCGGTCTGCTGCTGGATCAAGGAGCGGCCGCTCGGCGATACCTTCAGAAGGCCGTTGTTCTCGCGAAAGTCATGAATGTCCTTTTCGCTGGCCCGTACGGCTTCGCGCGCCTCGGCGACACGCGCGCCCAGCCATTGGCTGACGCGCTCCGTGAGGTCTCTGTTCAGCCCTGTCCGGTATTCCAGATAAGCGTAGCCGAAGGCATTGGCGATGCGGGCCGCCTTGGCGGGATCGTACGAGGAGCCTTCGATGACGATGGAGTAGGAGCGATCGTCGTTCTTGGCGCTGATCCGGCTCAGGAGATGATCGATGACCAGCGTGCGCAGTTGCTCCGGGTCATTCGCCGACTCGCCGAAGTGGAACGTCCTCCGGAGGAACGCGCGGATGTCTCCCATCTCGACCGGGAGGAAGTCGATCCAACTCGCGAGAATGTGACCCGTGGCAGCTGAGGCCGACGATTCTGCATTCAGATGCGGGTTGAATTCCGGGTCGTCCATGAGGGACAATTGGTCGACCACGCGTTCCGCAATGGCCGTCGAACTGATCGTCGTCACCTCGCTGCGCACCACCGCCGCCTCGGGCGTCAGGTTCGACACGACGGCGTTGAAATCGGCCAGTTGCTTCTGACGGGGATCGAGTTGCACCAGCGCCGACGCACGGTATATGGGTCTCGACGACTGCATGAAATAGGTCGTTGCCGTCGTGCCGAGGAGTACAACGGCGATGACCACGAGCTTTCGCCGCCAAAGTATTTCCAGCAGCGCGAAAAGCGATGCCTCCTGACGCGAGCGGAGCAGCGGCTGGTGGACAGCCTCGATCTGTAGCACATTGTCCGGCAGAAGGCTCTTGCGCGCCACTGCACCCGCCAGACGCTTGCTGGTATCCATCGAAGAACTCACGTCATTGTTCCTTCTCTCGTTTTGCTCGGTCGAGAAGCGTTTTTCTTCCCTTCTCCTGGATCGTGCAGTCCTTGTGAGCGACACCCATGGGGTCGTCCGTCACAAGCCGGCAGACCGCTCGCCGCCGTGTCCCTGGTTTTCTTCAGGATTCCTGCTCTTCGGAACTCCCATGGGAACCCCTTGGGAGCCGAAGCATCTCCCGAGCACTCTGTTCAGCCGCTATGGTCGTGCGATCGACGTCACTCCTTGTCTGTTCTTTCTCCAGGCCAAAATGTTCCGGGCGCCGCCAGGACGATTCACTAAGGCCGATTGACGTTCATCCACATTGATTATTGAAATACTTTAAAATTCGGCGGTCAGCCCATGCGGTGGGCCCGGTTGTTCTGCTTCGGCGAAAAGGAAAACGGCCACATGTCCGGCCCGGACGATCCGCTGTCCGGCGAACCGTGGACCCGGTTCGGACCCGTGCTGCAACCTTAGAGAAAATCAGACCCGCACTCCAAGCAACGAAAGCGGAGTAGCGCAAATTCATGACGGTTCCTCGCTCGCACCTGTAAAGCGGTATGCGAGCCTCGCTTTGAGCCGGTCAGCGTTCTCGGCTCCGTGCCGCATAATTACATCGGATGAAGTCCTGACTTATTAAAACACAGACGCTGAATCGGCCTCTGGATAAGGCACCTATCCTTCTGAGCCCTTGGCCTTGAAAACATACACAGATACCGTCTTTCAACATGTTTTGTGCGTTTTAGCGTCAGGTCATCGGCTCTGGACAAACCTCGCCGGGCTTATTCCATGTAAGAACGGCCTTGGTAAGAACGGTCTTGGGAACATCGTTGCCATGAGAGCTTGCCGCCCTCCTTTCCCAACAGCAAGGCCGCCCGCTTTTCAAAACCGGTATGGGCATTGGAAACCCTCTGCTTTTGTCTCCTGCCGCAGATTATCTCATCGCTATACTTTGAAATGAGAAAATCTTCTTAGAAATGGGAAATCGAAAAGCGTTTTTATTTATAAATTTTAAAGTGATCTCGCGAGAATTTGTTTGCGCATAAATGAAGACCCCGGTCACAAGCGGCCTGTGCTCAAGCAGGCCGATTTCAGTGATGCAGGGCTTGAGCCGGAGGAGCCGGGCTGAAGCGACAATCAACCTCCGCTGTCAACCTCCGCTGTCAACCTCCGTTGGATGCCGGAACCATGGACGGCATGTGGCAGAGGGTGCCGGCTTCGCTTCCGAACGCATCCGGACATTCCGGCAGACATTCCGGCAGATCCCGCGGATCGGCTGGGCGCGAAAGCCGGAACGGCAATCAATTCATCGTGACCGCCCATGGCATCCATTGAGCCGAACACCGGCGCCGGACGCCCCGTTTGGCGCCGAACAACGCAGTTCGTCCCGGTGCCGGCCTTCCTTTCCATGCAGGAGAAAAAATGATGAGCAAAGACGATCTGGTTCTTGTCGCCGGAGGCGGTGGTTTCATCGGAGGGGCTCTGGTCGCCGACCTGCTCAGTCAAGGATATCGCCGCATACGCTCCGTCGATATCAAGCCCCTCGCGGAGTGGTACCAGGCTTTTCCCGAAGTGGACAACCGGCAGCTCGACCTTCGTAATCGGGAAGCCTGTCTGGAATCCGTGCGCGACACCCGTTTCGTGTTCAATCTGGCCTGCGACATGGGGGGCATGGGGTTCATCGAAACCCATAAGGCCGAATGCATGATGTCGGTTCTGATCAACACGCACCTTCTGATGGCGTCGTCACAGGTGGGTGTGGAACGGTTTTTCTACTCCTCTTCGGCCTGCGTCTACAACGCGGACAAGCAGAGGTCGGCCGACGTTCTGCCTCTGAAGGAGGAGGATGCCTATCCAGCCATGGCCGAAGACGGCTACGGCTGGGAGAAGCTGTTCTCCGAGCGGATGTGCCGGCACTTCAGGGAAGATTACGGCCTCACGACGCGCATAGCGCGCTATCACAATGTGTACGGCCCCCACGGAACCTTCGATGGCGGACGCGAGAAGGCTCCCGCGGCCATCTGCCGGAAGGTTATCGAGGCGAAGCTTTCGGGACGCAATGAAATCGAGATTTGGGGCGACGGGGAACAGACCCGAAGCTTCATGTACATCGACGATTGCCTGATCGGCACCCAGAAGATCATGAACAGCGACATCGTCGATCCGCTCAACCTCGGCTCCGACCGTCTCGTCACCATCAACGGTTTGGTCGACATCGTGGAGCGGATCGCCGGGGTTCGCCTGCATCGCCGCTACAAGCTCGACGCACCGAAGGGCGTTCGGGGCCGCAACAGCGACAATACCCTGATCAAGGCGACGCTCGGCTGGGCTCCCGAGATCACGCTGGAGGATGGCCTGGAGCGGACCTACCGCTGGATCTACGACCAGATGCGGCAGTCCGTGGCGGTGTGAGCCGCAGGAGCACGGGGGAGCAACGCGCATGGCACAGGCAAAGGCTGAATCGGCGACCATAGGCCCGCTGGACCGGTTTCACATCCTGAATGTCGGCGTGACGGCCACCGATCTACCCGGGGCGGTGCGGACCATCCAGGGCTGGGTGGCTGCCCGCCAGCGGGTTTATGTGACGGTCACGGGCGTGCATGGCGTCATGGAAGCGCAGGCCAATCCGGCCTTTCGTTGCATTCTCGCCGATGCCGCCATGGTCACGCCGGACGGAATGCCGCTGGTGTACCTCGGCCGTCTGCGTGGCTTTCCCGTCCGTCGCGTCTACGGCCCGGATCTCATGCTCAATGTCATGGCCGCATCGACGGACGGCTCCATACGCCACTATTTCTACGGTGGCGCGCCCGGAGTGGCCGAACTCCTCGAGAAGCGCCTGGCTGACCGCTTTCCGGGCGTGACCTTCGTCGGTCGATATACGCCGCCGTTCCGTCCCCTCACCGAAGACGAGGAGGACGAGGTCGTGGCGCGGATCAATGCGTCCGGGGCCGACATCGTATGGGTGGGTCTGTCGACCCCGAAGCAGGAGGTCTGGATGGCCCGGATGCGCGAGCGGCTCAGGGCGCCGGTGCTGATCGGCGTGGGCGCTGCCTTTGATTTCCACGCCGGCCTCAAGCCACAGGCCCCGCGTCTGATGCAGGTCTTGGCGCTGGAGTGGCTGTTCCGTCTCTGCACGGAGCCCCGCCGGCTCTGGCGGCGGTATCTGTATAACAATCCCCGGTTCATCTACTACCTGATGCAAGAGATGATCTTGTCCCGGCGCCGGGCGCACCGGGTGCAGCGATGAGCAAATCCAGGCTTCTGCTGAAGGTTTCCATGAGAGCGCGTCAATCATAAAAGGATGTAACCAATGCCAGGCGTAAACACGCGCACGCTTATCACCGGAGGGGCCGGCTTCATTGGATCTCACCTCTGCGAGAGGCTGCTCTCAATGGAGAAGGATGTCCTGTGCATCGACAACTATTTCACCGGATCGCGCCGTAATATCGATCATCTTCTGGACAATCCGCGCTTCGAGCTGATCCGCCACGACGTGACTTTCCCGCTCTACGTCGAAGTTGACGAAATATACAACCTCGCCTGTCCGGCCTCGCCGGTGCATTACCAGCACGACCCGGTGCAGACAACCAAGACGTCGGTGCATGGCGCCATCAACATGCTGGGCCTCGCCAAGCGTGTGCGGGCGCGCATCCTCCAGGCATCCACCAGCGAGGTTTACGGCGATCCGTCGGTGCACCCGCAGCCGGAGGCGTACTGGGGCAACGTCAACCCCATCGGCCCTCGCGCCTGCTACGACGAGGGCAAGCGCTGTGCCGAAACCCTGTTCTTCGATTACCACCGCCAGCACCGGCTCCAAATCAAGGTCGCCCGAATTTTCAACACCTACGGGCCGCGCATGCACCCCAACGACGGGCGGGTGGTTTCCAACTTCATCGTCCAGGCGCTGAAGGGCGAGCCCATCACCGTTTACGGCGACGGGTCACAGACCCGCTCCTTCTGCTACGTCGACGATCTGGTCGAAGGCCTCCTGCGTCTCATGGGGACGGATCAGACGGTCACAGGCCCGATGAATCTCGGCAATCCCGGCGAGTTCACCATCCTGGAACTGGCCGAGACCGTCATACGCCTCACGAGGTCCCGATCCAGAATCGAACGCCGGCCTCTGCCGCCGGACGACCCCAAGCAGCGCCAGCCGGACATCATCGCAGCCAAACAAATTCTGAAATGGCAGCCCGAAATTCCTCTGGAAGAAGGATTGCGGCGAACCATCGAATATTTCGTCTCGACGTACCAATGAATCCAACCTTTGTTGCGTGATAAACAAGGAGCGGCCAAATGGATGGAGTTGTGGTCGACGAGGTATTCGGCACGCCGCAAGCTGTGGCGGGTGAGATCACCCCGGTCCTGCTCTCCGGCGGCTCCGGGTCGCGCCTGTGGCCAATGTCCCGGGAACAGTATCCCAAGCAGTTCCTGAGCTTGTGTTCGAACCGGACGATGTTGCAGGAAACGGCCTTGCGGGTGGCCGGCCGCGATCTTTTCCGTCCTCCTCTGGTGGTCTGCAACGAGGAGCATCGCTTCGTGGTTGCCGAGCAGATGCGTCTTGCCGGCACCGAGCCCGGCGCCATCCTGCTCGAGCCCACAGGGCGCGACACGGCTGCGGCCTGCGCCATAGCCGCACTGCACGCATCGGAGACGGACCCGAACGCCCTTCTCCTTGTGCTGCCGGTCGATCATCATATCCGCAGCATCCCGGCCTTCGTGGAGGCGGTGGAGCGGGGAGCGGCTGCGGCTGCAAACGGCCGCATCGTTACTTTCGGGGTGCACCCCAGCGCGCCCGCTGCCGGGTATGGCTGCATTCGGCATGGCGACAACATCCCGGAGCATCCCGACGTCCATCTCGTCGCGGAGTTCACCGAGAAGCCGGCCCGCCATTTGGCGGAGGACCTCGTCGCCGATGGGTGCTGGCTTCGGAGTTCGGGCATGTTCCTCTTCCAGGCGGCAACGGTTCTGGCGGAATTCGAGCGGCATGCTCCGGAGGTTCTGGAGTCCTGCCGACGCGCCTTTGCCACCCGGCGGTCGGATATGGAGTTCGTCCGGATGGACGCCGCGGCCTACGGTGCCATCCCGTGCCTCTCCTTCGACCATGCCGTGATGGAGCGCACAAGCCGCGCGGCGGTCATCCCCTGCGATCCGGGATGGACCGACGTCGGAAACTGGTCGGCACTGTGGGAGGTCGGGGCAAAGGACGCCGCCGGCAACGTACGGGTCGGCGACGCCGTCATCGAAAATGCGCGAAACTGTTACGTGCGCAGCGATGGTCGCCTGACCGCGGCCGTCGGCGTCGATGACACCATCGTGGTGGTTTCCGAAGACGCGGTTCTGGTCGTCGGCAAGGACAAGGCGCAGGACGTCAAGGCCCTCGTCGACCGCCTCAAGAAGTCGGGACGCCGTGAAATCGTGTCCCCCTTGGTGTCGCACCGCCCATGGGGCTCGTTCCAGACCATTTACGGCGGCGACCGCTTCCAGGTGAAATGCCTCGTCGTTCAACCGGGCGGCTGCCTGTCGCTGCAGCGTCATTACCATCGGGCCGAGCATTGGATCGTGGTGCGGGGAACGGCCTTGGTGGTGCGCGGCGACGAAAAGGTGATGCTGTACGAAAACCAGTCCATCGACATACCGATGGGCGCCGTTCACCGACTTGAGAATCCGGGCAAGGTTCCGCTGAGTGTCATCGAGGTCCAGTGCGGTGGCTATCTCGGCGAGGACGACATCGTCCGCCTGGAAGATTTCTACGGGCGCGCACCACACGCCGAATGATCCGGACCTGCCGGTGCAGCCGAGCCGTGCCAACTGACTGGTAATCGCGAACAGTGGGCGAAGCCATGCTCCAAACGACGTCAAAGCCTGAAGACACCCAGCAGTGTGCGGGCGGGGCGGGCCCGGCGCACTTCGGTCAGGTGTCACGGCCGACGAATCTCACGGCGGCTGCGATATCGCCCTGCCTGTTGATCATGGCGTTGATCGTCATGGACATGATAACGATCGGCGCCTCCGGCGCGATCACATACGTCATCACCGGACATTTCCGGGATATCGACCCATGGCAAGATGAGTACGTCGACCACTTCGGGGTCGTCATCGTGCTTACCTGCGCCCTCCATCTGTTGTTCTTCCAATCGGCGGGGCTCTACAAAAGCAGTTCGATGAGGACCCATGCCATGCGGGCTTTGCCGGTCTTCCTCTGTTGGACCGGTGTCTTTTTATTGTTGTTCTACATCAGCGCTGCCGTAGGTATCTCGAAGATGCTGGATCGCAACGCGCCCCATACCTTGGAAGCCTGGTATGGCGTAGGGCTGTCCGCGCTGCTTCTCAATCGGTGGCTGTTCTCGAAGGGCCTTCGCGAGTGGGAAGCGGCCGGCCGGCTGGGGCGTCGGACCTTGCTTGTGGGAGCGAACGGACTGAGCCGGGAGTGGCTTGAACACATCCAGCAGTCCGGCGACACGACATTCCGGATCGTCGGAGTCATTCCCGAGAACGACACGCCGCGAAGCCATGTCCTCGACGTGCCGATCGTCGGCACCATCGATACGCTCGTAGACCAGGTACGGCGCTTTCGGATCGACATGGTCGTCATCGCCATTCCCTGGACCGACGAGGCCGACATCCGGGCCGTGGTCGAGCGGCTGCGCGCAACCGCCGTGGATGTCTATCTTTTGCCGCATCGTCTCGTCGCGCAGACTGTCGGGCTTTCCGTCGATACGGCAGCCGGTGTTCCGCTTCTGGGCGTCAGCCATCGCCCGCTCGCCGGCTGGGGGGCCATAATCAAACGGTGCGAGGACCTGACCATAGGGGTGGTCGCGCTGATCGCCCTGCTTCCCTTGCTGCTCGTCACCGCAGCGGCCATCAAGCTGGAAAGCCGCGGTCCGGTCCTCTTCCGCCAGAAGCGGTTCGGCTTCAACAACGAGGAATTCCACGTGCTGAAGTTCCGGACCATGTACACCGACCTGGGTGACCAGTCCGGAGCGCGGCGAACAACCCGCGACGATCCGCGCGTCACGCGCGTGGGCCGGTTCCTTCGCCGTACCAGCATCGACGAACTCCCGCAGATCCTCAATGTGCTCCGCGGCGACATGTCCATCGTTGGCCCCCGTCCCCATCCCGTGGTGATGATGGCTGGCGATGCCCTTTATCACGAGGCCGTGAAGGACTACGCCTGCCGGCATCGCGTTCGCCCGGGCATCACGGGGTGGGCACAGGTCAACGGCCTGCGCGGTGAGGTGGACAACCTCGAAACGGCCATGAGACGGGTTGAGTACGATCTCTACTACATCGACCACTGGTCGCTTCTGCTCGATGCCAAGATCATCGCAGAAACCATTCTGGTCTGCTTTCGTGGCCAGAACGCATACTGAACGGTTCAGAAGCGTCATGAAGGTGCTGTCCATGAAAGTTGCTGTGCTGTTCAGCATGTTCTTTTCATCGATGTTTCTTCTGTCTTACCTGTGGATGCCCGTGGCCGAACGCTCCCCCATCGCTGGAGAACTGTGCACCGCCGAGATGAAATCCCCGATTGCGGATCTCTTCGGCCCCAAACCGCTGACGGCACCACCCGGCGCGGTCATCCTGTCACCCGGCATGAGCGTGGCCGCAATCGTGAACCGGGCACCGCCGGGGACCACCTTCTGGTTCCAACCCGGCGAGTACCGGGAGGTTTCGATCAAGCCGAAGGCCAACCAAAGGTTCCTCGGTGTCAAGGGGGCCGTTCTCAACGGCTCCAGGCTGGTCACTGGCTTCACCCGGGACCGCGCCGGCCGCTGGATAGCGACAGGCCAGACGCAAAAGGGAGAACGCCGCCACACCATGGCGGGCATCTCCGGCTCCATGCGCGCCGGCTATCCGGAAACCTTCTTCATCGACGACAAACCACTGACGCCGGTCGACTCCCTGTACAAGGTTGGTCCCGGTCGATTCTACTTCGACTACGCGGCCAATCGCATCGTCTTCGCGGACGATCCAACCGGACGCAAGGTTGAGGCGGGAACAACGGGCCACGCCTTCCTCGGCAACGCCGCCGGGGTCACCGTCCGCAATCTGGTGATCGAAAAATACATCCCTGCGGTGCAGAAGGGAGCCATCCAGGGCAACGCCAACTGGACCATCGCCGACAACGAGATCCGTCTCAACTACGCCGTCGGTGCCACCGCCCAGGGCGGAAGTGTGTTCATCGGCAATTACGTGCACGACAACGGCCAGATGGGCCTGGGCGGAAACGGCAAGAACCTGCGCGTCGAAGGCAACGAGATCGCCCGCAACGGCCACTGGTCGGGCATCGGAGTGTTCTGGGAAGGAGGGGGCGTCAAGTTCGCCGGAACCGACAACCTGATCGTGCGCTCGAACTTTTCACACGCCAACAACGGGTTTGGGCTGTGGACCGACATCGACAATACCGACACGCTGTACGACGGCAATCTTCTCGTCCACAACAGCGGCGGCGGAATCAACCATGAGATCAGCTATGACGCGGTCATCCGCGACAACACGCTGATCGGGAACGGATTCAAGCCGCAAGGCGAGGGGTTATGGGGCGGGGGCATCCAAATCCAGAATTCCAAGAACCTGCACATTCACGGAAATCGCATTGACATGACCGGCGGAAACGGAATCGCTTTGATCCAGCAGGATCGCGGGACCGGCTTGCACGGCGTGTACTCCTCCACCAACAACCGGATACAACACAACATCATCGTGTCACGGGATGGCCGCGGCGCGTCGGGCAGCTTCTTCGAACATGGTGGGATCGGACCGCTGAAAAGCGGCAACGTCTGGGACCACAACGTTTACATCATGGCCGATGGGCCTCGCTGGTGGTGGGGCGATCTTATGAAAGACGGCAACTGGTCCGTCTACAGGGACGTCAGCAATCAGGACCGGCATTCCACCCTGTCCCAGGATTATCCCGATACATGCCGATGGGCAACGGACGCGTTGCTCCGTTTCGCCATGCGCAGCCACGGCGAACATCCTTCCAGGGTCGAGTGAACGGATGCAGACCATACAGCGCCTCCAGGAGTCCCGGAACGCCACCGAAACATCGATGCGCCCATCCGTTCGCCGGAGGTTGGCGGCCATAGGCGTGACGATGGCCGACCAGATCCTGGTGAGCGGCGCGAACTTTCTTATGAACGTGCTGCTTCTGAAGACTCTCGGCCTCGCCGAGTTCGGGATATTTGCTCTCGGCTGGCTTGCCGCGATGATGGCAATGAGCATACAGCTCGGCCTCGTCGTGTGCCCCATGATGAGCATCGGACCAAAGTTGCCCGAGGATCAGGGGGCGG
This sequence comes from Pseudomonadota bacterium, assembly GCA_023411035.1. Taxonomy (GTDB): domain Bacteria; phylum Pseudomonadota; class Alphaproteobacteria; order Azospirillales; family Azospirillaceae; genus Azospirillum. The sequence goes on from JAEYPE010000161.1 coordinate 22,988, forward strand.
CATACTACACCGCGTCCCTGGTGCAGATCGGCGCCTTCACCATGCTTGCGTTCGGCCTCGTCCTTTCGGGCGCCGTTCTTTACAACCAGGGGCTCTCGGAAGGGGCGCCGGATCACCTTGCCCTGCCGCTGGCAGCGGCAACGGCAACGACCCTGCTGCAGGACGGCGTGCGGCGCATTCTGTTTACACGGGGCCGCACCCTTGCCGCTCTGGTCAGCGATACAGCCACCCATGGCGTAAGGCTGGCGACGCTCGGTTGGATGGCCGTCGCCGGACAGGCACTCACCGTTTCGGGAGCGCTTTATGTGATTGCCGCGACCTCGGCTGCCGGTGCGGTGATCGGCATCGGCCGCATCGCCCCGTTTGCATATGACCTCGGTGTGATTCGTCGATCCGCGCTTCGCCATTGGGCGTCAGGCCGATGGCTCGCCGCGTCGGGCATCATGCAGTGGTTTCTGGCGAACGCCTTCGTGATGGCCGCCGGCACGCTGCTCGGCCCCGCGGCGGCCGGCATCCTCCGGGCGGGGCAGTCCTTGGTCGGAGTCCTGAACGTGCTTCTCCAGGCCCAGGAGAACATCCTGCCGCAACGCGCCAGCCGTGCTCTGCTGGAGGGCGGGCACTCCGGCCTGTCGCACATCATCGGGGTCGCCGCCGTTGTCAGCCTGGTTCCCGGCGTGGCCCTCGTCGCCATTCTCTCCGCGGCACCGGGATTCTGGATGGGACTGATCTTCGGTCCGGAATTGGAGCCCTATGGAGCAGTCCTGGTCCTGCAAAGCCTGACCATGCTCCTGATTATTATCGGCCTCTTGCCTCTGTATGGCCTGCGTGCTCTCGAACGGACACGTTCCGGCTTTACGGCACCCGCTGTCGGCTGCCTGCTGAGCATCGCCATTGCAATCCCGTTCATCCAGATCTGGGGGATCGTCGGTGCTGCCGCCGGCCAACTCCTCGCCCAAACGGTGATGGCATTGTGGCTCGGGGCAGCGTTCGCGTCTTCGATGCGTGCGGCATGACCGTGGTTCATGAAGTATTCCGCTGATTGCAGATCGCTGGTGGGCGAAGCGTCATCGCGCCTGACCGCAGCGGAGATCGGCGGCACGGATTTGAATGGCGCCTGTCGCATCGCTTTCAAAGGCGATCCCGCGCGATGGTATTGCTCCAGCCGTGTAAGCGCCTGTTTGATGATGCGACGGCCACACATGATGTAGAAGGGTTTCCGTCGGCGTAAGCCCCACATTTTGTGTCTTGCACCAATTCTCAAACAGGCTCTAAGCACTTTTGACGTGTTTGCCACCACCCGATCCTATTTTAATCTTCCTACGACGCTTCCGACGACGGACGTCTGCCGCCAGGAAAAGGCCATGCTCTCCGGCCCTGCCGAGACAGGTTTTCATCCGCCAGCCGATTCCCAGTCTTGCAACAAGTCACCCGGCATACTGCGCCCGAGGAGGGTTTGATGGTGGACGACGGCTTTTCCGAGCCATTGGATTCTTCAAGACGTTACTTGCAGGCGAGCGCCCATCCGCAGATCCGACTGGCGTGGGCCATGTTTCGCCTGCCGATCCTTCTTGGCGTGCTGTTTCTCTTCAAGGATCGGATTCTGGATTCGGTCAATCCCGCAATTTTCACCCTTCTCGTCATAGAGGTGGCAGGCACCCCTCTGTCCCGGATCGTGTTCTTTGCGGCCACCGTCGCCGTGCTGCTGTTCATCTGCCGGGCGACGCGGCCCCTCGGGCCGGGCCGGGCCTACATGGCGGTTTTGAGCGTGGCCATGATTGCCGCCGCGGTGACCTTCCACGTGACCGGAACGTCCGTTGTTCGGGCGGTTCCCGGAATTGTCCTGTTGGCGACAAACCTTCTTCCGGACAGAATGTACGAGCGGATACTGAGCACCGTGCGGCTACGCAACGGCTTCATGGTGGCTGGTGTCGGAATCGCCGAAGGATTGTTCTTTCGCCAATACCTGAATTGGATCGCCCAGCCCTGGTCCGATAAGCCGATTCTGCCCGAATCCAGCTTCCGCTCCGTGATTCCGGGCGTCCTGCTGGCTGCGGGTGCGGCGTCCGTTCTGGTCAGCGGGCACGAACTGACGCGCATCGAGCAAGCTCTGCGGATGACAGATTCGGCGAAGATCCTGGCTGTGGGGGACTTCAACTGGATCGAATTCGACACGTCCAGACGGCACATCTACATCACCGGCCACGGCGTGCCGAAGATGCTTCGTCTCGATGTCCTCGATCCGGTCCATGGCGTGCTGGAGGCGCCGGAGGACACCGGCAGCGCACAGGCGTTTGCCTACGATCCTGCCGCCGATGAAATCTACGTGTTCAATGGCAGGACGAACCGGCTTCTTTATCTGGACGCCTCGACGCTCGCCGTCCGGCGCTCCATCGCGATGCCGGATCTTTCACCCGGCGATCCCTGGATCGCAGTGGACCGAGCGACCAACACGATAACGGTCGTGTCGGAGGCCGATGCCGAAACCGGCGTCCCCTTCGTGGTTCTCGACAGGACAACAGGAAAGGTGCTCGACAGGCGGGATCTGGATGCCGGGAATATCCTCCTCCGGGCGGACGAGTCGCGCCTTTATCTCAGTTTCTTCCGTCGCAGAGGTCAGCTCCTTGCCTATGACCTGCGCACATTGTCGGTCGTGAACGATGTCCCCGCGCCGTCGCGCGTCGATCGCATGGCTTTTCTGGAATCGGCCAACGAAGTGCTGCTGGTGTCCCCGGCGGCGTCGCGGATCGAACGATACGACGCGGCGACGCTCGCCTCGAAAGGACACATCGGCACGATCTTCGGCGTGAGAGTCCTGGCCGTCGACGCAAGCCGGGGCATTCTGTTCTGCGGCAGTCTGGCCACTGGAGAGGTGGCGGTGATCGATCTGAAAACCCATCGCCGCCTCGACCGATTCTACCTCGGACCATGGCTGCGGACAATTCTCCTCGATCCGGCACGCGCCACGGCATACGTGTCGTCCAACGGAGCCCTTTACGAGCTGCGGTATGACCATGTCCGCTGAAACGCGCGCCATCGGCGCCGAGGAAATTCCCGGCCGCTTGGCAGTGGCGCCCGCCGTGCCGGTCACCGTCGACGAGCGGGCGTCGGTTCCATCGGGGACGCACATCGGTGCCCTCGACGGAATCCGAGGACTCGCCATCCTCCTCGTCCTCGCGTTCCATTTCGGGCGCAGCGCCCGGATGTTCGGGATCTCCAACCCCATTCTGCAGGCGACCGAGATCGGCTGGGTAGGCGTTGACCTTTTCTTCGTGCTGTCGGGGTTCCTTATCACTGGTATTCTATACGACAGCCGAATGAGCGAGCGTTACTACCGCAATTTCTACGCCCGTCGCTCCCTGCGTATCTTTCCTCTCTACTACGGTGCACTTCTGGTCACGGTCGTGCTCGGGATGCTCTGGCCGGAGGCGGAAGTGTGGAGCGCGCACAGTCCGGCATGGATCGCGTTCTACACCACCAATTTCCTGATGGCGTCGGAAGGAACGGAGGCGGTCGGCATCCTCGGCCACTTCTGGTCGCTCGCCGTGGAGGAGCACTTCTATTTGCTCTGGCCTCTGTTCGTGCGGTGGGGTACGCGCCGCCAGCTCATGGCGGTGTCGGCCGCACTGATCGTCATGGCGTTCGCCTTGCGCATCACGCTCGTCTTCAAGGGTGTCGACCCCGAAGCGATCTACATCCTGACTCCAACCCGCTTCGATGCTCTCGCCACAGGGGCCTTCTGCAGCCTTGCCGTGCGCGGTGCCGGCGGTCCGGTGGCGCTTATGCGGGTGGGTTGGATCACGCTCGTCCTGGGCGGCGCCGGCATGCTCGTTCTCATCCTTTCGCGCCACACCTTGAGCAATCAGGACCCGGTGATGCAAACGGTCGGGTTCACGATGCTCTCGGCGATTTTCGCCAGCGTGATCGTGATCGGCTTGACCGGGCGGCTGATCAAGGGAGTGCTTGAAAACGGCGTCCTCCGCTGGTTCGGTCGCTACAGCTACGGCATTTACATCTGGCATCCGATCATCGCCGTCATTCTCTTCAACACTCAGATCCCTGGAGCGCTCGGCGTCAGTGGACCGCACTCGTCCGCACTTATGGTGCTGCTTGCTCTGGCTCTCTCGATACTTACCGCGGTCATCAGCTATCGGTACTGGGAGCAGCCCTTCCTTCGGCTCAAGCGAAGTTTCGCATGAACCCTCGAGGGGTTACGGACCGCTCCCGGACCATATGCCGCCCTTCAGCGCTCGACTTGCAGCCGTGGCGGCAGTGCCTGGAGACCACCGGAGCCCGATGAACTGAGCCTTGGCCAATGGACCATGGAGGCTGAAAATGCCAGGAGCAAATAAGCTGATTGCTTCCGCAAACGATCCGAAGATAAGGGCAGTGTTCGTCGTGCCGGTTTTTGACGATTGGCCGTCGCTCACCATGCTTCTGACGAAACTGGACGAGTTGCTTGACGGCCACAACGTCGTCGTTTCCGTCGTGGCCGTCAACGATGCCCCGGCAACCGAATCGGTTCCCGGTTTTGACGGCGAGTTCCTCTGGCGGTCCATCGAGAGCGTCGAAGTGTTGCACCTGACCCGCAATCTCGGGCATCAGCGCGCCATCGCCGTCGGACTGTCCTATGTGCAGGCGCGCTACGAGGGCGACTGCGTCATTGTCGCCGATGCGGACGGAGAGGACCAACCGACGGACATGATGAGGCTGATCGAGTCGTATCAGCGGAACCCGAACGCGATCACCGTTGCCGAAAGGAGCAAGCGAACGGAAAGCCTGGTGTTTCGCATCGGCTACAGGATCTACAAGGAGTTGTTCCGGTTCCTCACGGGGCGCTCCGTGTCGTTTGGAAACTTCTGCATCATCCCGTGGCGCAGGCTGATAAATATTGTTTCAATGAGCGAGGCCTGGAACAATTTTCCGGCGAGCCTGATCCAGTCGAGACTGCCGCTGGTAAGAATGCCCACCGTGCGCGGGACCCGCTATTTCGGGAAATCGCGTATGAGCCTGGTGTCCCTGGTCGTTCACGGCGTCGGTTCGATCGCGGTGTTCAGCGATACCGTTCTGATCAGAACTGTAATCATATCCATCCTACTGTTCATCGGCACGATGTTCGCGGTGGCCGGCGTCATCTTTCTCAAGATCATTGGCCACGCGACTCCTGGCTGGGCGTCGAATCTGGCGATGTCGCTCACTATTTTCGCCATTCAGGCGATCATGCTGTCGCTCATCGCAGCGTTCCTCGTCCTCAACAACCGAACGGCGTCGACGATCATTCCACGCTTCGCGTACCGGCGGTTTCTGGCGGGATCGGAAAAATTCAGCCAAGCGGTTGTCGAACCGACGATCAACCAGCCCCAGCGCGTCCAAGTCGGTAAGGCATACGCAGCCGCGTCGGGACGGGTCCGGATGCATGGAACCTAAGGTTGCTCCTTTGGTCAGGGATCGGAATGCCCGGAGTCGGCCCAGTCGAGACCGCATCAGGCTCCTCCCATGAAAGACAGGAATCCGGTGAGGCATGCATGATGCAGTGCGACGCAGTGAACCGGTATTTGCAATTGACCGCACAGTTCCTTCGCTTCGCGGTGGTCGGCCTTCTGGCGACAGGCGTGCATGTTGCAACCACCGTGACAATGATCGACCACTTCATGGTTCCCTATGCGTGGGCCGCAAACCTGTGCGGAGTGTCTCTTGGTGTGTGCACATCCTACATCGGTAACTATTATTGGACGTTCGATGCCAAGAGCAGCCACAAATCGCGCTTTCCCAGATTTGCCGGAGCCTATGCGCTCGTGTTCCTCCTGAATTCATTCATCATGGGAATTCTGAGCGATTTCATGGGCGTCCACTACCTCGTGGCTCTGGCTGTGTGTGTCACGATCACGCCGGTGCTCACGTTCTTCCTGAACCGTCAATGGGTTTTCGATAAGCCTCCGACGACGCTTTCGATGGCCCACATGTCGGTGCCGGGTCGGGATGCTCATCGGTCTTTAGGCAATGAATGACGGGATCATCCTGAAGAATGATTTCCGGCAAACATCCTGTGAGTTTTTCAATTACCCACATCCGGCAGAACCACTGGTGACTTGCCGACGAACGGCTGGGGCGACGGCACGAGGTGGCGACTTCGATGTTCAATGTCTTTCACCGGCATTTGGGAAAATGGCCGTCCGCACATCACCTCACCATTACCCCGGAACAAGTTCACTCATGCAATTCAACAAGTTCATGGACCGGCTCTAATGGATTACTATTCCCCACGAAAGAAACATTTTAAAAAGTGAGCTTCTGCGGAAAAATGGCGGTCGGCGCGCCTCATCAGTCCTGAAGCCGGTGCCACGGGGCGTGCTCCTTCCGAATTTTGAAATCCGCTTTTTTGAGTTCAGAAGTGAGCGCACATGACAAGACACTGCGCCAAACCGTCACCCCCATCGGAGGCCGATGCCTGCCGAAAGTAGATCGTCCGCAATGCACAGTCGAAATCTCATCGTTCCATGTGACCCGTCAAAATGATGACGCCAGGATCGAATCCGCCTATTGAAAATTGGCCTTTTCAAATTTCTACTTATAATTTTAAAGCATAGATCCGCCTGATTTTAAAATATTGCGCGCCCCAAACGGCGATCTCCGCTTGCCAGGACCTGGCGATGCGCCGCTCTGAGGGCTTGATCCCGACAGAACTCGTGAGGATACCATGAAAATATGGCAACTTCCCGAGAACGGAGCAGCCGGCTGGCTTCGTTTCTTCACTTCGATGCCCGCCTTCAGAGTTGATGGCGCAGCAGGAACCGCTGCAGTGCTGAATGGCGACGACACCGACCAGGCAGCGCCGTCCGTCGTCGAAGCGCCAGCCCTCAGCGATGTTCCCGAGATCGTCTGCCCAGAGATCGTTTGCGTCGACCTGGACGGATGCCTTCTGCAAACCGACCTCCTGTATGAATCGGTGTGCGCCGTGGCGCGGGACTGGCGCACCTGGTCGCGAATGGCCGGATGGCTGTTCCGCGGCAAGGCATATCTGAAGGCACGCCTTGCCGAGCGCGCCGGCCTGGACGTGGCACACCTCCCATACAACGAGACCCTGATCGCCTATCTCCGCGAACAGAAGGCAGCCGGCCGCCGGCTCGTCCTCGTCACGGCGGCGGATCGATCCTTTGCCGACGCCGTGGCCAACCATCTCGACCTGTTCGAGCGCGTCATTGCCTCGGACGGCCAGCGGAATCTGCGGGGAACCGCCAAGGTTGCCGCCATCCGCGAATGCTTCGGCAATGCCAGGGTCTGCTACATCGGCCATGACGGCGCCGATCTGAAGGTCTGGGCCGAGGCATCGACTGCGGTCGCGGTCAACGCTCCGCGCCGGGTGATGCGGCGGCTTGTTCCCCTGGTGCCGGTCGAGGCGGTCATCGAGGACGGCCGCTGGAAGACCCGGGACCTGCTGCGGGCGCTGCGCCCATATCAATGGGCGAAGAATCTTCTGGTCTTCGTGCCCATGGTGACGGCGAACTCGTGGTTCGAATTCGTGTCGTGGGGATATGCGCTGCTGATGTTCTTGGCGTTCTGCGCCACGGCCTCCTGCATCTACATCGTCAACGACCTTATGGACCTTTCAGCCGACCGGCAGCATCCGCGCAAACGGAAGCGCCCCTTCGCGAGTGGCGCGCTTCCGTTGTCCGTGGGGTTCCTCACCGCGCCGCTCCTTCTGACGGTAGGCATCGCTCTCGGCGCGCTGGCCGGCAACGTCTGGATCGTTTTGCTCTATGCTGCCCTCTCGAACCTGTATTCCTTGAAGCTCAAGTCCCTTTTGCTGATCGACATCTTCACGCTGGCAGCCTTGTACACGATCCGGCTGTTTGCCGGCGGCAGCGTCACCGGACACCCGCCGTCGCTGTGGCTGCTTGCGTTTTCCGGCTTCCTTTTCCTTGCTCTCGCCGTGGTCAAGCGCGTTGCCGAACTGTCGGCGGTGGCTGGTCGGGACGGCCGCCCCACGCCCGGACGCGCCTACAAGTACGAGGACGCCAACGTCCTTCAGTTGATTGGCGTGAGCGCCAGCTTCGTCGCCAGTCTCGTCTTGGCCCTGTACGTGCAGAGCGAGTACGTCTCCGTCCATTATGCGGCCCCGGAACGCCTGTGGCTGCTGGTTCCGTTGATCCTGTTCTGGCAGTGCCGGATCTGGCTGATCACGTCGCGCGGCGGCATGCACGACGATCCGATTGTCTTTTCCGCGAAGGACGGCTTGTCCTGGGTGGTCGTCGCCATGGCCGCGTGCACGCTGCTGTACGCCGGATGGCCGCTGTGACGCAACGGCTCATCATGGAGCACGCAAGATGAGAGCGCACGGCCCGGATTTCTCGACAGTCCCGGGCAAGACACAGATCCGCCGGGCCGAGCGGTTCGCACTCATCGGTGCGGCGCTGTTCGTCATCGGGGCCGCTCTCGTGGCGGGGTCGGGAAACGGCGCCATTCTCGACCATCTGCGGGCGCTCGGCTTATGGCCGGTCGTCGGCTTGGCCGGGCTCACCATCATCAGCCTCACCGCCCGCGCGGCACGCTGGCACGTGCTCACACGCGAACTTGGGATACGAAACGGATGGCGGGAAAGCGTTCTGTGCTACGTCGCCGGATTCGCGTTCACCCTGACGCCCGGCCGGCTTGGAGAGAGCGTCCGCTTGTGGATCATCCGTCGCGGCAGCGGCGCACGCTATGAACGCACCGCCAGCCTTCTCATAGCCGACCGCATCAGCGACGCGTTGGCGATGGTCCTCGTGGCCGCCGTGGCGGCTTGGACGTTCACAACCCATCACAGCCTCGCCGTGATGGTCAGCCTCGCGGTGATCGGCATCACGGTTGCCCTGGTCCGGCCGGCCTTGTTGCTTACCGGCGTCACCGCGGCCTACGCCCTGCTGCGGCGCCGGCCACGCCTGTTCGCCCGTTTGCGAACCATGATCCGGCAAACCCAGCGCCTGATGTCCGGAAGGGTGTTCGCATGTTCGACCCTGCTGGTCGCCGGAGGCTGGGTCGCGGAGGCGGTGGCGCTCGACTGGCTGCTTCGGGCCATGGGCGCGAGCATCGGCCTGCTTCCCGTCGCCTTCGCCTTCGCGGTTGCGCTGATTGCCGGCTCGTTGTCGATGCTCCCTGGCGGTCTCGGCGGAACGGAGGCGACGCTGACGCTCCTGCTTCTCAGCCAGGGCGTCCAACTCGACCAGGCGGTTGCGGCAATCGTCGTGTTCCGACTGGGAACCCTCTGGCTCACCATCGCCCTTGCGGTTCTGGCGCTGCCGTTCGCTCTGCGCACGGCCGCTCCACCCCTACTGTCCGACGCGCCCGGAGTTGCCGAACACTCCGGCTGAGCCACGCGCTGTGCGAACGATCGAAACAACGGTTGCTCAAGAAGGCTGTCCATGACCGACGATGTCTTGAAAGGCGCAGACAGGAGAATCGGGCATTTGCGTTTCGGCAACGCGCGCAAATACATCTTCACCGCCATCCTGTTCGCCATTCCCTTCGCCGCAATAATCTATGCGCTTGATGGTCTGCGGGACACGTACGGTACCTTCCATGGGGGGGATGAACTGGAGTATCACTATCCGGCGATAAAGAGCTTCGTAGAAACGTTCCCACAGATGAAGCTGTGGGACTACAGTTCGGCGACCACGCCCCTGTTTCATGTCGTGACCGCCACCCTCGGCAAATATGCCGGCATGTCGCTGCCGATCCTCCGCTTGATCAACGTCATCGCAACCTATTGTCTTGCATGGGTCATGCTGATCATGCTGCACAAGGTGCTGAAGGCGGATTGGTGGACTTCGGCTTTTGCCGCTCTCACTTTGGTCTTGTCTCCATATGTCTTCGGCACCTCGTTCATTCTCCTTACTGACAATCTTGCGATGCTGTTCGCCGCGGTTTCACTGGCCCTGGCGTTGAGCCACATCGAGAATGGCGATTGGGAAACCCTTGCATGCGCGGTGCTTTTCGCGACATTGGCGATACTGACCCGCCAGCTCTATCTGTGGCTGCTTCCGATCATCGTCGCGGCCTCCTATCTCGGCATGCGGCAGTTCTCGTTCAGAATTCCATTCGGGCTCCTGGCACTGCTGTGCCTCTCCATGATGCCCTTCCTCGTTCTCGCGCTCTCATGGGGTGGTTTGAATCCGCCCACGTTTCAACAGTTCAGCGAAGGCAATCCGCGCGCGTTCGGTTTCCTGACCGCCTGCATTGGAGCCTACGGAGCAGCCTTCCTCCTGACGTCGCTGCGGACGCCGATCGACTGGCGTGACCTCGCGCAAGGCCGCCATTTTCTGCTGGGCCACCTGCTTCTGGTTTGTGGCCTGACCGTGCTGATGTTGCTGTCCGCGCCGCTGCGCTACGTCAGCCTCGATTCAAACTGCGGTTGGCAGCAGGCGGCATGCTTCCCCACCGACGGCTACCTGTGGAGGCTGTCGTCGCTGTTCCCGACGGTTGGCGGCTCCAGCCTCCTGTTCTGGATTCTGGTTCCGCTCGGCCTGATGACCATGCTGCACTCCTGGCAAGAGGTACTCCTGCGGGGAATTCGACGTGAGCGCTTGGCGCTCGTTCCCGTTCTCATCTACCTGACCTACGGGATCATGTTGTCAGCGAACGCCAGCCCGTTCCAGAAATACTACGATCATGTAGCTCTGCTCATTTGCATCATGATCTTCTTGAGGGCGGGACGCTTCCACCCCTCGAGAGCCCGGCTGGTTCTTCTAACCTACTGCGCCGGCTTCGCCTTCTACGCGATTCGACCGCTCCTTGCGTGAAACCCCACGTCTCTGCGGGCGGTACCCGCCGACGGTGGCCGTATGCCGCGACAGGGCGGAACAACGCATGAGACTGCCCCAACATCCTGAAAGCATGCGGAGGTGACATGGTGAGGCCCCTGTATGACTATTTAGCCAACCTCTCTTCGGGTCGCGTCCTTGTCGTCGGAGACCTGATGCTGGATCGATACATATATGGCTCGGTCGACAGGATTTCTCCGGAGGCACCGGTCCCGGTGTTGACGGTCAAGCGGCGCTCCGAAATGGCGGGAGGGGCGGCCAACGTCGCCGGGAACATCGCGTCACTCGGCACCAACGTGGGGCTTGTGGGCTTCGTCGGCGCGGATGTCGCTGGGGAGGCCTTGCGGGGCTTCGCCGCACGCCTCGGCATCGACAGCAAGGGCCTTGTTCAACGGCAGGAATGCCCGACGACGATAAAGACCCGGCTCGTCGCCCAGAATCAACAAGTTCTGCGCATGGACGAGGAAATGGTTACCCGGTCGTCACTCGAAGACCGCTCCTCTCTTATAGGGAAAGTCAGGGAAAACCTTGCCGGCGTCGATGTCGTCACTCTCTCCGACTATGGAAAGGGAGTTCTCACCGACGGGGCCGCCGGTGAGATCATCTCGGCGGCACGGCAAGCGGGATGCATGATCCTGATCGATCCGAAGGGCCGGGACTACACCCGCTACCGGGGAGCCGACATCATCACACCAAACCTGCACGAGTTGGCGGAAGCGACAGGGATGCCGGTTCAAGGCGACCAGGCCGTGGTTTCCGCCTGCCGAAGCCTGATCGGCCGTTGCGGCTTCGAGGCGGTGGTCGCGACCCGCGGCAAGGAAGGATTGAGCGTCGTCACCGCCGAGACGATCGAGCACATTCCGGCAAGCGCCCGCGAGGTGTTCGACGTGTCCGGCGCGGGCGACACGGTGTTGGCCACCTTGTCCTGCGCACTGGCCGGTGGGGTGCCGTTGGTCGAAGCCGCCCGTCTTGCCAACGCCGCGGGCGGCCTCGTGGTCGGCAAAATCGGGACGTCGCAGATCACCCGCGCCGAGCTGGCCGCGGTTCTGCTGCGCCAGGAGGCTGGCTTCGACGATTCCAAGATCCTTCTGTTCGAGGAGGCGTCACGGCGCGTTGCGGAGTGGCGGGGAGAGGGTTTGAAGATCGGCTTTACCAATGGTTGCTTCGATCTCCTGCACCCGGGGCATGTTTCCTTGCTGCGTCAGGCGCGGCATTCCTGCGACCGCTTGGTGGTCGGGCTCAACAGCGACGATTCGGTGCGCAGGCTGAAGGGGCCGCTGCGTCCGGTCCAGAACGAGATCGCCCGTGCCACGGTGCTTGCATCTCTGACGTCGGTCGACATGGTGGTGATCTTTCACGACGACACGCCGCTGCGCCTGATCGAAGCGTTTCGCCCGGACGTGCTGGTCAAAGGTGCCGACTACCGCTTGGATCAGGTGGTTGGCGCGGACGCGGTCGAGGCCGCCGGCGGGACTGTCGTTCTCGCGAAGCTCTCCGCCGGTCACAGCACCTCGACGACGATCGAGCGCATGTGTCGTCACGCGGAGACCGACGGTGCCGGCCTCGTTTGAACATCTCCGGCAACGGAATCGGAGGGTGAGATGAACGATGGAATTTCAGCCTATTTTCAACAGAACGCGGATCTGCTCCGCCACGCCGCGCAGGCCGGTCTGGATATCAAGGTCGCCCGTGCGGTCGATATGATCGTCGACGCGCTGCGCCGGGGGAGTCCCCTGCTGGTGTGCGGGAACGGAGGCTCCGCCGCGGACGCGATGCATATCGCGGGTGAATTGGTTGGTCGCTTCCGCCACGAACGCCGTGGCTTCAACGTGCGGGCGCTCGTCGCCGATCCGGCGATACTGACGGCGTGGAGCAACGACTATTCCTACGAAACCGTGTTTTCCCGGCAGGTCGAGGCCTACGGTGTTCCGGGCGGCGTCGTGTGGGGGATCACCACGACCGGCAATTCACCAAACGTCGTGGCGGCATTGGAACAGGGCCGTGCCATGTCGATGTCGACGCTCGCGCTGACCGGTTCCGGCGGTGGCAAGGTCGCCAAAGTGAGCGATGTGCTGATCGATGTTCCATCGTCATCGACGCCGCACATCCAGGAACTGCACGTCTGCGTCTATCATTACATGTGCGGTCGGATTGAGGAGATGCTCCTTTGAGACCCGGGGTGGTTCAGGCGGGCCGGATGGTGGGCTACGCGCCGCCGAACTGCGTCGCGATCCATTCGTCCACCGCCGCCTGATCGAAGCGGAGTTCCAGCGGGATGGCGGCGATGGCGGCGCGGCAATGCTCGATGAAGGCGCGCTCCGCCCGGTTCATCTTCGAGGCGGGGTTCCACAGCAGATGGATGTCCACCGGCGCCACCCCCTCCTCCGGCGGCAGCGGCCAGAGCAGGCCGTCGCGCACGTCCCGTTCCGCCACATGCCGGGGCAGCGGCCCGATTCCCAGCCCCACGGAGATCATGCGCCGCACCTCGTCCAGATTGACCGAGGCGCCGACGATCCGGCTTTCGATTCCCTCCTGCGCGCGGAAGACGGCCAACGGCGACAGCACCCCGCCGATCTGGTCGGAGGTGAAGGAGACGAACCCCTCGCTGCGCAGATCGCCGAGCTTCAGACCGGTGCGCCCGAACAGCGGATGCCGCGGCCCGCAGTACAAGCCGTAGATCTGGCGGGCGAACAGGGCGTGCTCGATCAGGGGCGGCGGCTCCCGCATCAGGCAGAGGCCGAGCGAGCCGGTCTTCTGCTGGATCGCCATCTGGACGTCGGCGCTGGCCATCACGTCCAGCCGGAAGGTCACCTGCGGGTGGGTGGCGTGGAACCGCTCCAGCAGGGCATCGAACAGCAGCGACTGGATTCGGCTGGCCAGCAGGATTCGGATATGGCCGGAAATCTCCTCGCGGATGTCGCGCATCAGAACGGCGAATCGGGAGATGTTGCCGTAGATCTCCAGCACCTCCGCATAGATGATCTCACCCGCCTCGGTGACCCGGAAGCGGCCCTGCCCGCGTTCGATCAGGCAGCGCCCCATCTGGTCCTCCAGCCGCTTCAGCGCCTGGGACACCGCCGGCTGGGTCAGGCCGAGGCGCAGCGCCGCTCGGGTCACTCCCTGTTCCTGCACGATCACCATGAAGGTACGCAGCAGGTTCCAGTCCAACTGCTGGCCGAGCCGGTCCAGGTCGCGTACCGCCATAAAGAATCCTCATCGTCATAAATCCCGCTTATGCGGACGATGAGGATTATCGATTTGGCGAAAGATGAGAAGCTGAATTGTAATACGCCGGTAGTCAGCGGTCGATCCCCGGCAAGGCCCATCAGGGTAAAGCCGGGAGTCATAGTCCGAAAGTCGAAATCACCTTAGTTTCTTTCCGGAGATTTGCGAACACACACGGACGACTGCGCGGCAGAGTGGTAAGAACGGAGTCGTCATGCCCGCATCCCACAAGGATGAGCGGAGCATTGGGACCGTGGACCGGGATGCGATCCTGGGTGCGGTGGCGATGCTGCGCGAGGACGGAGTGCGCCTGCTGTCCGACCTGGTCCGGAGCCCCAGCCTTCTGGGGCAGGAGGGCCCGGCGCAGGATCTTATGGAACGGATCTTCCAGGACATGGGCCTGGAGGTGGACCGCTTTGCCATCGACGAGGAGGCGCTGAAGGCCCAGCCCGGCTGGTCCCCCTCCCTGATCTCCTACGAAGGCCGCGAGAATGTGGTCGGCGTTCACAAGCCCCGGCGGGCGACCGGCAAATCGCTGATCCTGAACGGCCACATCGACGTGGTGCCGACCGGGCCGGAGGAGCTGTGGTCCGCCCCACCCTTCGAGCCGGTGGTCCGCGACGGGCGTCTGTACGGGCGCGGGGCCGGCGACATGAAGGCCGGCATCGCCGCCTATGTGATGGCCTTCAAGGCGCTGCAAAGCCTGGGCGTCCAGCCCGCCGCCCCGGTCTATCTCCAGTCCGTGGTCGAGGAGGAATGCACCGGCAACGGCGCGCTCGCCTGCGTCGCCCGCGGCTACAAGGCCGACGCCGCGGTGATCCCGGAACCCTTCAACCACACGCTCCAGATCGCCCAGGTCGGCGTGATCCGTTGCGAACTGGAGGTGACGGGCCGCCCCGCCCATGTGCTGGACACCGGCGCCGGGCTGAACGCCATCGAGGCGGCCTTCCGCCTGCTGAAGCATCTGAAAGCGCTGGAATCGGCCTGGAACCACCCGGACGGGCGGCATCCGGCCTACGCGCACCACCATCACCCCTACAATCTGAACGTCGGGCACATCGACGGCGGCGAATGGGCGTCCTCGGTCCCCACCCGCTGCCGGATGGAGTTGCGCTTCGGCTTCCCGCCGGGCCGCGCCGCCGCCGAGGTCAGCGCGGAGGTCGAGCGCGCGGTGGCCGAGGCCTGCCGCACCGACGCCGACCTCAAAGGGATCGACGCCCGCGTGATCTTCCGCGGCTTCCAGGCGGAAGGCTGCACGCTGGACCCCGACCACCCGATGCTGGAGGCGCTGGACGCCGCGCACCGGTCGATCTTCGGGACGCCGGCACCGAAGCTGGCCCAGACCTGCACCACCGACGTCCGCAATTTCGTCCTTTATGGCGACACGCCGGCCACCTGCTACGGACCGGAGGCGGAACGCATCCACGGAATCGACGAGTCCGTCTCGCTCGACAGCATGGCGAAAGTCACCGCCGTGCTGGCGCTGTTCATGGCCGACTGGTGCGGCCTGGAAACCATCGGGTGACCCGAATCAACAATAAGGGGGCTTCAGACATGAGCAATCGCTTGCGTCATCTTCGACAAACCCTGACCGCCGCGGCGCTGGCCGCCGCCCTGGCCGCGCCGCTGGCGCTGTCCGTGCCGGGCGTGGCCGCGGCCCAGGAGCGCGGCGGCACGATGAACATCATCGTCCAGCCGGAACCGCCGATCCTGGTGCTGGGCCTGAATCAGCAGGCCCCGACGCAGACGGTCGCCGGCAAGATCTACCAGGGCCTGCTGACCTTCGACTTCGACCTGACGCCGAAGCCCGAACTGGCGGAAAGCTGGGAGGTGTCCCCGGACGGCAAGGTCTACACCTTCAAGCTGGTGAAGAACGCGAAGTGGCACGACGGCAAGCCCTTCACCGCCCATGACGTGGTGTTCTCCACCTCCAAGTTCCTGATCGAGGCGCACCCGCGCGCCCGCGCCACCTTCTCCAAGTGCGAGAAGATCGAGGCGCTGGACGATTACACGGTCCGCTTCACCCTGAAGGAGCCGTTCGGCCCGTTCCTTCAGTCCCTCGAAGTGTCTTCGGCCCCGATGATCCCGAAGCACATCTATGAAGGCACCGACTACAAGACCAACCCGGCCAACGCCACCCCGATCGGCACCGGCCCCTTCAAGTTCAAGGAATGGGTGAAGGGCTCCTACATCCACCTCGTCCGCTTCGACGAGTACTGGAAGCCCGGCAAGCCCTATCTGGACGACATCTATTTCCGCGTGATCCCCGACGCCGCCTCGCGCGCCGTCGCGTTGGAGCAGGGCACCGTCCAGCAGTCCCAGTTCAGCGACATCGAAACCTTCGACGTCCCGCGCCTGAAGGCCCTGCCCAACATCGAGATGACGACCAAGGGCTACGAGTTCTTCGCGCCGCTGTCCTGGATCGAGATCAACACCCGCAACAAGCCGCTGGACGACAAGCGTTTCCGGCAGGCGATGATGCACGCCATCGACCGCAAGTTCATCCGCGACAAAATCTGGTTCGGCCTGGGCCGTCCGGCGACCGGTCCGGTGAACTCCGTCACCCGCTTCCACGAGCCGAACGTCCGCAAGTACGACTTCGACCCGAAGAAGGCCGAGGCGCTGCTTGAGGAGGCCGGCTTCAAGAAGGGCGCCGACGGCACCCGCGCCAAGGTCCGCCTGCTCGTCATGCCCTATGGCGAAACCTGGACCCGTCTCGGTGAGTATGTGAAGCAGGCGATGAAGCGCGTCGGCGTCGAGGTGACGCTGGAAACCACCGACGCCGCCGGCTGGGTCAACCGCGTGTCCAACTGGGACTACGACCTGTCCTTCAACTTCGTCTACCAGTACGGCGACCCGGCGCTGGGCGTCACCCGCACCTACGTGTCGGAAAACATCCGCAAGGGCGTGATGTTCTCCAACACCATGGGCTACTCCAACCCCGAGGTGGACAAGCTGTTCGCCCAGGCGGCCCAGACCAACAAGGACGAGGAGCGCCAGCAGCTCTACTCCGCCGCCCAGAAAATCCTGGTCGAGGACGTCCCCGTCGCCTGGCTGCTGGAGATGGAGTTCCCGACCTTCCTCGACAAGCGCTTCAAGAACGCCATCACGTCCGCCATCGGCGTGAACGAGAGCTACGACAGCGTTTATATGGTCAAAAAGTAAAAAAGGGAGCGGTTGCCCCCTCCCCATCCCTCCCCCGCTTCGCGGGAGAGGGGGCGAAATTCCCTCCACCGCCGAAGGCGGGGGAGGGTTAGGGAGGGG
>JAEYPE010000169.1 GCA_023411035.1 Pseudomonadota bacterium
GCTTCTCGGCCAGCGTCTCCGCCCGCGCGTTGATCAGCCGCGCGCCGATGGACGGGTCGTCCGCCCAGAAAGGCACGAGGCCCCAGCGCAGGGTCACCAGATGGCGCCCGTCCTCCTCCCGCCGCACGGCGGGCACCGGCTGGGTGGGGGCCACGTTCCAGCGGGGCTTGAGGTTCGGAAGCTCGGGGAAGCCGAACAGCCGCTGAACCTCCGCGACGGGCGTGGCGAGTATCATGCGTCCGCACATGACCTAAGAATAGGTGGCCCGACGCCACCACGCCACCACCGGCTTACGCCAAGGCGAGGGTTTTCGCCGGCCAAGCCCCCGCCTATCTTCACCGGATGTCTTCGCGCCACAGAAAAGTCCCCGCCCCATGATGAAGTTCGGCATCGGCCAGCCGGTCCCCCGCACCGAAGACGCCCGCCTGCTGACCGGCGGCGGGCGCTACACCGACGACGTGTCGCTCCCCGGCCAGACCTACGCCGTGTTCGTGCGCTCTCCCCACGCCCACGCCGACATCCGCGGGATCGACACGGCGGAGGCGGCGGAGCAGCCGGGCGTGCTCGGCGTCTTCACCGTCGCGGATCTGGAGGCCGACGGCACCCGGCCGATCCCCTGCGCCGCGGCGCTGACGCAGCGCGACGGCTCCCCCTACGTCGCCCCGCCCCGCCCGGCGCTTGCGAAGGGGCGCGTGCGCCATGTCGGCGATCCGGTCGCCGTGGTGGTGGCGGAAACGCCGGAGGCCGCCCGCGACGCGGCGGAGTTGGTGATGGTCGATTACGGCGACCGGCCCGCCGTCACCGGCACGGCGGAGGCGCTGGAGCCCAACCGCCCGCAGGTGTGGGACGAGGCGCCGGGCAACCTCTGCTTCGACTGGGAGCAGGGCGACGAGGCGGCGGTGGATTCCGCGCTCGCCGGGGCCGCCCGCGTCGTGGAACTGGAAATCGTCAACAACCGCGTCGTCGCCAGCCCGATGGAAGGCCGCGCCTGCCTCGCCGCGGTGGAGCCGGACAGCGGGCGGCTGGTCATCTACGTCACCAGCCAGGGCGTTCACGGCCTGCGCAAGCAGTTCGCCGAGCTTTTCGGCCTGCCGGAATCGTCATTCCGCGTCATCACCACGGATGTCGGCGGCGGCTTCGGCATGAAGCTGTTCAATTACCCCGAATACATGGTCTGCCTGTTCGCCGCGCGCCGCCTGAACCGGCCCGTGAAGTGGACGGCGGAGCGGACGGAGGGCTTCCTCAGCGACGACCATGGGCGCGACCATGTCAGCCGCGCCCGGCTGGCGCTGGACGGCGACGGGCGCTTCCTCGGGCTGCGGGTGGACACGGTGGCCAATCTGGGCGCCTATCTGTCGAACTACGGCCCCTTCATCCCGACCGACGCCGGGTCGGCGATGCTCGTCGGCTCCTACACCACGCCGGCGGTCTATGTGCGGGTGAAGGGCGTCTTCACCAACACCCAGCCGGTGGACGCCTACCGCGGCGCAGGACGGCCGGAAGCCGCCTATCTGCTGGAACGGCTGATCGACCATGCGGGGCGCGTGACCGGCCTCGGCCCGGCGGAAATCCGGCGGCGCAACTTCATCCCACCCGCCGCCATGCCCTACGCCACACCGATGGGCCAGACCTACGACACCGGCGAGTTCGAGCAGAACCTGCGCGACGGGCTGGAACTGGCCGATTACGCCGGGCTACCCGCCCGCAAGGCGGCGGCGAAGGCCCGAGGGAAGCTGCGCGGGGCGGGAATCGCCACCTACATCGAAGCCTGTTCGGGCGGCGGCGCGGAGCAGGCGACCGTCCAGGTCAACGGCGACGGGCGCATCGTCCTGATGATCGGTACCCAGACCAACGGCCAGGGGCACGAGACCGCCTACAAGCAGATCATCGCCGACCGGCTGGGCGTCCCTCCGGAGGATGTGGAGGTCGTGCAGGGCGACACCGACCGCGTGGCCTGGGGGGCGGGCACCGGCGGCTCCCGATCCGTCCCCGTGGGCGGGGCGGCGCTGGCGGAGGGTGCCGCGCGGGTGGTGACCAAGGCGACCGACGTGGCCGCCGACCTGCTGGAAACCGCCGCGGTGGACGTGGAGTTCCGCGAGGGGCGCTTCGGTGTCGTCGGCACCGACCGCAGCGTCTCCTTCAAGGAGGTGGCGGCGAAGGCCGCGGCCAAGGAAGGGGCGGACGGCACCATCGCCTTTTCCGAGATGGCCCGCTGGACCCCGCCGGCCAACACCTTCCCCAACGGCTGCCATGTGGCGGAGGTGGAGGTCGATCCCGACACCGGGGTGGTGGAGGTGGTCGGCTACACCGTCGTGGACGATTTCGGAACGGTGGTGAACCCGCTGCTCGTCATGGGGCAGGTCCATGGCGGCGTCGCCCAGGGCATCGGGCAGGCGCTTCAGGAACGGGTGGTCTTCGACCCGGACAGCGGGCAGCTTCTCAGCGGCTCCTTCATGGACTACCAGATGCCGCGCGCCGTGGACGTGCCGGACATCCGCATCAAGCTGAACTGCGTGCCCAGCACCACCAACGCGCTGGGCATGAAGGGCGCCGGAGAGGCGGGGGCCATCGGCGCGCCGCCCGCCGTCATCAACGCGCTGGTGGACGCGCTGTCCGAATACGGCATCGACCACATCGACATGCCCGCCACCCCGCTGTCGGTCTGGACCCTGATCCAGGCGCAGGGCAAAGCCGCCGCGGAGTGACAGACGTTCGGGAAGAATGATCATCGGCCCTTTGCCGGGGCGATGTCGCACCCTTCCTTGAAAAATTTGTGACAAATTCGATATTATTGGGTGTCTGAAGTAGAATCGTTCCATGGAAGAAGCGGTCATGACGGCGGAGCAAAGAAGCGGCGGATGCGGCGGGTTGTGCGCCGAAGGAGTGGGGTTCGACTTCACCATGGCCTTCCAGCCGATCGTCGATGTCGGAGGCGGACGGCCTTGGGCGCATGAAGCCTTGGTGCGCGGTCCCGGCGGCCAAGGGGCCGGCTGGGTATTGGGGCAGGTGACGGAGACGAACCGCTACGCCTTCGACCAGGCTTGCCGGATCAAGGCCATCGAACTGGCGGCGAGCCTCGGGTTGGGTCAGGCTGACGCCTACTTGTCGATCAACTTCCTTCCCAACGCCGTTTACCAGGCCGAAACCTGCATCCGCGCCACGCTGGCCGCCGCAGGCCGCACCGGCTTCCCGCCGGAACGCATCATCTTCGAGGTCACCGAGAACGAACGGGTGGTGGACAGCGCGCATCTGAAGTCGATCTTCGCCGAATACAAGCGCCAGGGTTTCCACACTGCCATCGACGATTTCGGGTCCGGCTATTCCGGTCTGAACCTGCTGGCCGAGTTCCAGCCGGACATCATCAAACTGGACATGGAACTGACCCGCGCCATCGACACCGACCGCACCCGCCGCAGCATCGTCGGCGCGATCCTGATGGTGTGCCGTGACCTGGGCATCACCCCAGTGGCGGAAGGCGTGGAGACTCCGGGCGAAGCGAAGGCGTTGCGCGATCTGGGAATCACGCTGATGCAGGGCTATCTGTTCGCCCGCCCGGCATTGGAGACTTTGGTGTCGGCCCCCACGGTGGATCCGGGGCTGATCGAAGCGTGAGCTACAGCATCCGCTGCGGACGGACCACGCGCTCCTTCTGGGCGTAGCGGCCCTTCTGCTCGGCGGCCAGGGTCAGCGCCTCATGCGCGATCATGCGGCGGTAATCGGGGTCCACGCGGGAGAACATGGCATAGGCGAACTGCACCGCCTCCGGCGTCGGGCTCGACACGGCCTCGCGCAGGGCGTTGCGGAGCATGCGCAGCTCCAGAACGCCTTTCACGGACATGCGTTCGACCGCCTGGGCCAGGATGTCGATCGAACACAGGGATGCATCGTCATCGAGTCGGTACTGCACCGCACACCCACAGGGAAGAACAGACACGAACCGGCGCGGTTCTACCTGTGGTTTTCGCAAAATTCCAGCCTTTCAGCGTTGCGGTGGGGAGCCCGCCGCAACCACTGCCTTCACACCCCCGGCGGACGGAGGCGCCAGATCGCCGCCGGGTTCTGCTGCGGCTCCAGCCAGACATGCTGGAACTTGCCGATCCAGGTGAAGCGGTGGCCGGTGAACAGGTCCTCCACCTGAACGTGGGCGCCGTCGTCCAGGCCCAGTTCCCACAGCGGAACCTCGATGGTGCCGCCATGGCCGTGGTGCGGGTCCAGATTCACGGCGATCAGGATGACGTTGTCCTTGCTGTCCGTCATCTTGCCGTAAAGCAGGATGTTGTCGTCATAGGCGTTGTGGAAGCGCAGATTCGTGAACCTGTGCAGCGCCGGATTCTCCGCGCGGATTTTGTTCAGCCGCGTGATGTAATCGACGATGTTGCCGGGCCGGTGCCAGTCCCAATGCCGGATTTGGTACTTCTCGGAATGATTGTACTCCTCCTTGCCCGGATAGGGGTCGGCCTCGCAGACGAGATAGGGGGTGTAGAGGCCATAGACGCCCGACAGGGTGGCGGCCAGGACGGCGCGCATCATATGGGCGGGCCGCCCGCCATGCACCAGGATCGGCGGCAGGATGTCCGGCGTGTTGGCGAAGAAGTTGGGCTGCATGTAGTCCTTGGACTCGCCCCGGGTCAGCTCCGTCAGATACTCGGTCAGTTCCGCCTTGGTGGTGCGCCAGGTGAAGTAGCTGTAGGACTGGGTGAAGCCGATCTTCGCCAGCCGCCGCATCAGCTTGGGCCGGGTGAAGGCTTCGGCCAGGAAGATCGCGTCGGGGAAGCGGTCCTGCACCTCCCGGATCATCCATTCCCAGAAGGGAAAGGGCTTGGTGTGCGGGTTGTCCACACGGAAGATGCGCACCCCCTCGTCGCACCAGAACAGAACCACGTCGCGCAGCGCGTGCCACAGGTCCGGGTAGGCATCCCGGTAGAAACTGACGTTGACGATGTCCTGGTACTTCTTCGGCGGGTTCTCGGCGTAACGGATCGTGCCGTCCGGGCGCCAGTAGAACCAGTGCGGGTACGACGTGATCCAGGGATGGTCGGGCGAGCATTGGATGGCGAAATCCAGCGCGATCTCGATGCCGTGCCGGCGCGCCTCCTTCACCAGCCGGCGGAAGCCGTCGAAGTCGCCGATCATCGGGTCGATGTCGGCGTGCCCGCCCTCCGTGGCGCCGATGGCGTAGGGCACGCCGGGATCGTCCGGGCCGGGGTTCAGCGTGTTGTTGCGCCCCTTGCGGAAGCTGCGCCCGATCGGGTGGATCGGCGGGAAATACAGCACGTCGAAGCCCATGCGCCGGATGAAGGGCAGCATGTTCGACACGTCGTCGAAGGTTCCGGCCCGCGACGGGTCCGGAGAGGCCGAGCGCGGGAAAAGCTCGAACCACGCCGAGAAGCGGGCCGCGGTGCGGTCCACATAGACCTCCAGATCGCGGCTGTAGCGGGACAGGTACTGCCGCTCCCCATGTTTCGCCATGGCCTGCCGCGGCTCGTCCGACAGGGCATAGGCGGTCAGGTCAGGTCCCTGGAGGGTGTTCATCCGCTCCACCACCCGCTCCAGCACGGCGCGGCCCTCGCCCTCGATCAGCCCCATGGCGTGCTCGACGAAGCGGCGGCCCTCGATCAGTTCCAGGCTCACGTCCATCCCGGCGTCGTGCTTCTTCACGAAGTCGGCGCGCCAGCTTTCCCACACGTCGCGCCACGCCAGAATGCTGTAACGGTAGCGGGTGTTGCGGGTCAGCGGCACCTTGCCCACCCAGCGGTCGTTGTCGAAGAAGGCCATGGGCACCTCGCGCCACTCCTCCTCGTCCACCGGACGGTAGGTGACGGCGGCGGCCAGAACGAAGGTGCCGTCCGTGTAGATGTCCGCCCACACCTCCATCACGTCGCCGACCACGCGCTTGACCGCAAAGCGCCCGCCGTCGAGTTCGGGATAGACGTTCTCGATGGTGACCCGGCGCGCGGCCAGCTCGTCCATCCAGGCGCGGGTGCCGGCGTCGTGCTCCGGGCCACGCTCGCCCAGATGGTTCAGTTCGATGGGGCGGCTCCGCGCCGGGCGGGCGCGGAAGACGCGCATCTCCAGCGGGCGCAGGCGCAGTTCACGGCCCGGCTCGAAGGGCAGCGGCGCGGCTTCCGGGGTCACGTCCTGGAAATCGGCGAAACCGCCGCCGGTGCCGGCCAGGAGCGGGCCGGGGTCGATGGGGTGCGGCTGGTTCTCGTCCGGGTTGATGAGCAGGACGGCGCAGCCCTCCCCGCCCCCGTTGGCCCAGCCGTCCGTGCTGCGGACCAGCCCGACGACCGGGTTGTGGGGAGACGTCACGCGGCGCTGCGGCCCTTCGACGTTCAGCGCCGGGCTGTCCGCCTTCATGGCGTTCACCTGACCGATGAAGCCGGTCAGGTCCAGCTTCGGCTGTTCCCAATCCTCGGGCCTGGTGTTCACCACGTCCAGCTTGCGGGTGAAGCCGTACTCGTATCCCACCGGCATCATCACGCCCGTGGAGAAGGAGGCCGCGAACAGATAGTGCATCTTCAGATGGGCGGCCAGCCGCTGGGTGTCCTGGCTGCCGACCTCCGCCGCCATCCGGTCGGTGTCGTGGCTTTCCGGAAAGGCGATGGAGGGCGCGATCCAGCGGAACTCGTCATACTGCTCCAGCAGCCAATCGGACTTGAAGTCCCACCATTTGGCGCTGTTGAACAGGAAGTCGAAGCCCGCGCCGCCCAGGTCGCGCACCTGCTCCACCGTGCAGCCCAGCGTCTCGGCGAAGAAGGCCGCCTCCGGGTCGGCTTCCCGCGAACGGTCGATCAGCGTCTTCCAGACCTCCGCCGGGATCTGGTAGGCGGCGTCGCAGCGGAATCCCTTCACCCCCAGCCCGATGCAGTGGCGCAGGTAGCGGGTCCAATAGTCGGTCAGCCCCGCCCGCACCTCCGCCCGGTCGTAGTCGAGCATGGCGAGGTCGCCCCAGACGGTGACCCGCGAGGGGTCCACCGGGTCCACGGCCCGCGGGCTGTAGAGATCGCCGTCGGGATCGCGCCGGTACCAGTCCGGATGCTCGCCCACCAGAACCGCGTCCTTGGCGGTGTGGTTGATGACGAGGTCGAGCATGACCGACTGCCCGTGCCGTCCCGCCTCCGCGATGAAGCCGCGCAGCAGTTCGTCCGGATGCTCCGCCGCACCGCCCTGGATGCGGTCGTGCAGCCGGTAATGGTCCTTCACGGCGTAGAGGCTGCCGGAGAAGCCCGGATAATGGATTGGATTCAGGAACAGCCAGTCGAATCCCATGCCCTGGATGCGGGGCAGATGCCCGGCCCAATCGCGCATCGGGCCGACGAGCGTGGGGAACAGGTTGTAGATGCGCGGTCCGGCGGTGGCCATCGGGAAATCCTCCTGGTCGGCAGCGGCACGCCAGCCGGTCGCCGCTGGTTGACAAGCGCGGCACCCTCCGCAGATCGTCGGGGAAACCATCGCGAGGTTGCGACGCGCGCCCGGCGGAGCGCACGCGCTCAACCCCTGCGAAGCGCGAAGGTTCCGAAACCTGACTCTTTGGCCGAAATCTGACTCTTTGGAAGGTGCGCTCATGGGCAACGGAAACGGCAAGATCCGGCTCGACAAGCTCGATATGAAGGCCGAGGGCATCGGCAGCAAGGACGACTACGAGCGCCGCCTCGCCAAGTTGCAGAAGGACCTGCTGCACATCCAGCAAACCTATTGGCACGAGAAGCGCCGCGCGATCCTGGTGTTCGAGGGCTGGGACGCCGCCGGCAAGGGCGGCTGCATCCGCCGCCTGACCGAACCGCTGGACCCCCGCGGCTTCCACGTCTGGCCGATCGGCGCCCCAAGGGCGGACGAACAGGGCAAGCACTACCTCTACCGCTTCTGGACCAAGCTCCCCGCCCCCGGCACCTTCGCCATCTTCGACCGCTCCTGGTACGGCCGCGTTCTGGTGGAGCGGGTGGAGGGTTTCGCCGACAAGGACCAGTGGAAGCGCGCCTACGACGAGATCAACCAATTCGAGAAGATGCTGACCGACGATGGGGTCCGCATCATCAAGATCTTCATGCACATCACGCCGGATGAGCAGCTCGACCGCTTCCGCGAACGGCTGAGCAACCCCTACAAGCGCTGGAAGCTGACCGAGGAGGACCTGCGCAACCGCGCGCGCTGGGACGACTACACCAAGGCCATCGAGGCGATGTTCGACAGGACCTCGACCGAGACGGCACCCTGGCAGGCCGTTCCCGCCAACTCCAAATGGCACGCCCGCCTGAAGGTGATGGAGATCGTGACGGGGGCACTGAGCAAGGGCGTCAACATCGCCCCGCCGCCCATCGACCTGACCGTCGCCAAGATCGCGGCGGAGGTTCTGGGCGTGCATGTGACCTTCAGCGAGGCCGGGAAGGACTGACCGGAAGGCTGGTCAATCCCGCCCGTAGAGGCTGCGTTCGCCCAGTTCCTCGCCGCGCCGCCGCTCCAGCTCCTGGCTGTAGCGGCGCAGGGCGTAGGCTTCGGTGACGTAGCCGACGATCCGCCGGTCGGTGGACGAGGCCAGAACCGGCAGGGATTCCACCTCCGAGCTGCAAAAGCGCTGAAGCACGGTGCGCACGTCGTCGCCGGGCCGCAGGAAGGCGTCGGCGTGCCGGGCCAGCGCGCGGACGGGTTCCAGCACCTTCTCCCCGCCCAGCGCCGGGTCGTGGACCGCCCCCATGTCGATGATGCCGGCGTAGGAGCCGTCCGGCTCCACCGCGAAGACGGTCTTGGCGGCGCCCAGCGGGTGCAGCCGGCGCAGCGTGTCCAGCGTCTGGGTGGTCAGGATCGTCTTCACGTCGCGGCGCATCAGCCGCATCGCCGTCAGTTCCGACACCCAGCCGATGTCGTAGGCGCCGTGGATCGGCACGCCGCGCAGGTGGAAGCGCCACGTCGCGAAGGAATAGCCGAAGGCCTGCCGGACCACGGCGGTGGACACCACGACCCCGATCAGCACGCCCGACGCCGCCCAGAAATCCTGCGTCGCCTCCAGCACCAGAAGCACCATGGTGACCGGCGCGCCGATGATGCCGGCCGCCACCGCCCCCATGCCGGCCAGCACGAGAAGCATCCGGTCGAGCCCCAGCCCCGGCGCCAGCGTCTCCACCACCCCGTAGGCCAGACCGCCGAACAGGCCGCCCAGCAGCAGCGAGGCGCTGAACATCCCGCCGCGGAAGCCCGAGCCGAGCGACAGGGCGGACGCGACGATCTTCGCGGCCAGCAGCACCGCCATCGCCGCCATCCCCTGCGCCAGCTGGTACGGGTCGGCGCCGGGTCCGGCCCCCAGAACCTGCGGCTCCGCGAGTGCCAAGGCGCCGAGCGCGAGACCGCCCAACGCCGGGCGCCCCCAAACGGGGATGGCCAGCCAGCGGAAGCCCCGCTCCGCCACCGTCACCGCCTGCATGGCGAGGATGCTGAGCCAGCCGGACAGGAATCCGAGAAGGCCGCAGGCCAGATAGTCCCAGCCCGCCACCACCACCGGGCGCCCGACGATCAGGGTCGGTGACGGGTCGGTCAGCCAATGGGCCACCGCGACCGCGGCGACCGAAGCCACGCCCACCGGGGCCAGCGTGGCGATGGTGTAGGCGCCCATCACCAGTTCGAAGGCGTAGAAGGCGCCGGCCAGCGGCGCGCCATAGGCGGCGGCGATGGCCGCCGCGGCCCCGCAGCCGACGAGAGTCCGCAAATCCGCCCGCCGCAGACGAAGCCGTTGCCCGAGCGCGGAGGCGATGCCCGCCCCCGCCTGGGTGTAGGCCGCCTCCATCCCCACCGACGCGCCGGACCCGTTCGACAGCAGGGTCGCCAGGGTCAGGCGCAGGCTGTCGATCAGGGACATCTTGCCGCCGTAGAGCGCGTTCGCCTCGATGGGATCGACGATGTCGTTGGACCGCCAGCGCCGCACCAGCTTCACCAGCAGGCCGAGCAGCAGGCCGCCGATGGCCGGAACCAGCAGGGTCCGCCAGGGATCGGCCAGCGCCGCGTCCCCCAACTCCTGCCCATGGGCCACCGAGAAGGCGGCCGACTGCACCCGGACCACGGCCTCGTGCAGCAGCGCCACGGCCAGCCCGATCCCGGCGCCGATGACCCCGGCGAACATCAGCACGCCCAGAACGCTGTCGCGCAGGCTCCGCCGGGTCAGCACCCTCAGGAACCGCCGGGCGGGATTTCGTCCTCTGGTCAGAGCGCCGGCGGCGTCGCCCGCCGCACCCCGGATACCCGTCATGTCATCCGGCATGACGGACAATCTGTACGCCGCCGCCGCGCCGTCAACCGCGCGGCGGCCCCCTACCCCCTTAGGGCTTGCCCGTCTGGGCCGGAGCCGCGGACTGCGGCGGCTGGGCCGGCTGCGGGTTGGCGGCCAGACGGCGCAGCACTTCCGCCAGATTGTCGCGCACCTTGTCGGCCAACCCGACGTCGGCCTCCTGCGCCTCATGGAACAGGATCGTGAACAGGCGGGCAGGCGACAGGAAGAAGGTCAGCGAGACATGCATGTTGCCGTCCTTCATCGCGCAATCCACCGAACCGGTGCGCAGCGCCAGGCCGGGAAGCTCCTCGACCGGGTTGAGCACCGTGGTCGGCGTACCGCCTTCGCAGCGCTTCTTCATTGCCTCCACATAGCCGCCGCTGAGTTCGTCCAGCTTGGCCTTCTCGTCCACCACCCGCTCGCGGATGCCGCCGACGATGGGGCCGATGCGCCAGGCCATGTCGGCGGGACGCTCGCCCTTCGGCACATTCTCCAGCGACACGCGCTTGACGTCGCGCACCCCTGCGGCCTTCAGCAGGTCGGCCAGCCCTTCCGGCAGTTCGTCGGAACGGGTCACGCCCTTCTTCGTGCGGGTGTCGATGGGCGGGACGGCGCCGGCCTTGTCCACGCAGGTCTTCAGGTCGGCGAGCACCTTCCTGGTGCCCTTCAGCGCGAAGGCCATGCGGTCGGCGTCGGAGGAGAAGACCACCTCCTTGCCGTTCATCAGGGCGGTGTAGAGTTCCTCGTCCTTGCCGTTGGGGATGACCAGCATGTCGGGCTTGGGCGCCAGCGCGCGGCGTTCGCGCGTCAGCTTGCCGTCCACCGTGACCTTGACCTTCCACTGCTCCCCGCTCGGCAATTCGGCGCCCGGAATGCCCATGCCGAGGTTGACTTCGCCCTTGCCGTTGCGCGCGATCATCAGGACGTGGCCGGTGTCGAAGCGGCCCTCGATGGCGCAATAGGCGAACTTGCCGTCCCTGTCGCGGGACGGGCCGCCCTCCCAGCCGTCCTCAAGCTCCGCCGGCCCGGTCTTCTCCGCCGGATCGGCGGACGCCTGCGGCGGCTGCGCGACCGTGCGGGACGACGGCGCCGGCCCGGAGGACGGGGCGGGATAATACATCATGGGCGGATCGACGGGGACCAGTTCCGCCACCTGCGCCCCGTCAGCCTGGGCACCGGCGGCACCCAGTAGAAGAAGGGAGGAAAGTGCAGCAGCGACGGCTTTGTCCAACATGGCAGAGGTAATCCTTACGGGCAGGGCGACGCCGGAAGCTATCCCCGCCGTATCGGATCGGCAAGCGTAAGACGAGCAGGTCACCACAAAGATCCTTCCCTGTTGCCGCATTGCCGTAATGCGTCTCCCGCAGCTCTCCGCAACCGGCTCAACCGCCAAGAAAAGCGTCCCGCAGCGCGTCGGCGGGAAGGGCATCCACCGGCCCATCATGAACCGTCCGGCCAAGGCGCAGCAGGACGACGCGCCCGGCAGCGGACAGCGCGCGGGCGGCGCTCTGTTCGGCGACCAGCACCGCCGTTCCCGTGGCGGCGATGGCGCGGACGGCGGCGAAGACCTCGCCCGCCAGCTTGGGCGACAGGCCGAGCGACGGCTCGTCGAGCAGCAGGACCCGCGGGCGGCCCATCAGCGCGCGGCCCACCGCCAGCATCTGCTGCTGTCCGCCGGACAGGCGCCACGCCCGCTCCTCCGCCTTGCCCGCCAGCGCGGGGAACAGGGCGAAGACGCGTTCCAGGTCGCTGGCGCGGTCGGCCCGGCCCAGCGGGCTCGCGACCTCCAGGTTGTCGCGCACGCTCATGCCGGGGAAGACCCGCCGCCCTTCCGGCACGTAGCCCAGGCCGCGCCGCACCCGCCGTTCCGGCGCGAGACCGCCGATCTCCTCCCCCGCCAGCCAGACCCGCCCGCCCGTCGCCGGGACGAGGCCCAGAATGGCTTTCAGCAGCGTGGACTTGCCCGCCCCGTTGGCGCCCAGCAGGGCCACCGCCTCCCCCGCCGCGACGGACAGCGACAGGCGGTCCACCGCCACCGCCCCGCCATAGCCGGCGCTCAGTTCCTCGATGCGCAGCAACGGTTCGCCCATCAGGTTCCCTCCCCCAGATAGGCGGCGACCACGGCGGGGTTTTTCCGTACCCCGTCCGGCGGACCGGCGTAGAGCGTGCGCCCCTGGTCCAGGCACAGCACATGGCCGGCAAGCGGCAGCAGGAAGCCCATGTCGTGCTCCACCACCAGCAGCGCCGTGCCGGTGGCGGCGATGGCGCGCAGGTGACCGGCCAGTTCGGCCTTCTCCCCGTCAGTCAGGCCCGCCGCCGGTTCGTCCAGCAGAAGGACGGCGGGCTGGCGGGCCAGCGCGCGGGCCAGTTCCACACGGCGGCGCAACGCCGCGGGCAGACCGGCGCAGGGCCTTGCGGCAAGCTCCGCCGCTCCCAGCCGCTCCAGCGCCCACAGGGCGTGGGACTCGGCCTGCGCGATGGAGCCGTCGCGCTCCAGCCGCGCCGCGGCGACCGCCGCCAGCACGCTGGCTCCGTCCGGCAGGCTGACCGCCTGGAAGGTGCGGGCGATCCCGGCGCGGGCGATGCGGTCGGCCCGCCGCCCGGCCAGATCCGTCCCGCCCACGAGCACCCGCCCGCCGTCCGGCGTCTCCAGGCCGGAAATCAGGTTGACCAGCGTCGTCTTTCCGGACCCGTTGGGGCCGATCAGCCCGGTGATGGTGCCGGATTCCAGCGTCAGCGAGACGCCATCCACCGCCCGCACCCCGCCGAAACTCTTGGTCAGCCCCTCCACCCTCAACAGCGGGCCGCTGGGGATGCCCGTCTCCGGCGGGGCGGCGGGCTTCGGCAACGGAGCCGCGCGGGCCGGGAACAGCCGGTCCAGCAGGCCGGTCAGCCCGTGCGGCGCCAGCACGATGGTGGCAAGCAGCGCCGCGCCGTAGACGATCAGATAGCTGCGCTCCAGGAAGCGGAACCACTCCGGCAGATGGATCAGCAGCACCGCGCCCAGGATCGCCCCGGCCACCCGCCCCCGCCCGCCGACCACGGCGATGGTCAGGACGGAGACCATGACGGGGAACTCCAGCACCTCCGGCGAGACGACGCGCTGGGTGTGCACGGCCAGCGCCCCCGCCGCCCCGGCATAGACGGCGCTCAGCGCGAAGGCGGCCAGCCGCAGCCCGCCGACGTCCAGCCCCAGCGTGCCCGCGGCCAGCGGGTCGTCGCGCACCAGCGTCAACGCCCGTCCCCAGCGCCCGCGCGCCAGCCTCCAGGCCAGCAGCCCGCCCAGCGCCACAAGGCCCCAGACCACCGCCGCCAGCGGCAGCCCGCGCGGCACCGCCCAGCCGAACAGGACGATGCCCGGCACGCCCGGCAGGCCGTTGGCGCCGCCGGTCAGGCCGGGGCTGTTGACCGCCAGCAGATGCACGACCTGCGCGATTCCCAGCGTCGCCAGCGCGAAGTAATGGGACTCCAGCCGCAGAACCGGCAGTCCGACCAGCAGGGCCAGCAGCAGCGGCACCAGCAGCGACACCGGAAAGGTCGCCGCGAAGCCCCATCCCCACTGGCTTCCCAGGATGCCCGTGGCGTAGGCCCCCAACCCGAAGAAGGCGCCATGGGCCAGAGACAGCGCTCCACCCAGCCCGAACACGATCTGGAAACCGATGGCGGCCAGCGCGTACACCCCCGCCACCGTCAGCACCCGCAGCCCGTACGGCGAGGCGTACAGCAAGGCGTACGCCACCAGCACCGCAACTCCAATCCCCTCTCCCGCCCAGGGGGGGACGGTCAGGGAGGGGGCAAGCGTCCGCACCTTCTGCACGACCTTACGCACGACGCCGCGCCGCCTCCCCGAACAGCCCTTGCGGGCGGGCCACCAGGATGACCAGCAGCGTGGCGTAGAGCAGCCCCAGCGCCACCGGGTAGGACAGCACCGACGACACCCCGACCTCGAACAGCGCGATCAGCAGCGCCCCGGCGACCGCGCCGGGAACCGAGCCCCAGCCGCCGATGGTCACCGCGATGTACGCCTTCAGGATCAGATCGCCGCCCGCCGTCGGCGTGACGAAATAGCGGTTGGCGAGCAGCAGCCCCGCCGCCCCGGCGAAGGCCGTGCCCAGCGCGAAGGTGATCAGGATCATCGCCGTGACCGGCACGCCGCAGGCCCGCGCCATCTCCGGGTCCTGCGCCGTGGCGCGCAGGCGGCGGCCAAGCTGGGTGCGCCCGAACAGCCATTGCTGCCCGGAGATCAGCATCGCCGCCACCGCGACGATGGCCAGCGACTGTTCCGCCACCACCAGCCCGCCGAGATCCAGCGTCCCCCCGCTCAGCAGCGGCGGTGCCGCCCGCGGTTCCGGCCCGAACAGGACGGAGGCGCCGTTCTGAAGGATGATCCCCGCCGCGATGGTGCTGATGAAGACCGCCACCGGCGGGCGCCGCCGCAGCGGCAGATAGGCCGCCGCCGCCAGCAGCAGCCCCAGCCCCGCCATCAGAAGCAGGATGACCGGCAACAGGACGATCCCCGGCAACGGCAGCCAGACCGGAACATAGGGCGCCAGCGCGACCCCGAGCAGCCCGCCGGCCATCACGAGGTCGCCCTGCGCGAAATTCACCGCCGAGGTGGCGTTCAGCACCAGCACGAAGCCCAGCGCCACCAGCGCGTAGGCGGCACCCAGAGCCACGCCGTTGACGAGGAGTTGCAGGGTGGTCAAGGCCCCCTCACTTCACCACGCCGGTCACATTGTCGTAGCGTTTGGCGATCGCCGGCACGCGCGACGCGCCGTCGTAACAGACGATCACGGCGGAATGGGCCATGTTGCCCTTGCCGTCCGACCGGTAGGTCATGGCGAGGCCCCGGTGGGTCCCGGCGGACAGGGCCTTGCGCACCTCCTCCGCGCTGCCCGCACCGTTCCTCACCGCCTCCAGCACCATGCGGATGCCGTCATACTGGCCGAGCGCGAAGGCGTCCGGCTCGGCGTTGAACGCCTTGCGGTAGGCGGCGGTGAAAGCCTCCACCTCCGGGCTGCCGCCGGAGATGGGAGAGGCGGCGGTCTCGGCGCAGACGCCCTTCAACTCGGCGGGCTCCAGCAGGGCCGCGGTGCTCGGCTGGTGCATGGCGGAACCGGCGACGATGGGCACCGCCACCCCGTTCGCCGCCGCCTGCCGGATGAACAGGGCGGTCGGGCCGGAATGCAGGTGCAGGACCAGAACGTCGGGCTTGGCGGCCAGCGCCTTGGTCAGCACCGGCAGCAGGTCCTTGGCGGCGGGGTCCACCCCCTCCTCGAACACCGGCGCGACGCCCAGCGTCTTGAAAGCCTGCTCCAGATGGGCCTTGCCGCTCTGGCCGTAGGCGGTCGTCTGGTAGATCACCGCCGGGCGCTTCTTCCCCAGTTCCTCCACCACGTAACGGGCGTGGGCCTCCTTCGTCACGGCGTCGCCGGGGAAGAAGCGGAAGACCCAGGGGTTGCCCTGCTCGGTGATGCTGGCCGTGCCGGACACGGTGACCAGCGGAATGCCGTAGTCCTGTGCCAAAGGCAGCATCGCCAGCATCTGCGTGCCCAGCATGCTGGCCGCCACCGCCGTGACCTTGCCGCCCGCCGCGCGCTCCAGCGCCGTGACCGCCGCTTCCGGCGAGGTGCCGGTGTCGATCACCTCCGACCGAACCGCCACACCGGCGGGCGCGTCCTTCAGCGCAAGCACCGCCCCGTTGCGCTGGCTGGTGCCCTCCAGCGACAGGAAGCCGGTCAGCGGCACCAGCACCGGAATCGACGCATCGCCCGCCTGCGCCGTCCCCGACAGGAGCGACGCCGAAAAGACCGTTGCCGAGAGGATGGAAAGGAAGCGCCGCATGTGTGTGTCTCCTCCTGCCCGGCGAAGAACCGCGCGAGCACGAGGAGGCCAAGGGAATGGGGCGGCACAGCCTCGAACGCTCGGCTCCCTTCGCTGGCATGACCCAGATCAGGTTCGATGGGTGTTGTCTCAGCCCGCCTTGCGGCAGGCACCCCAGCCGTTTGTGTGCACAGTGTGGCTCCGGCGCCCCGCTGTCAAGCGGCGGCCCGGCGCGCGATCACAATTCCGCAACGCGGAAACCACAGGGCCGTCAGCCGCCGCGGCGCAGCGTCTCCCGGTAGAGGATGTAAAGCCCGCTGGCGATGATGATGCCGGCGCCGGTCAGCACGGCGGGCGTCGGCACGTCGCCGAAGACCAGGAAGCCGAACAGGGTCGCCCAGATCATCCCGGTGTACTCGAAGGGCGCCACCACCGCCGCGCGGCCAAGGCGGAAGGCCTGGGTCATCAGCACCTGCGCCGCTCCGCCCAGCGTACCGACGAGGAGCATCAGCCCCAGGTCGAACCATCCCGGCTGCACCCAGTCCGGCACCGCCGCCACGCCGCTCACCACCGTGGTGGTCAACATGAGATAGACGACGATGGCCGTGTTGCTCTCCGTCCGCGCCAGGCCGCGCACCGCGATCATCGCCAGCGCGTAGAAGAAGGCCGCCGCCACGCCCACCAGCACCGGGAGAAGCGGCGCACCGGCCTCCGGACGGGCCATCACCACCACGCCGCCGAATCCGACCAGCACCGCCGCCCAGCGCCGCCAGCCCACCGGCTCGCCCAGCAGCGGCACCGACAGCGCCGTGATGAACAGCGGCCCGGCGAAGCTCAGCACATAGACCTCGGCCAGCGGCAGGTGCTTGAAGGCGTAGAAGAAGCAGCCCATCGACAGCAGCCCGGCCAGCGAGCGGAGGACATGGGCGAAGGGGCGCCGCGTGCGCATTCCGCCCCAGCCGCCGCGGGCCACCGAAATTCCGCCCACCAGAACCAGCGCCACCACCGACCGCGCGAACATGAGCTGGGCCACGGGATAGCCGCCGCTCAGATATTTGATGAGCGTGTCCATCCCCGCGAACAGGAAAATGGCCAGCAGAAAGCAGCCGATGGCGCGGCGGATGTCGTCATCTGCGGTGGGAAGGGCGGCGGCTTGAGTCATGATTGCACAGTATCTGAGCAGGCGGGACCCTGCCCAATGCCGCAACCGCAGGTCTGGCCCGCGCGCCCGGCCCGCCGGCCGGCGCGATGCCCCGGCTGCCCTACCTCCCGATACGGTCGGCGATCAGCGGCCCGGCCGGCGGGGCGGTGTCGGCCACGGTGAAGGCGCTGCGGAGCATCGCCGCCGCTTCCTCCGCCTTCGATTCGCTGCGGGCATGAACGACGGCGAGCGGGCGCCCGGAAGGCCCCACGGCAGCCCCCAGCCCGGCGACGTCGGCCAGCCCGACCGCGAAATCGATGGGATCGGTCGTCTTCGTGCGTCCGCCGCCCAGCGCCACCACGGCGATGCCGACCGCCCGCACGTCGATGGCCGCCACCACGCCCGTGCGCTCCGCGAAGACCGGACGGACGATGGGGGCCGAGTCCAGATAGCGGTCCGGCGCGTCCAGAAGGTCCGCCGGACCGCCCAGCGCGTGGACCATGCGGGTGAAGCGCTCGGCGGCCTGCCCGCTCGCCATCGCATCGTCGAACCGGACGCGGCCCGTGGCGGCGTCGGGCGCCAGCCCGGCCAGCACCAGCAGTTCGGCGGCCTGCGCCGCGGTGACCTCATAGAGCCGCGGATCGGCCTTGCCGCCGCGCAGGATGTCGATGCATTCCCGCATCTCCAGCGCGTTGCCGGCGGTCAGGCCCAGCACCTCGTTCATGTCGGTCAGCAGGGCGACGGTGGGCAGGCCGGCGCCCTCCGCCACGGTGACGAGGCTGTCCGCCAGTTCCCGCGCCTTGCCGATGTCGGGCAGGAAGGCGCCGGAGCCGAACTTCACGTCCATGACCAGCGCGTCCAGCCCCGCCGCCAGCTTCTTCGACAGGATGGAGGAGGTCAGCAGGTCGATGGTTTCCACCGTCGCCGTCACGTCGCGGATGGCGTAGAGGCGGCGGTCGGCGGGGGCGATGTCGTCTGTGGCGCCGATGACCGCGCAACCGACCTCCTTCACCACCCGCTCCAGCATCGCCCGGTCGGGCTTGGCGCGGTAGCCGGGGATGCTTTCGAACTTGTCGAGCGTGCCGCCGGTGTGGCCCAGCCCGCGGCCCGACACCATCGGCACGAAGCCGCCGCAGGCGGCCAGCGCCGGGGCCAGGATCAGGCTGACCTTGTCGCCTACGCCGCCGGTCGAATGCTTGTCCACCACTGGGCCGGGCAGGTCCAGATGCTTCCAGCGCATCACCGTCCCGGAATCCCGCATGGCGAGCGTCAGGGCCACCCGCTCGTCCAGCGTCATGCCGCGGAAGAAGACGGCCATGGCGAAGGCCGCCGCCTGCCCCTCGCTGACGGACCCGTCGGTGATGCCGCGCACGAAGGCGCCGATCTCCGCCGCGTCGAGGCGTGCGCCGTCGCGCTTCTTGCGAATCAATTCCTGGGGGAGCATCCGTGCGTCCGTCCTGTGGTCGAGCCTGTCGCCCGGATCAATAGCCGGCGGTGGCCGGCTGGGCAACCGCCCCGCCTCCCTTGCCGCCCCCGTTGCCCCCATGGCCGGCGACGGCGAGGAGCGAGTCCAGCAGCCCCGACGCGCCGAAGCGGAAGGTCTCCGGCTTGGACCAGCCCTTCCCCTGGATCGCGGTGGCGAGCGCCAGATAGGCCGCCGCGCCGTCCGCGTCGCGGATACCGCCCGCCGCCTTGAAGCCCACCGGCTTGCCCGATTCGTGGATGACGTGCAGCAAAAGCGCCGCCGCCTCCAACGTCGCCGCCGGCTGGACCTTGCCGGTGGAGGTCTTCAGGAAATCCGCTCCGGCGGCGATGGCGTCGCGGGCCGCCCAGGCCAGCAGGTCCGGGTCGGGAAAACAGCCGGACTCCAGGATCACCTTCATCGTCACGTCGGCCCCGCAGGCATCGCGGCAGGCGCGGACCACGTTCATCGGCTGGGTGCGGGCGCCGTCGATGAAGGCGCGGTAGGGAAGCACCACGTCGATTTCCTGCGCACCGTCCTTGATCGCGGCCTTGGCCTCCGCCGCCACCGCCGCCGCGTCGGCCTCCCCCCTGGGGAAGTTGACGACCGTGGCGATGCGCACGCCGCTGCCCTTCAGCCCCTTGCGCGCCGTCTTCACGAAGCGCGGCCAGATGCACACCGCGGCCACCTTCCCGACGGGCGTCACGGCACGCTTGCACAGCGCCTCCACCGCCCCGTCGGTGTCGTCGTCGTTCAGGCTGGTCAGGTCCAGCAGGCCGATGGCCCGGCCGGCGCTCTTGGCGTCGGCCTTCGCGGCGGCGGAGGCGTCGAGCGCCCGTTGCAAGTCGGCGGGAAGTTTCATGACCGGCGTCCTTCGTCTTCGTTCAGCCCGTCCAGAAAGCCGGTCAGCAGCCGCTCCAGGTCGGAGGCGGCGGCCGAGGCGGCGCGCAGGGTCTGGTCATGGTCCACCGGCCCGTCGCCGAGTCCCACCCCCAGGTTGGTGATGACAGCGCACCCCACGACCCGCAGGCCGCAATGCCGCGCGACGATGCATTCCGGAACCGTGGACATGCCGACCGCGTCCGCCCCCAGGATCTTCAACATCCGGACTTCCGCCGGTGTCTCGAAGGAGGGGCCGGGATAGGCGGCGTACACGCCCTCGACCAGATCGATCTTCCGCTCCAGCGCCTTGCGCCGCATCAGCGCGCGCAACGCCGGGTCCCAGGCGTCGGTCATGCTGGGGAAGCGCGGGCCGAAGACGTCCTCGTTGGGGCCGGTCAGCGGGTTGGCACCCAGCATGTTTATGTGGTCGGAAATCGCCATCAGCCGCCCCGGCCCGACCTCCACCCGCAGCGAGCCGGCGGCGCAAGTCAGCACCAGCGTGTCGCAGCCGGCCAGCTTCAGCGCGCGGATCGCCGTCTTCAGCGCGTCGAACCCGTTCCCCTCATAGGCGTGGACGCGCCCCTGCATGCAGGCCACGGGCTGGCCGCCGCCCCGATCGCCGAGATGGCCGAGCACCAGCCGGCCCATGTGCCCCTCCACGCTGGGCAGCGGGAAGCCGGGCAGTTCGCCGTAGGGAATGGCGGTCGCACCGGCGATCCGGTCGGCGACCCCGCCCAGGCCGGAGCCGAGCACGATCCCCACCCGCGGACGGAAGCCGGGGACCCGGTGCAGGATTTCCGCGGCGGCGCGTGCGGCGGTCATGACGGTCTGTTCCCTCAAAAATCGAGATTGCCGGGGCCGAAGGAGTGCGGAAGCAACTCGTCCAATGTAAACGTGCGGCGAAGCCCTTCCGGTCCACAAACATAAATCGGCGTATCGGGTTTGGCGAATTCGCGCAGACGCTGGCGGCAGCCGCCGCAGGGGGTGCAGAGCCGACCGTCGCCGGTCTGGCCGCCCAAAACCGCGATCGCCCGGATTTCCCGGTCACCGGCCAGGATCATCGCCCCGATGGCCGAAGCCTCGGCGCACTGGCCCTGCGGGTAGGCGGCGTTCTCCACATTCGCCCCGGCGTGGATGCGTCCGGATTCGCCCAGAATCGCCGCCCCCACGGAGAAGTGCGAATAGGGCGCGTAAGCCTTCGCCATGGCTGCCCATGCCGCCCCGATGAGGACGTTCAGGGAATCTTGCGGATCGCTCATCACCGCTCCTTCACATAGGGGATGCCGCCGGCCCTGGGCGCCACCGCCCGACCGACGAAGCCGGCGAGCAGAAGCACCGTCAGCACATAGGGCAGCATCTGGATGAACTGCACCGGGATCACCCCCACCACCGGCAACGGCACGCCCTGCAACCGCACCTGAACCGCGTCGGTGAAGGCGAACAGCAGGCAGGCGAACAGCGTCGGCCAGGGGCGCCACTTGCCGAAGATCAACGCGGCCAGCGCCAGATAGCCCTTGCCCGCCGTCATGTCCCGCACGAAGCCGGCGCCGTGCGCGGTGGACAGATAGGCGCCCGCGGCGCCGGTCAGCACCCCGGTGATGACGACCGCCTGATAACGCAGCCGCGTGACCGACAGGCCCGCCGTGTCCACCGCCGAGGGGTTCTCCCCCACCGCCCGCAGGCGCAGCCCGAAGCGGGAGCGGGTGAACACCCAATGGGTCGCCACCACCAGCAAAACGGTCAGCCAGACCAGCACGTTGGCGTCGTCGATCAGTTCCCGGTAGACGGGGCCGAGCACGGGGGCGCCGGACAGCGCCTCCACCCCCGGCAGATGGATTTGCGGCAGGCGCGCCTCCCCCGGCAGAAGCGGGGTCTGTCCGCCTTGGCGGAACCAGGAGTAGGCCAGGGTCGGCGCCAGACCGGCGACCAGGATGTTGATCGCCATGCCCGACACCACCTGATTGCCCTTGTGGGTGATGCAGGCGAAGCCATGGACCAGCGCCAGCCCCACCGAAGCCGCGACGGCGGCGAGCAGCCCCAGCCACGGGTTGCCGGTGGAGGAGGCCACGGCGGCGGCGAAGAAGGCGCCGGCCAGCATCTTGCCCTCCAGCCCGATGTCCACCACCCCCGCCCGCTCGCTGTAGAGCGCGGCGAAGGCGGCCAGCACCAGCGGGGTCGCCACGCGGACGGTGGCGTCGGTCAGCAGCAGGGCGTCCTCCATCCCTCACGCCCTCCCTTCGGCCTGTTTCCCACCGCCGCGGCGGCGGAACAGCGCCTCCACCTGCGGCTTGAACAGGTTCTCCAGCGCCCCGGCGAACAGGATGACGAGTCCCTGGATGACCATCACCAGTTCCCGGTTCACGGTGGGATACTCGAAGGACACCTGCCCGCCCCCCTGCGCCAACACGCCGAACAGCAGCGCCGCCAGAACGATCCCCACCGGGTGGTTGCGCCCCATCAGCGCTACGGCGATGCCGACGAAGCCGACGCCGCCCGTGAAGTTCAGCAGGATCCGGTGCTGCACCCCCATGATCTCGTTCACCCCGACGAAGCCGGCCAGGGCGCCGGAGATCAGCATGGCGAGAATGATGTTCCGCGACGGCGAGATTCCGGCATAGACCGCCGCCCGCTCGTTCCGCCCGACCGTGCGGATTTCGTATCCCCAGCGGGTGCGCCACAGGAACAGATGAAGCAGCGCGCAGCAGGCCAGCGCCCACAGGAAGGACAGATTCAGCGGCGAGGCCGGTATGGCGATGCCGAACCAGCCCAGCGCCCGGTCCATGGTGGGCAGCCAGACACCCGGATCGAACTCCCGCGTTTCCGGCGACTGCGATCCGGGGCGGATCAGCACGTCCACCAGCAGGTAGGTCATGACCGAGGCGGCGATGAAATTGAACATGATCGTCGTGATGACGACGTGGCTGCCGCGCTTGGCCTGGAGCCAGCCGGGTATCGCCGCCCACGCCGCCCCGAACAGCGCCGATATTGCCACCGCGGCCAGCGCCGCCACCGGCCAGGGCCAGCCGGTCATCGCCAGTCCCACCAGCCCGGCCCCCAGCCCGCCGAGATAGGCCTGCCCCTCCCCGCCGATGTTGAACAGCCCGCAATGGAAGGCGACGGCGACCGCCAGTCCGGTGAAGATGTAGCTGGTGGTGTAGTAGAGGGTGTAGCCGATGGCCTCCGGATAGCCGACCGCCTCCGTCACCAGCAGGGCCAGCACGTCCAGCGGGTTTTCCCCGATCACCAGAATGACCAGCCCGGACAGGAGGATGGCCGCCAGCAGGTTCAGCAGGGGCAGAAGCGCGTAGCCGACCCAGCCGGGAACCTGCCCCGGCCTGCCGAACCCCCGGCCTGCGAATCCCCGCGCCGCGTCCCGCGCCATTCCGGCTCCATCCGTGGTCACGCCCGCTCACAGCCGGAAGACTTCGACGTTCGACTGTCAAGGCGGGCGTCAAGGAAGGTGCCCCGCGCCGCCGCCCAGCGCAAGCGGGAGCGTTCGGGGCGGTTCACGCCGCGTCCCCCACCCCCGCCATCATCAGGCCGAGGCGCCGCTCGTCCGCGTCCTCCGGCGCGACCTCGCCCACCAGACGACCGTCGAACATGACCAGGATGCGGTCGGACAGGGCAAGGATCTCCTCCAGTTCCACCGACACCAGCAGAATCGCCTTGCCCTGGTCGCGCAGCGCCACCAGACGCCGATGGATGAACTCGACGGCGCCGATGTCCACGCCGCGGGTGGGCTGGCCGACCAGCAGCAGGTCGGGGTTCCCCTCGATCTCGCGGGCCAGCACGATCTTCTGCTGGTTGCCGCCGGAGAAGTTGGCGGCGGGAAGCCGCGGGTCGCGCGGGCGGATGTCGTAGGCGTCCATCTCCGCCGCGCAACGGTCGTACAGGGCGCGCCGGTCCATCAGAAGACGCCCGTTGAAGGCCGGATCGCCCTGATGGCCGAGAATCGCGCATTCCTGCGCCTCGAAGCCGGTGACGAGACCGACCCTCTGCCGATCCTCCGGCACATGGCCGACGCCGAGCGCGCGCAGCCCCCGCGCGTTGAACCGTGCGGGCCGGTTCGCCAGTTCCTCGCCCCGCAGGAGGACGGAGCCGGCGGCGAGAGGGCGCATGCCGGCCAGCGCCTCCAGCAACTCCGACTGGCCGTTGCCGGACACGCCGGCGATGCCGACGATCTCCCCGGCGCGCACGGTCAGGCCGACGCCCTTCACCCGTTCCACCCCCGCACCGTCCCGCACGCGCAGGCCCGCCACCTCCAGCACCGGCACACCGGGGCGGGCGGGCGCCTTTTCCACCCGCAGCAGCACCTTGCGTCCGACCATCAGTTCGGCAAGCTGCTCGCGGCTGGTGCCGCCGGTGGGGACGTTCGCCACCACCTGCCCGCGCCGCATGACCGTCACGTTGTCGGTCAGCTCCATGATCTCGCGCAGCTTGTGGGTGATGATGATGACCGTCTTCCCCTGCTCCCGCAGCGCGCGGAGGATGCGGAAGAGGTGATCGGCTTCCTGCGGGGTCAGCACGCCGGTCGGTTCATCCAGGATCAGGATGTCGGCGCCGCGGTAGAGCGCCTTCAGGATTTCCACCCGCTGCTGCGCCCCGACCGGCAACTCGCCGACCGGGCGGTCGAGGTCAACCTCCAGCCCGTAGTCGCGGGCGAGCCGCGTCAGTTCCGTCCGCGCCCGCGCCATGCCGGCGGCCAGCGTCACGCCGCCCTCCGCCCCCAGCAGGACGTTTTCCAGCACCGTGAAGGGATCGACGAGCATGAAATGCTGGTGGACCATGCCGATCCCGGCGGCCAGCGCGTCGCGCGGGCTGCGCACCGCGACCGGGCGCCCGTCCACCAGGATCGCGCCGCTGTCGGCGGGCAGATAGCCGTAGACGATGCTCATGATCGTCGATTTGCCGGCGCCGTTCTCCCCGATCACGCCGTGGATGGTGCCCTTCGGCACGGCCAGCGACACGTCACGGTTGGCGTGGTTGGCGCCGAACCACTTGTTGACCCCACGGGTTTCAAGGGCGGGAGGAGGCGATTGGGGCATGGGGATATTCTCTATGGAGATGATCCCCTCCCCTGCGCAGCGGGGAGGGTCAGGGTGGGGGCAACCGTTCGCGCATCGCGCACCTCACGGCTGATAAGCCTTCACCACCAATTCACCCGCGACGATCTTCCGCCTGGCCTCCTCGACGGCCTTTTCCATGTCCGCCGTGACCAGCTTCCGGTTGTTCTCGTCGAGCGCGTAGCCGACGCCCTCCTCCTTCAGCCCGACGACGCGGTGGCCGGGCGCCCAGGTGCCCTCCTTGGCGGTCTTCATGCAGTCGTAGACGGTCACGTCCACCCGCTTGACCATTGAGGTCAGGACCTTGCCCGGATGTATCCAATTCTGGTTGCTGT
Organism: Pseudomonadota bacterium; assembly: GCA_023411035.1. Taxonomy (GTDB): domain Bacteria; phylum Pseudomonadota; class Alphaproteobacteria; order Azospirillales; family Azospirillaceae; genus Azospirillum. Next base: position 24,965 of record JAEYPE010000169.1, read on the forward strand.
CCACCCCGACGCCCAGCTTCCCGGCGTCCGCCGCGGCCTGGAGCACGCCGAGACCGGTCGCCCCCGCCGCCGCGAAGACCACGTCGGCGCCGCGCCCGAACTGGCTCTTGGCCAGTTCCGCCCCGCGGGTGGGGTCGTTCCAGGCGGCGGGGGTGGTGCCCGTCATGTTCGTGAAGACCTCCCCCTCCGCCTTCACATGGCGCACGCCCTGCTCGTAGCCGGTCAGGAAGTTGCGGATCAGCGGGATGTCCATGCCCCCGACGAAACCGACCTTCCCGGTCTGCGAGGCCATGGCCGCCAGCATCCCGACGAGGAAGGAGCCCTCATGCTCCTTGAAGGTCACGGACTGGACGTTGGGCCGGTCCAGCTTGTCGTCGATCAGGCAGAATTTCGTGTCGGGAAATTCCCGCGACACCTTGCCCACGGCGGCGGACTGGGAGAAGCCGACCGCCGTGATGACGGTGGCGCCACGCCGCGCCATGTTGCGCAGCGCCTGCTCGCGCTGGCCCTCGCTGGTGACCTCGAACTCGCGGTAGACGATCCCGGTTTCCTTCTTGAAGCGCTCCGCCCCGTTGTAGGCCGCCTCGTTGAAGGATTTGTCGAACTTGCCGCCTTGGTCGAACACCACCGCCGGCATGAACTCGTCCGCCGCCAGCGCGGTGCCCGCGGCGGGAGCAACCGCCGCCGTCAGCGAAAGGGCCAGGACCGTCAGAATGCGCTTCATCGCCATCGCTCCGCTTTCCCGTTCCGGATCGCCCGCTCGCCGGGTCGTGGAAGGCAGGATAACCGCTCCTCCCCCCGCAAGACAGGGGGCTTGCCGCCGCAGGCCACGGCCGAACGGCACCTCTTATGGGAACGCCCTTATGGGAACGCCGGTTGACGGAAGGACGATGGGCGGCTATCACGCCCGCCATCCGCCCAATCCAATCGGGCGAATCTCACACATCGGATGAGGTGGTCGGCGTGCATGGACTGGTGGTGCTGCTGCAAGGCATCGTCCTTGGAATCGCCATCGCCGCCCCCGTCGGCCCCATCGGCCTGCTCTGCATCCGCCGGACGCTTCAGCACGGGCCGCTGATGGGGTTCTTCACCGGCTTCGGCGCCGCGGTGGCCGACACCATCTACGGCGCCATCGCCGCCTTCGGCGTCTCCGCGGCGCTGGACTTCCTCCAGGGGCACGAGATCGCCTTCCAACTCGTCGGCGGCATCTTCCTGATCGTGGTCGCCATCCGCACCTTCCGCCAGAAGCCGGAGGAGGAGGAGCGCGAGGCCGCCCGCGCGCCCGACACGCCGTCCTTCCTGGGCGGCTTCATGACCGGACTGTCGCTGACCCTGACCAACCCCGCGACCATCATGGCCTTCATCGCCATCTTCGCCGGCTTCGGGCTGGGTGGAAATCTGGGGCAGGTGGACGCCTCCACCTTGGTGGCGGGCGTCTTCACCGGCGCATCGCTGTGGTGGCTCGCCTTGTCCATGGGGGTCGCCGCCGTGCGTCACCGCATCTCCGACCAGGGGCTGACCCGGCTGAATCACTGCACGGGGGTGGCGCTGGCGGGCTTCGGCATCTGGGCGCTCGGCATGGCCTTCACGGGCATGGCCGGCTGGGCCATGGGCTGAACTCACGGGCTGAGCGGCGCATCAGCCGCCGGGCGACCTCCCGACTTCCGGGCGCGGCGGATGCCATGGAAATGGCTGAACAGACGGTACAGGTACAGCCCGACCAGGACGACCAGCAGCCCCACGGTGAAATACCCCACCAGGCGGTGCGCGAAGGGCCAGCGGGACAGCGTGTAGCCGGTCCAGGCGAGCAGCAGGGTCCACAGGATCGACCCCGCTCCGGAATAGAGGCAATAGAGCGGGATCGGCATCCGGCAGGCCCCCGCGGGGATGGAGATCAGCGTCCGCACCCCCGGCACCGGCTGGGTCAGGAACACGGCGAGTCCGCCATGCTTGCCGAACCAATCCGTACTCCGCCGGACCTTTCCAGGGTGGATGGTCAGCCAGTGGCCATGGCGTTTCAGAAAGGATTCCAGCCGCTCGCGGCCCATCAGGCGGCTGGGCAGGAACCAGACCAGTTGCCCGGCCAACGACCCCAGCCCGCCGGCCAGGGCGACTCCGAACAGACTGTATTCACCCTGCGCCGCCGCGATTCCGGCCAATGGAATGACCGATTCCGCCGGAATTGGCGGAACCACCCGCGCCAGGACCAGAAGCAGGAAAATGCCCACGTAATTCATCGTGTGCATTACGTCCACCAGCCAATTGGTCAACCCGCCCGCCATCTCTGTCCACCAGGGAATTTTCACCCCTCGGAAACAGGACACATCGGCCCGCGGTTCCTGGAATCCTTCGTTCGGAGAAAGCGCGAGGTGGATCGGTCCCCGGCAGGGCCATGCAGTTCTCCGGTCAGCTTGAGCGTGACCACGTGAGGTGTTGAGCGGCACGATACGACGGAGATGCTGTTGAAGCGGGATTTCCAGTTTGGAGCCGCTGATGGTGCCGTTTGCCGCCCTGCTTGCCGCACTCGATGATATGGACGATCCACGCCGTCCCCAGGGGCGGCGCTACTCGATGTGCCACCTGCTGCTGTTCTCAGTGCTCGCCGTCCTGGCCGGGGCGACCTCGTACCAGAGCATCATCACCTTCATGGCCGTCCACCGCGAGCGGCTGAATGCCACGTTCGGCGCCCGGTTCCGGCGTGCCCCGGCGGTGAACGCGTTGCGCCACCTGTTCGTGGCACTCGATTCCGACGCCCTGGAAGGCGCCTTTCGGCGCCACGCCCGCCACCTGGACGAGGCCACGGCGCCGGAGGGCAAGCGAACCGTCGCGCTCGACGGCAAGACGCTGCGCAGCAGTTTCGACCATCTGCACGACCGCACAACGGCGCACGTGCTGAGCGCGTCCGCCAGCGACGCGGCGCTGATCCTCACCCACCAGGAGGTCGCCGCCGCGCCGGAGGAGATAGGCGGGCTCCAGAGCCTCATCGCGGACCTCGGCGTGAGCGGCGTCCTCTTCACGGCCGATGCTCTGCACTGCCAAAAAACGCCTTTGTCCAGGCGGCTGCGACCGGCAATGCCCTGCTGCTCCGGGTGAAGGGCAATCAACCCAGGCTGCACGATGCGCTCAGCAGCCTGTGCCAGTCCCAGACCCCGATCACTGTTCTGGAGACGACAGACCGCCGCCGCCATGGCCGTCAGGAGCGTCGGCGCGTCGAGGTCTTCGCGGTTGGCGACGCCCTTGATGGTGATTGGAAACCGCTCGTCGCCTGCGTGGTCCGGGTGTCGCGGCTCACCTCCTGAAGGACACGCGCTCGGGCCTGTGGCCGACGCGCGAGGAAACCGGCCTTTACCACCCTCGACGCCCCAACCGCCGCCCGCGCTATCCGCGGCCACTGGGGCATTGAAAACCGGGACCATTATGTCCGGGACGTCGCCCTGGCCGAGGATGCCAGCCGCATCCGACCAGGCAGCATGGCCCGCGTCCGCTCCTTCGCTCTCAACATCCTGCGCGCCAACGGCGTCGAAAACGTCCGGCAGGCTCTCTACAGCAACGCTCTCAACCTGGATCGGCTGCTCGCCCTCGGCGCCTCATGAAACCTGCATGGCACTGGGGCCCCGACCGGCGCCCCTCCGCCGGCAGCGGATTCAGCGCCCATACTGCCCCGCCGTTGTGGGGAATTCGCCCCCGAAGCCCGAGCTGCCACGGAACGGCTCATGGAGTGGCAGGGCCGCATCGCGCCGACGGTATTGGAGATCTCGCTCCTCCACATCCTGGTGGCGCTGGCGGATGCGGTCTGCCTGCCATTCCCAGAAGCCGCCGCCGGTATCGGTGAGCTCTCCCCAGCCGCGCGCCGGCCGGGTGCGGATCAGCCACGGATCGCCAAGCGCGACCACCGGGCCGAGCACTGTCCGGTCGTCGGGCGCCGGCGTCAAATTGCCGGTGTAATGCGGGCCGCCGAAAGCGTCACGGTAGGTATCGTAGGGTGTGATTCCCTGACCCAGCGTCAAGGATGGAAGCAGGACGGTGAGCGCGCCGGCAAGGAAGAGAAGGGAAGCGATGCTGGTCATGGCCGAACCCCCCTGTCGGTCCATCATTGCCCTTCCCATTATTACCCTCTGCGCGCCGCCGTCCTGCCCAGGCGCGCAGAGGCGGTAATCGCAATGCGACAGGCACGCCGACCTGCTACAAGAATCGGTGCATCGAAATTTGCCAGCAGTTTCAGAACTGCATGGCCCTGCGGTCCCCGGTGGGCCTCAGCCCCGGCTGCCGCCCGGCGACGGGGGCGGCGGGGCGCCTTCCGCGACGGCGGCGCGGCCCGGATCGCGTTTCTGGCATTCCAGCAGGATGTCGCGCGCAATGGGCGCCGCCGCGGTGGAGCCGCCGCCGCCATGCTCCACGAACACCGCGCAGGCGTAGCGCGGGGAACTGACCGGCGCGTAGGATATGAACAGTGCGTGGTCGCGCTCCCGCCAGGGCAGATCCTCGTTCTTCTTCACGCCCGTGCTGCGCTCCGCCATGGTGATGCGGCGCACCTGGGCGGAGCCCGTCTTGCCGGCCATCTCATAGCCCGGTTCGGTGATGCGCGACTTGTAGGCGGTTCCGTTCGGGGCGTTGGTCACCTCGTAGAGGCCACGCAGGACGAGATCCAGATTCTCCTTCTTCACCCCGATCGGCGGCCAGCTGGTCTGCTCCCCCGAGACGGACTTGATCTGCTTGGTCAAATGGGGCTTCACGGCGAAACCGCCGTTGGCCAGCCGCGCGGTCATGGCGACGAGTTGCATCGGGGTAGACAGCACGAAGCCCTGACCAATGGCCGCGATCAACGTCTCGCCCTGCGCCCAGGGCTTGCCCAGCGCCCCCTTCTTCCACTCGATGGAGGGGATCAGGCCGGGCCGCTCGTGCGGCAGGTCGAGCCCGGTCAACTGCCCCATGTCGAAGCGGTGGGCCATCTCGGCGATGCGGTCGATGCCGATGCGCCGCGACACGTCGTAGAACCACACGTCGCAGGAATGGCGCAGCGCGCCGACCACATCCATCGTGCCGTGCCCGCCCTTCTTCCAGCAGTGGAAGCGGTGGTCGCCCAGATCCATGTGGCCCGGACAGAAGACGGTGTGGTTGCGGCTGACCAGCCCCGATTCCAGCGCCGCCAGCGCCACCACCGGCTTGAAGGTGGAACCCGGCGGGTATTGCCCGGCCACCGCCTTGTTGCTCAGCGGTGTCGCCTGGTTGGACAGCAGTTCCTCCCACAGCTCGGCGCTGATGCCCATGGTGAACTGGTTGGGGTCGTAGCTGGGGTGGGAGCACAGGGCGTAGATGCCGCCGGTGTGCACATCCATCACCACCGCGGCGGCGCTGACCTCCTGCGCCAGCCGTTGCTGCACGAACTTCTGAAGACCGATGTCGATGGTGAGCTGGACCTCGCGGCCCGGTTGCCCCTCGTCGCGCGACAGTTCGCGGATGACGCGCCCGACCGCGTTGACCTCAAGCTGGCTGGTGCCCGCCGTACCGCGCAGCGCCTTCTCGTGATACTTCTCCATCCCGGCCTTGCCGATGCGGAAGCCCGGCAGAGACAGCACGGGATCGCCGTTCAGCTCCGCCTCCGACACGGCGCCGACATAGCCGAGGATGTGGGCGGTCGCCTCCGCCTCCGGATAATGTCGGATTTCGCCCACCTCGATGGAGACGCCCGGCAGATCCGGCGTGTTCATCTCGATGGTGGCGACCTGCTCCCAGGTCAGGTTCTCGCGCACGGTGACCGGAACGAAGCGGCGCTTGCGGTGCAACTCGCGCATCACGCGGCGCCGGTCGGAGTCCGTCAGCGGGACGATTTTGGACACCTTGTCCAGCGTCTCCTGGATGTTGCGCGTGCGCTCCGACACCACGACGACGCGGTAATTCTGCTGGTTCATCGCCAGCGGCGCACCGAACCGGTCCACGATGGTGCCGCGCGACGGGGCGACCAGCCGTAGGCTGATGCGGTTCTCCTCCGCCAGCATGGTGTAGCGTGCGGACTCCACCACCTGGAGGTAATAGAGCCGCCCGACCAGCGCGGACAGACCGGCGAGCTTCAACCCGCCCAGCACGGCGGCGCGGCGGGTCAGCAGGCGGTAGCGGTCGGTGTCGCGGTCCATCGCAATCAAAGGCCCATCATCCCCTGCCAGATCATCCCGACCACATCATCCCTGAAGAAAGGCGCGATGGACGCGGATCAGCATCCAGGCGACCGCCGGGAAGAACGCAATGGTCAGCAGCGCCTGGAACAGCGCCGGCTTGAACGGCAGCACCGCCGCCTGAAGCACCGTGAAGGCCAGCCACTGGATGCTGGCCACGCCCATCATGACCAGGCTGAAGCCGAACCACATCACGGCGAAGGTGCTGGACACCAGCACGCGCCGCTGGCTGCACACCGCCCAATGGGTCACCACCAGCACGAGCGCGTTCACCCCCAGCGGCCCCCCGGTCAGCAAATCCTGAAGCAGCCCGATCAGAAAGGCCGTGCCCGGCCCCATCAGATCGGGCCGGTGGATCGCCCAGTAATAGACGGCAATGGCGGTCAGAAAGGGCGCCACCGACGCATAGCCGGGCAGCGGCACCGGAATCATCCCGGCCAGCGCGAACATGCTCGTCACCGCGAAGGGCGCCAGATTCCGCCCTACCTTGTCCAGCCGCTGCCAGAGGGTCAGCGTCATTTCGACTCGGACGACAGTTCCGCCTCGCTTCCCGGCAGACTGAACTCGACCAGTTGCAGGTGTTCCACCCGCGACAGATCGACGTTCGGCTGCACCCGGACGCCACGTTCACCGGCCGAGGACACCACGCCCACCGGCAGGCCCGGCGGGAACTGCCCGCCATGACCGGAGGTCACCACCCGCTCCCCCACCTGGACCGGCGCTTCGGGCGGCAGGTAGAGAAGCCGGGTCTGGTCGGAATTGTCGCCCGCCATCACCGCCCGCTGGCGCGAGCGTTCGAGGATCACGGGAATGCGCGTGTTGATGTCGGTCAGCAGAAGAACGCGGGCCGACCATTCCCCCACCTCGATCACCCGGCCCACCAGCCCGCTGCCGGCGATGGCCGCCTGCCCCTTGCGCACCCCGTCGCGGCGGCCGGCGGTCACCACCAGCGTGCGCAGAAAGGAACTGCCGGGAGCGGCGATCACCCGCGCCGTGATGAAGGTGGAGGACGGTTCCGGCGTCGCCTTCAGCAGGGAGCGGAGGCTGTTGTTCTCCGCCTCCAGCCGCAGGGCCGCCTGCTTCCATTGCAGAAGCCGCGCGTTCTCCGCCTTCAGCCGCTTGTTCTCTTCGAAGGCGTTCTGCACCTCCACCACCGACTCCACCAGATGGGCGGCGGTGGCGGCGGGGCGCGAGATCGCGTCCAGGATGGGGGCGAAGGCGTCGGTCACGCGCGCCCGCGCGCTGTCCACCGACAGCGCGTCGATCTTGCCCACCATCATCAGCGCGACGGAGACGAGCACCAGCAGAAGAAACGAGAAACGCTGGGCGAGCGCCCGCAGAGGGGCGGCAAGGCGTACGACGGAACCGGAGTTGCGAGACTTCACAGGATCATCCCGTCCAGGCACGCGGTCGGCCCCCGGTTAAGAAACCGACCGAACGATCTGCCGGGGGAACCCAATCGAGCAATACACCAATCAGTAGGCGCTGACCAAGACGTTTCGCAGCGTCTTCATCTCCTCCAGCGCCCGCCCGGTGCCCAGCGCGACGCAGGACAGCGGATCGTCCGCGATGGACACCGGCAGGCCGGTGGCGTGGCGCAGCACGAAGTCCAGGTTGCCCAACAGCGCGCCGCCGCCGGTCAGCACGATGCCCTTGTCCACGATGTCCGCGGCCAGTTCGGGTGCGGTGTGCTCCAGCGCGACCTTCACCGCCTCGACGATGGCCGACACCGGCTCCGCCAGGGACTCGGCGATCTGCCGCTCGGAGATGATGAGTTCCTTGGGCACGCCGTTCATCAGGTCGCGGCCCTTGATCTCCAGAATGCGGCCCTCGCCGTCTTCCGGCGGGCAGGCCGAACCGATTTCCTTCTTGATCCGCTCCGCCGAGCCTTCGCCGACCAGCAGATTGTGGGTGCGGCGGATGTAGCCGATGATGGCCTCGTCCATCTTGTCGCCGCCCACGCGGACGGAGCGGGAATAGACGATGCCGCCCAGCGACAGAACGGCCACCTCGGTGGTGCCGCCGCCGATGTCCACGACCATGGAGCCGGTCGGCTCCGTCACCGGAAGCCCGGCGCCGATCGCGGCGGCCATCGGCTCCTCGATCAGGAAGACGCGGCGGGCGCCGGCGGCCTCCGCCGACTCCTGGATCGCGCGGCGCTCGACGGCGGTGGAGCCCGACGGCACGCAGATGATGACCTGCGGGCTGGCGAAGCTGCGCCGGTTGTGCACCTTGCGGATGAAGTGCTTGATCATCTCCTCGGCGACTTCGAAGTCGGCGATGACGCCGTCGCGGAGGGGCCGGATGGCCTGGATGTTGCCGGGCGTGCGGCCCAGCATCATCTTCGCCTCGTCACCGACGGCCAGCACCTGCTTCTTGCCGCGGACGTTGGCGATGGCCACCACGGAGGGTTCGTTGAGAACGATGCCTCGGCCCTTGACATAGACCAGGGTGTTGGCCGTCCCCAAATCGATCGCCATGTCGGCGGAAAGCACGCCGAGGAGTTTGGAAAGCATGGACCCGACTAACTCTTCAATGCGGTTGAGACGGCCTTGCCGGCGATGTGTCCGCTCCGGTGCGGAGGGCCACGCCCGCCAACGGTTCCATAGACGAATGCCCCTTCGCGCTCAAGCGGAGAGTGCAACCGGCACGCCTTGCCGAACCCTGTTTCAGGCACCCGTGGGGCGGGCGCCGGCGCCGGTCCGGCGATATGTTGCATGGGAAGCGGACCTTGTTGCAAGGCCGGTCCCGGCAGAATTCTCAGACCCCGAAGTCGTGGCGGAACGCCGTCCTCCGGTGCCCGCCAGACTGCCGCTTCAGGGTTAATTTTCCGTCAACAGGAGGCGGGAGCCTCCGGCGTCCGGCCAACCGCCCCGCTCGCGCCGGGGGTATCTCTAGGCTGATTCCCGACCCGCCGCAACGGCTTTGTATCCGGGTTGGAGCCGGGCTGGAGGCAATGCCGCGGCCTTGGCGGCAGCGTCAGTGATGGCTGGATTTTTCCGCCGCCGCGGCCTTGCCATGCGCCCCGTGATGCCCCCCCTCCAGCCGGTCCATCAGGGCCAGAAGGACGCCCGACACCACGAAGGTCATGTGGACGATGACCATCCACATCAGGTTTTCCTTGCTGGTGTTGTCGATGTTCATGAAGCTCTTCAGCAGGTGGATGCCGGAGATCGCCACGATGGAGGCGATCAGCTTCAGCTTCAGCCCGCCGAAATCGACCTTGCCCATCCAGTCCGGGCGATCCTTGTGGTCGGCCACGTCGATCTTGGACACGAAGTTCTCGTACCCGGAAAAGATCACCATCAGCAGCAGATTGCCGGCCAGCGACAGGTCGATCAGCGTCAGCACGGCCAGAAGCACGTCCTTTTCCTGCATCTCCAGCACATGCGGGACGATGTGGAAAATCTCCTGCGCAAACTTCGCCAGCAGGAGCACCAGTGACACGACAAGCCCCAGATAGAAGGGCGCGAGCAGCCAGCGGCTGGAAAAGATGATCTGTTCGAAACGGCGTTCGATCATGACGGTCGGCGTCCGTGAATAGCCAAAAGGGGTAGGAGGCCCCGACTCTTGCCATTTCGCAGATGCGAAATCAACCATTCCCATATCCTGTCCGCCGCGCCGGATTGCTGGAAGCAGGCTGGTTCGCGGCGTCACGAAATTGTAACGTCCCGTGCCGTTACCGCCCCCCGACATTGGGGTGTCACCGCATCGACAAGGCCCGCTCCCATGAAGCACCCCACCCCGCACATCGTCACCGCGTTCGAAGACGCCATGAAGCGGCTGAAGGCCGGCATCGTGCAGATGGCGGGGGCGGCGGAGACCCAGTTGGACGGTGCGCTGGCCTGCCTGACCCAACGCAACCCGGAGCAGGCCCGCGCCATCGTGGAATCGGACGCGCGGCTCGACAGCTACGAACATGAGATCGAGGCGAACTGCATGCGCATGCTGGTGCTGCGCCAGCCGGTGGCCGACGACCTGCGCGAGGTGATCGCCGCCCTGAAGATCGCCGGCAACCTGGAGCGCGTGGGCGACCACGCCGCCAACACCGCCCGCCGGGCCGTCGCCATCGCCGAGTTCCCCGAGTCATCCGCGATGAGCACCCTGCCCAACCTGGGCCGTCTGGTGCGCCAGCGCCTGACCACGGCGGTGGATGCCTATGTGGACGGCGACACCGAACTGGCCCTGCGCGTCTGGCGCACCGATGACGAGGTGGATGAGCTGTACACCAGCCTGTGCGACAGCATCACCCGCTCCGCCGCACAGGCGCCGGAGATGTTCACCGCCCACATGCACCTTCTGTTCATCGCCAAAAGCCTGGAGCGCATCGGCGACCACGCGACCAACATCGCGGAGGTGGTGCATTTCGTGTCCACGGGCCGCCCCCTGCTGGACGAGCGCCCCAAGGCGGACCGGTCGCGGGGGGATGTGTAAGGACGGCCGCCCCAAAACGAAAAAGCGCGCCTCGCGGCGCGCTTTCCCGTTCTTACAGCCAAGAACCGATCAGTTCTTGCTCTTGTCCACCAGACGGCGCTCGGCGATCCAGGGCATCATGGCGCGCAGCTTCTCGCCGACCTGCTCGATCGAGTGCTCGGCGTTGCGGCGGCGGGTCGCCTTGAAGGACGGCTGGCCGGCCTTGCACTCCAGCATCCAGTCGCGGACGAAACGGCCCGTCTGGATGTCCTCCAGAACGCGCTTCATCTCGGCCTTGGTCTCGGCGGTGATGATGCGCGGGCCGGTCTTGTAGTCGCCGTATTCGGCGGTGTTGGAGATCGAGTAGCGCATGTTGGCCATGCCGCCCTCATACATGAGGTCGACGATCAGCTTCACTTCGTGCAGGCACTCGAAATAGGCCATCTCCGGGGCGTAGCCGGCCTCGGTCAGCGTCTCGTAGCCGGCCTTGATCAGCTCCGTCAGGCCGCCGCAGAGCACGGCCTGCTCGCCGAACAGGTCGGTCTCGCACTCTTCCTTGAAGGTCGTCTCGATGATGCCGGCGCGGCCGCCGCCGATGGCCGAGGCGTAGGACAGGGCGATGTCCAGCGCGTTGCCCGAGGCGTTCTGGTGCACGGCCACGAGGCAGGGCACGCCGCCGCCGCGCTGGTACTCGCCGCGGACGGTGTGGCCCGGGCCCTTCGGCGCGATCATGAACACGTCGAGGTCGGCGCGCGGCTCGATCAGGTTGAAGTGCACGTTCAGGCCGTGCGCGAAGGCCAGGGCGGCGCCTTCCTTCAGGTTCTTGGCGAGATCGTCACGGTACAGGTCGGCCTGCAGCTCGTCGGGGGTGAGGATCATCACCACGTCGGCCCAGGCGGCGGCCTCGCCCGGAGCCATGACCGTGAAGCCGGCGGCCTCGGCCTTCTTGATGGTGGCCGAACCCGGGCGGAGGGCGATGCGCACGTCCTTCACGCCGCTGTCACGCAGGTTGTTGGCGTGGGCGTGGCCCTGGCTGCCGTAGCCGACGATGACGACCTTCTTCCCCTTGATCAGGTTCACGTCGGCATCACGATCATAATAGACGCGCATGGTGATCTTCCTTGGATTTTTCGATCTGGTGGTGCGAGTTTTGCGCAGCGGAATTACTCCACCGGCGCTGGGGCCACGTCAAGCACAAGAGTCAAGCACAAGACTGTTCGGCAGACCTGCGAAAAGACGGCGGGCCGGGCCGTTCCGCCCTCATGGCCCGCCGTCATGGCCCACCGTCATTGGCGCCGGGATCAGAACCCGGCGGCTCCCTTGGACATGGCGACGACGCCGGTGCGGCTGGCCTCGACGAGGCCGAGCTGGGCCATCAGCCCGACGAAGTCGTCCACCTCGTCCGTCGTGCCGGTCAGCTCGAACACGAAGGAGGTCAGGGTGGCGTCCACGACCTTCGCCTTGAAGATGTCGGCCAGACGCAGCGCCTCGATGCGGCGGTCGCCGGTGCCGGCGACCTTCACCAGCGCCAGTTCGCGCTCCACAGACGGCCCTTCGTCCGTCAGGTCGTGCACCTTGTGCACCGGCACGAGGCGGTCGAGCTGGGCCTTGATCTGCTCCACCACCATGCGGGTGCCGGAGGTGACCAGGGTGATGCGCGACAGGTGGTCGGCGTTGTTCACCTCCGCCACCGTCAGGCTTTCGATGTTGTAGCCGCGGCCCGAGAACAGCCCGATGACGCGGGCCAGCACGCCCGGCTCGTTGTCCACCAGCACGGCGATGGTGTGCTTTTCGATCTTGTCTTCCACGATCCGTACTCCCCCAGAGGGCCTTTATCCGTTTGCCGATGCCGCGATCAGACCAGAACCATGCCGTCTTCCGGCGTGGCGTCGGACGGGCTGTCCTCCGGACCGAACAGGATCTCGTTGTGGGCCTTGCCGCCGGGGATCATGGGGAAGCAGTTCTCCTTCGGATCGACGGCGATGTCCACGATGCAGGGACGGTCGGTGACGGCCAGCATCTTCTCGATCACCTCGTCCACCTCGGCCACGGTGGTGGCGCGCAGGCCGACGCAGCCCCAGGATTCCGCCAGCTTCACGAAGTCGGGCAGCGCCTCCGAATAGCTGTTGGAATAGCGGGAGCCGTGCAGCAGCTCCTGCCACTGGCGCACCATGCCCATGTACTTGTTGTTCAGGATAAAGATCTTGACCGGCGCGCGGTACTGCACGGCGGTGCCGATCTCCTGCATGTTCATCAGGAAGGACGCCTCGCCCGACACGTCCACCACGATGGCGTCGGGGTGGGCGATCTGCGCGCCGATGGCCGCCGGCAGGCCGTAGCCCATGGTGCCCAGGCCGCCGGAGGTCATCCAGCGGTTCGGCTCGTCGAAGGGCAGGAACTGGGCGGCCCACATTTGATGCTGGCCGACCTCGGTCGTCACATAGTGGTTCTTGCCGCGCAGCGCCTCGCGCAGCCGCTCCAGCGCGTACTGCGGCTTGATGACCGCTTCGGTGCGGTTGTAGTTCAGGCAGTTGCGGGCGCGCCAGCCGTCGATCTGGCCCCACCACTCCTTCAGGGCGGCCTGGTCGGCGCGCTTCTGGCGGGCCTTCCAGATGCGGATCATGTCTTCCAGAACCGCACCGGCGTCACCCACGATGGGGATGTCCACCGCGACGTTCTTGTTGATCGAGCTGGGGTCGATGTCGACGTGGATCTTCTTCGAACCCGGAGCGAATTCCGACAGCTTGCCGGTCACGCGGTCGTCGAAGCGGGCGCCGATGTTGATCATGACGTCGCAGTTGTACATGGCGAGGTTCGCCTCGTACGTGCCGTGCATACCCAGCATGCCCAGCCACTGCGCGTCCGACGCCGGGAAGGCGCCCAGCCCCATCAGGGTGGAGGTGATCGGGAAACCGGTCAGCTTCACGAACTGGGTCAGCAGCTTCGCCGCGATCGGGCCGGCGTTCACCACGCCGCCGCCGGTATAGAAGACCGGGCGCTTGGCGTTGGCGATCAGCTCGATGGCCTCTTCCACGCGGGCGATCTCGGGCTTCACCTGCGGACGATAGGTCTTGTGCTTCACCTCGGCCGGCGGGACATAGGTGCCGTCGGCGAACTGCACGTCCTTCGGGATGTCGATCAGCACCGGGCCGGGACGGCCGGTGCGCGCCACGTAGAAGGCCTCGTGCATGGTGCGGGCGAGCTGGTTGACGTCCTTCACCAGATAATTGTGCTTGGTGCAGGGGCGCGTGATGCCGGTGGTGTCGGCCTCCTGGAAGGCGTCGTTGCCGATCAGGTGGGTCGGCACCTGCCCGGACAGGCAGACCAGCGGAATGCTGTCGCACAGCGCGTCCAGCAGGCCCGTCACGGCGTTGGTGGCGCCGGGGCCGGAGGTCACCAGAACGCAGCCCACCTTGCCGGTGGAGCGGGCGTAGCCCTCAGCGGCGTGCACGGCGGCCTGCTCATGCCGGACGAGGATGTGCTTGATGTCGTTCTGCTGGAAAATGGCGTCGTAGATCGGAAGTACCGCGCCGCCCGGATAACCGAAGATGGTGTCTACGCCCTGGTCCTTCAGGGCCTTGATGACGATCTGCGCGCCGGTCAGCTTCTGTTCGGGCATAGCTCACGACCTTCCAATGTGGGCCCCTCTTTTCACGGGCGGCCCTGTTCCTTCTCAAACCCCGGCAACGGCCCGCAGGGAAAACAAGGGGTTATCCCCAAAGGCGGAGGCCGGGACCGGCAAACTAGACAATCCTCCGGTCGCCGGTCAACCCATTTTGCGAATGATCGAAAAGATTTTTTGCCGCAGTTTTTCCAATTATTTCGCAAGCTGGAAAGACCGCCCTCACCGCGAGCCCCGCCCGGAAACGCTTACGGCCTGCCCCGCGGGGGCGGGGGCAGGCCGTGCGTCGGAGCCGGCAAGGAGAGGAAGGGGTTACGCCGCGACCGTCTGAAGCAGACCGCACAGACGCCGCACGCCTTCGCGGATGCGCTCCGGGTTGTTGTTGGAGAAGCTGAGGCGCAGCGTGTTCTTCCCCGACCGGTCGGCGTGGAAGGCGGAACCGGGGACGAAGGCCACGTTGGCCTCCTTGATGGCGCGGGCCAGCAGGTCCGTTCCGTCGATGCCCTCCGGCAGTTCGATCCAGACGAACATGCCGCCTTCCGGCTTCGTCCAGGTCACCCCCGCCGGGGCGAAATCGGCCAACGCGGTGAGCAGCGCGTCGCGGCGCTCCTTGTAGCTGCCGCGCAGGCGGCGGATGTGCGCGTCGAAGTTCTGCGACACCACGTCGTGCAGCACGATCTGGTTGATGGTGCTGGTGTGCAGGTCGCCGGCCTGCTTCATCAGCACCAGCCGGTTGATCACCTCCGCCGGGCCGTTGATCCAGCCAACGCGGAAGGCCGGCACCATCGTCTTGGAGAAGGAGCCGCAATAGATCACGTTGGTGATCTTGCCGCCGTTGCGGGCCGCGTCCAGCGCCACGATGGGCGGGATCGCCTCGCCGTCGTAACGCAGTTCGGTGTAGGCGGCGTCCTCCACGATCGGCACGCCGTGCTTGGCGCAGAGGTCCAGCAGCGCCTCGCGCCGGGCGCGCGACACGGTGGTGCCGTTGGGATTCTGGAAGTCGGGGACGAGGTAGAAGAACTTCGGCTTCTGCTCCAGCGCCGCTTCCACAGCGGCCAGTTCCGGACCTTCCTCGTCTCCGGGGACGGAGAGATACTGCGGCTCGTAGGGCGAGAAGGCCTGGAGCGCGCCGAGATAGGTCGGGCGGGTCACCAGAATCTTTTCGCCCGGCCCGATCAGCAGCTTGCCGACGAACTCCAGCGCCTGCTGCGATCCGCTGGTCACCAGCACCTCGTCCAGCCCGGCCTGGATGCCGTGGCGGCCCATATAGGCGCAGATCCATTCGCGCAGCGGGGTGTAGCCCTCGCTGATGGTGTACTGAAGCGCGCCGCCGGCCCCGGCGTTGGACTGGAAGATCTTCTCATAGGCGCGGGCGATGGCCGCGGTCGGGAAGAAGTCGGGGTCCGGAATGCCCCCGGCGAACGAGATGATCTCCGGCCGGTCGATCAGCTTCAGCAGTTCCCGGATTTCCGAAGCCGTCATGCCGCCGACGCGGCCGGCAAACACGTTTCCCCAATCGACCGTCACTTTCAATCCTCCTGAGGCTCAACGACGCAACGTCGTTTCAAGATAGGTCAGTATTGCTTCACTAAGCGGTCTTGAGTAGAGCGAATTGATCGTATGGCAGCCATGCGCAGCGGACGCCGGCGGACGGGCCGCGAGCTGATGGCGGAACCATGTGACCTGCCGCTTCGCGTAGCGGCGCGTGGATTGCAGAGCCAGCGCAATGGCTTCGTCGAGCGTCAGTGCGCCGCGCAGATGGTCGCGCAGTTCCGGCACACCCAGAGCCTTCATCGCCGGAAGGTCGGGATCGAGGGCGAGCGCGTCCAACCGCCGCACCTC
>JAEYPE010000237.1 GCA_023411035.1 Pseudomonadota bacterium
CCGGTCACCGAAACGGACCTGCGGATTCCATGAGCAATCTGATTCATGAGCGCGTCCTGCGCGTTCACCACTGGACGGACACGCTGTTCAGCTTCACCACCACGCGCGATCCCTCGTTCCGTTTCGATCCCGGACAGTTCACCATGATCGGCCTGGAGGTGAACGGCCGGCCCCTGCTGCGCGCCTACAGCATGGTCAGCGCCAGCTATGAGGATACGCTGGAGTTCTTCTCCATCAAGGTGCAGGAGGGACCGCTGACCTCGCGCCTCCAGCACCTGAAGGAAGGCGACACGCTGCTGGTCAACCGCAAGGCGACGGGCACGCTGGTCACCGACAACCTGCTGCCGGGCCGGAACCTGTATCTGCTCAGCACCGGCACGGGCCTCGCCCCGTTTCTCAGCATCGTCAAGGACCCGGAGATGTACGCCCGGTTCGACAAGGTGATCCTGACCCACACGACCCGTACGGTGGGCGAACTGGCCTACGCCGAGATCATCAACACCGTCCTGCCGGAGAACGAGTTCTTCGGGGAGGACGTGAAGCGGAAGCTGATCTATTACCCGACCGTGACGCGCGAGCCCTTCCGCAACCAGGGCCGCATCACCGACCTGATCCGCAGCGGCAAGCTGTTCTCGGACGTCGGGCTGGCGCCCTTCGACCGCGAGGTGGACCGCGTGATGATCTGCGGCAGCCCGGCCATGCTGGACGAAACCAGCGGCATCATGGACGAGCTTGGCTTCTCCATGGGCCACAACGGCGAGCCCGGTCATTACGTGATCGAAAAGGCTTTTGTGGAGCGGTAAGCGGAATCGCCGGAATAATCGTGGCCGCGGTCCGTTGATGGTTCGTGACGATGGCACGTCATCAATCCCAGTCGGCCCGGTCCGGTCCGACCGGTCCTTGACGGGCGCGCCTCCCACCGGGGGGCGCGCCCGTTTTCCTTTTCGTCAGACCGTTTTGCCGATCCTGCATTTGGTGTAGACATCCCCTCCATGCGCCTCATCACGATCCTCGCCGTGCTGCTGCTGGCCGGCCTCGCGAATCTTGCCGTCTGGTCGCTGCCGAACCAGCCGGTGCCCCTCGACCCGCCGCCCGGCGGCAAGCTGAAAAGCGTGTCCTTCGCGCCCTTCCGCGACGGGCAGAGCCCGCTGACGCAGGTCTTCCCCAGCGTGGAGCAGATCGACGAGGATCTGGCCGCGCTCGCCCCGCAGGTGGCGGGGGTGCGCACCTACACCTCGCTGGAAGGGCTGGAGGCGGTGCCGGAACTGGCCCGCCGCCACGGGCTCCAGATCACCATGGGGGCCTGGCTGTCGTCCCGGCTGGACAAGAACGAGAAGGAGATCGCCTCCCTCATCGACCTTGCCAACCGCTATCCGGACGTCATCACCCGCGTGATCGTCGGCAACGAGGTGCTTCTGCGCCGCGAACTGACGCCGGAGCAGGTCACCGGCTACATCGACCGCGTGAAGGCGGCGGTGAAGCAGCCCGTGTCCTACGCCGACGTGTGGGAATGGTGGCTGAAATACCCGCAGATCGCCGGCCATGTGGATTATCTGACCATCCATCTCCTGCCCTATTGGGAGGACGTGCCCACCGACGTGGCGGGCGCCATGGAGCGCATCCGCGCCAGCTACCGCACCATCGCCCAGCGCTTCCCCGGCAAGCCGATCCTGGTCGGCGAGACCGGCTGGCCGACCGAGGGCCGGTCGCGCGGCGCCGCCGTCACCGGGCTGGTCAACAAGGCCAAGTTCGTCAACGGCTTCGTCCGCCTCGCGGAGCAGGAGGGCTTCGACTACAACGTGATCGAGGCGTTCGACCAGGGCTGGAAGGCCAAGCTGGAGGGCACGGTGGGCGGCCATTGGGGCCTCTACACCGCGGACCGTCAGGCGAAGTTCGCGCTGGCCGGGCCGGTGGTGGAGAACCGGAAATGGCCGGTGCTGTTCGGCGTTTCCTCCGGTCTCGCGCTGCTTCTGGTCGCCGGGCTGACCCTGCGGGGCCGTCCGCTGACCGCCGGGGCCTTCGCCGCCCTGGCCTTCCTGACGCAGGCGCTGTCCACGCTGTTCGTCCACGCCGCCTGGGGCGCGCTGCACGGCAAGCATTATCCGCAGGACGTGGCGCTGTCCGTCGTCATGCTGGCCGCCACCGCCGTCCTGTCGGGGAGCGTGCTGCTGGCCGCCCGCCGGGTGCTGGGCAGCGGCGGGCTGGCGCTGGAGCCGCTGGCGCCCCTGCGCGGCCGCCCGGCGCTGTCGCGGCTGGAGAAAGTGGGCAACGCCGCCGCCGTGGTGCTGGCCCTGCTGGGGATCGTCTGGAGCTTCCTGATCGTGTTCGACGGGCGCTACCGCGACTTCCCGAACTGGTATTTCGCCTTGCCGGCGCTCGGCCTTCCGGCGCTGGGCGCCATGCGCGCGACGCGGCGTCCGGAGGGCGCGGGGGTGCTGGCCGCCTGGGGCATCGGTGGGCTGTTCCGCCCCGCCGTGCCGGTGGCCGATACCCTGGCGAACGGTCTGTGCGGCGCCGTCCGCCGCCTGCCGCTGGAAGCGGCGCTGGCCGCCCTGCTGGTGCTGGGCGCGGTGCTGACCGTGGTGGCGGAGGGCGTGGTGCCGCTGGAGTCGCTGATCTACGGGCAGCTTCCCTTCCTGGAGGCCCTGCACGAGGTGGTGTGGAGCAGCCCGAACTGGGAGGCGCTGTCTTGGGCCGGGCTTCAGCTTCTGCTGGCGCTGCCCTACGCCGCCGCCGTCCTGGCCGCCCGTCGCGGCGAAACGGCCCGCGCCGGCCAGCAGTGGGTCCGCATCGCCGGGGAATGACGGTTTCCCCTCTCCCAGGGTGGGAGAGGGGAACTCGCCTCAGACCACCTTATGACCCTTCCGCTTGCCCTGATGCTCCTCGGTCCAGCGCTTGGGATCGTGCAGGAAGGCGTGGATTTCGCCCTGGGCCTGCCCGTCCAGGTAATGGCCGCGGTTCACCACCTCCAGCACGTCCCACCATGTCGCCAGCGCGTGCATCGTGATGCCCAGCGGGGCCAGATGCTCCTGGATCTCGTCGAAGATCCCGTACTGGAACAGAACGAGCAGGTCGCGCACGTCGCAGCCCGCCTCCTTCAGCGGCCGCGCGAAGCGGGCCTTGCGGTGGCCGTCGGCGGCGATCTGCTCGACCAGAAGCACGCGCCAGCCCAGTTCCACCCGCCCTTCGATCCGGTGCTTGTAGTCCTGCTGCCCCTCCGGCGCCTCCTTGCGCACGAAGACGAAGGGAAGCTCCAGCCGGTCGGCGATCAGCGCGGCCCAAGGAACGCCGGCCCCCTCGCCGGCGGCTATGGCGTCGAGTTCACCGGTGCCGATCTCCTGTTCGATCATCCGCAGGGCGAAATCGAGAACCTCGTTGCGCACCGCGGGATAGGAGAGCAGCCGCCGGCACTCCAGATGGACCGGGCTGACCAGCCCCGACCCGTGGCGGCACAGATGGTCCGGGTCGTACCGGACACAGCCGGTCTCGATCAGGTGGCGGGCCACGGCGATGGCCCCTTCGCGCAGTTCGATGTCCCAGCCGTCCGGTATCATGGTCAGCCCCCATTGATTTCGCGTTGTTTCCAGCCCCAAGCCTTTTCCTGATTGATCCTCCGTCCAGGGCGGGCCGCAACCCCTCCACACGCGCCGCGGCGGGCGCTTTGGCGGTAGCCGGAACGGGGAAGGACAATGCGCCGCAGCCTTCCCTCCACAGGCATTCGGGGGCGTGGTCGCGCCGTGGTGGTTGACAGGAGGCTCAGTGCACGCAGAGAAAAGAGAGTCGAATTGTAACAATGCCGTTTTGCGCGGCTGGGCGGGGAGCGACGGCGATGCCGGACATTCAGAGCGGGGGCCCGGATGATGACGACGACCTGCTGTTCGCCGACGAGGATGACCCGCCATCCGCGAAATCCGGCGCGAAATCCGGCCCCGCCGCGCCGCCCTGGAAGCTGCTGATCGTCGACGACGATCCGGAGGTGCACGCGATCACCCGCGTGGTGCTGAACGACGTCACCTTCGACGGGCGCCGCCTGCAATTCCTGTCCGCCCATTCCGGACAGGAGGCGCGGGAGATCCTGGGCGGCCATCCCGACATCGCCGCCGTCCTGCTGGACGTGGTGATGGAGACGGACGACGCCGGCCTGCGGCTGGTCCACCACATCCGGGAAGAGCTGGGCAACCGGCAGATCCGCATCATCCTGCGCACCGGCCAGCCTGGGCAGGCGCCGGAACGGCAGGTGATCGTCAACTACGACATCAACGACTACAAGGCCAAGAGCGAACTGACCGCCCAAAAGCTGTTCACCACCACGGTGGCCGCCCTGCGGTCCTACCAGCACATCGCCGCGATCGAGCGGAACCGGCTGGGGCTGGAGAAGATCGTGGACGCGGCGGGCATCCTGTTCGAGCAGCGCTCCATGGCCGGCTTCGCCACCGGCATGGTGGAGCGGATCGCCTCGCTGCTGCCGCGGGCGGCGGGCGTCTTCCTGTGCGCCGTTCCGTCCGGCCCGTCCCAAGGCGGGAAGGGTCGGGAGGCGGTGGTGCTGTGCGGAACCGGCAGCTTCGCCGACGCCGGCGGCTGTCCGGTCAGCGCCGTGCTGCCGGACGCGGCCTGCGCCGACATTGCCGCCGCCCTGGCCGGGGGCCGCGGCCTGCACCGGGACGATCACAGCGTCGTGCCGTTCCTCGCGCACGGCCTCCAGGCCGACGGCCCCGGTCCCGGCGCGTTGTTCATCGGCGGGCATGGCGGCCTGTCGGACGTCGATCGGCGGCTGGTGGAGATCTTCTGTTCCAAGATGTCGGTGGGGTTCGACAACGTATCCCTGTACGAGCAGCTCCGTCTCGCCCAACTCGCCACGGTGCACGCTTTGGGCAAGCTGGCCGAGTACAAGGACGAGGTGACCGGGGACCATGTCCGCCGCGTCGGCCGCTGGGCCGCCGCCATCGCGCGGGAACTCCAGGCGCGGGGTGACTGCGGCGGCGAGGCGGACGACCGGTTCTGTGAACTGATCGGGCTGGCCAGCATGCTGCACGACGTCGGCAAGGTCGCCGTCTCCGACCGGATACTCTGCAAGCCCGGCAAGCTGGACCCGGAGGAAATGGCCCTTATGCGGGAGCATGCGGCCATCGGAGGGCGCATCCTGCGCGACGCCTCCGGCGCCGTCGGGGGGCGCAGCTATCTGACGATGGGGGCGGAGATCGCCGAGAGCCACCACGAGAAGTTCGACGGCTCCGGCTATCCCCTCGGGCTGGCGGGCGACGCCATCCCGCTGTCGGGCCGTATCGTGGCGGTGGCCGACGTGTACGACGCCCTGCTGCACTGCCGCCCCTACAAGGCGGCGTGGGAGCGGGCGGCGGTGGTCGATCTGATCCGCGCCGAATCGGGCAGGCATTTCGATCCGCGGGTGGTCGACGCCTTCGCCGCGGTCCTGGAGCGGGGCGGGCCGGAGGCGTAGAGCCCCCGGCCACCCAGCCCCTTTCTTACGACCCCTGGCTCAGCGCCTCGGCCAGAGCGCGGTCGGGGTGGGGCCCGCCGACGATGAGCTGCATGGAGCCGGTCGGCACCTCCACCCCCAGCTCGTCGAAGCGCTTCTTCATGCGCCGGTTGAACTCGCGCGAGATGCCCGACTGCCGGGTCGGGCGGGTCTTGAAGCGCGCGGTGATGAGCTGGGTCGAGTCGGGCTGGAACTTGTCCAGGCCCATCACCTCCAGCGGCGCCATGATGTCGGGCGCGAACTGGGCGTCGGTCTGGAGGCCGGCGCCGATCTCCTTCAGCAGCTCGATCACGCGGTCCGGGTCCTCGCGGTAGGCGACCCGCACCTCGAACTGGGCGTAGGAGTAGTCCTTCGACATGTTCTTGACGGTGGAGACGGAGTTGAAGGGCACCGTGTGGATGGCGCCCGACCCGTCGCGCAGCCGGATGGATCGGATGGAGAGCGCCTCCACCACGCCGGCATGACCGCCCCCCACATCGACCGAGTCGCCGATGGAGATGCTGTCCTCGAACAGGATGAACAGGCCGGTGATGATGTCCTTGACCAGAGTCTGCGCCCCGAAGCCGATGGCCAGACCGACCACACCGGCACCGGCCAGCAGCGGCGCGATGTTCACCCCCAGCTCCGACAGGGTGATCAGCGACACCATGGTCACCAGCAGCACCAGGAAGGCGTTGCGCAGCAGCGGCAGCAGGGTGCGCACCCGAGCGCTGCGCTCGATCCGCGTGCCGTTGCGGTCGGTGGAGGCCAGGAAGCGCTCGATCATCGCGCTCACCACCTCCCAGGCGACGATGGAGCCGGCCAGCAGCAGGCCGATGGTGATCGTGCTGCGCAGGATGCGCTGGCCCAGCCGCGTCTCCGTCCAGGCCAGCGTGTCGAAGCCCCAGCCGTAGAGGATGATCATCGCCGCGCCGATCCAGATCACCGTCTTCACCACCCGGTGCAGCAGGGGCAGGTAGAGGGAGGCGCGGTCCTTCAGCGGCGGCAGGGCGCCCTGGCTGTCCGGAACCATGCGCAGGCCCCGGCGCAGGCCGCGGTTGATGCCGTTGACCAGTTGCCGGGCGACCACCGCCACCAGGATGGTGATGCCGGTGGCGCGGGCCAGATACTCGAACCCGCCATAGACGTTCAGCACCCAGACGCCGAAGGTCACCACCACATAGACGATGGCCAGCACATGCCAGACGTCGGCGAAGCGGCGGCGGGCGGAGCGCAGGACGGCGCCCTGGCCTTCCGATTCGCGGTCCGCGGTGGTCGCCGGGTCGCCGTCGCCGGACAGCGGGTTGCCGTGCATCCAGTCCGCCACCGTGCGGCGGTTCTGAAGGATCAGCGCGATCAGCATGCCGGCCAGCGCCAGCCCCAGCAGCTTCAGGAGCGCCCCGTAGGCGCCCAGCGGCAGGCCCAGCACATAGGCGCCCTCCGCCAGGAAATAGCCGTAGACGCCGACCGCGGCCAGCCGGCGGACCCAGCGGTAGAGGCGCAGCGCGTTGGCGTCGCCCATCCGCACCATCCGCAGGGTGGGCGCGAAGGGCGAGATCAGGATGCGGGCGGCGACCAGCAGGATTTGCAGGATGACGGTCGCGTTGATGACGGCCAGCGCCACCAGCCGCACGCGCGGCCCCGGCTCGCTGAACGACAGGATGGCGTAGCCGACGACGATGAAGGCGGCGATGGGCGCCAGTTCCAGCAGCGCGCGGCCCAGCAGCAGCGGAATCCGCACCAGCCCCGTGGTTCCACGGCGGGCGGCCAGGGCATTTCGCGGACGGGCGAGCAGCCAGCCGACGAAGCGTTCCACCACCAGCCCGGCGGTCAGGATCATCGTCAACTGGATGGCGATCTGCACCCAGCGGTCGCGCGCCGAGGGGTCTTCCATCTGCCGGTTCGCCCAGTCGATGGCGCCGGGCAGCTCCTTGAACACGTTGCCGACCTGGACGAGCTGGCGGCTCAGCACGTCCATGCGCTCCGCCAGGAAGGACAGAGCGCTGGCCCCGATGGTCTCCGGCAGGGTGCTGGCCGCCGGGGCTTCCTCCTCCTCGGCCTTGGCCTGGTCCAGCCCCTTCTGCGCGGCCACCAGAGCCCTCAGCTGTTCTACCAAGCGGGCGCGGGCCGCCGGGTCCTCCAGCGTCGCGATCATCGCCTGCATCTGCTCGGGCGTCGGATCGGACGAGGCGGCGGGCTCCGCAGGGGCGGCGGCGGCAGGGGCCGGAGCGGCGGCGCCCGGTGCGGGGTCGGCGGCCAGCGACGGCTGGGCGATTCCTGCGAGAAGCAGAAGAAGGACGGCGATTGCGCCCATGCAGGGGACCGTCCACCGGGTGCGTGCGCGAAGCATCCCTGTCCTTTTCCGTAATTTCAGCAATGGGGGATTAAAGGTCAGCGACGTTATCCCTTGCCCGTGCCCTTGCCAACCGGCGCAGTTTCGGACCTTTTTGGGACGGAATTGCGGCCACGCCCAAGGCGCCGGACCGCGTTGGCCCGCGGTGTTACGGTGCTGCGCCGTCATCCTTGACATGGCAGGCGACGCGGTGGCCCGGTGCCACGGGGTCGAGCGTCGGGGGAACCTGGGCGCAGCCGTCATGGGCCAGCGGGCAGCGCAGCCGCAGGGCGCAGCCGGTCGGCGGGCGCAGGGGGGAAGGCGGATCGCCGTGCAGCACGGGCCGGACCGAGCGTGACGCCGCGATCAGCGCCCGCGTATAGGGATGCCGCGCCCCGGCGGCCAGAGCCGCGCTGTCCGCCGACTCCACGATGCGGCCCAGCAGCAGCACCAGCGCCCGCCGCGCGATCCGCAAGCCCTCCTCCGCGTCCTGGGTGGCGTAGATCAGGGCCAGCCGGCGGCGGCGGCGTATCGCCTGCAACAGCGCCAGGAAATCCGCCCGCTCCGCCCCGTCGAGCGCCGCCGCGGGCTCGTCGCAGACCAGCAGGCGCGGCCCCGGCAGCAGGGCGCGGGCCAGCCCGGCGCGCGCCGCCTCCGCCGGGTGGAGCGATCCGGGATGGAGGTCCAGAACCTCGCCGGGCAGCCCCGCCTCCTCCAGAACCTCGGCCAGCCGCGCGGCGCGGTCGGCGGCGGACAGGGCGGGCAGCAGCGAGCCGAGCGTCTCGGCAAGCTGCGCGCCGATGGTCATCAGCGGGTCGAAGGCCGCCAGCGGATCGGGGAAGAGGATTTGCAGATCCCGCCGCGCCCGCCGCATCGCCTCCGGCGGCGCCGCGGCGAGGTCCGTCCCCAGCCAGGAGACCTGACCGCCGACCGGCGGGATCAGCCGCAGGATCGCGCGGGCCAGAACCGATTTGCCGCTGCCCGTCTCGCCCAGCAGGGCCAGCGACTCGCCCTCGGCCAGATCGATGGACAGGCCGTCCACCACGGTCAGCCAGCGTTGCTCGCCGCGCCAGTTCCGCCCCAGCGGGAAGGCGACGCGCAGGTCGCGCACCGACAGGACGGGCGGGCCGGAGGGCGCCGGTTCCGCGGGCGGCGGGTTTCGGGTGGGCTCCTTCTCCGGAATCTCCAGGCGCCCATGGTCGAGGGTCAGGCGGCGGTCGGCCAGACCGGAGCGGGCCGGGTCGGCCTGGGGGCGCCCGGTCAGCAGCAGCGCCGTCCCGGCCTCCCGCGTCCAGGCGGCGAGGTCGCTCAGCAGGCGGACGCGCTGGGTGGGGTCGAGCGCAGCACCGGGGGCGTCGGCCAGCAGCACCGACGGCTCCACCGCCATGGCCAGCGCGAGCGCGGCGCGCCAGCGCATCGCCTCGCCCAGCTCATGCGGGTAAAGCGCCAGCCGGCGCGTGGCGGCGGACACCTGGAAACGCTCCAGCGCCTCCGCGGCGCGGCGCAGGGCGGTGCGCTCGTCCAGTCCCGACAGGCGGGCCAGATGCTCCGCGAACTGCGCGCCCAGCGTCCGCTGCGGGGCCAGGGCGCCGTCCTGCGTTACCAGGATGCGCCGCCCCCGGATGTGGATGTCGCCCAGCGTTTCGACGCCCTTCGGGGCCAGACCGGCCAGCGCGCGCAGCAGCAGCGTCTTGCCGGCCCCGGCGCCGCCGGACAGAGCCAGCACCTCCCCGGCCTCCACGGCGAAGCTCAGCCGGTCCAGCAGGATGTCGCGGCTGGTCAGAAGCGACAGCCCCTCCACCCGCAGCGGCGCGCGGCCGTCCGATCCGGTCACCGGCGCCCCCCGCGGGTGAAGGCCAGACGCATCCCGTCGCCCACCCCATGCAGTGCCCACAGGGCCAACGCCAGCAGCAGGGCCGGTCCGGCCAGCGCCGCCGCGTCGCCCGCCCGCGCCG
Organism: Pseudomonadota bacterium; assembly: GCA_023411035.1. Classification (GTDB taxonomy): domain Bacteria; phylum Pseudomonadota; class Alphaproteobacteria; order Azospirillales; family Azospirillaceae; genus Azospirillum. The sequence goes on from JAEYPE010000237.1 coordinate 9,761, forward strand.
CCGCGCCGATGGCGGTTCCCCAACCCGTGACCCCCTCCGGCAGGCCGAGGCCGAGCAGGCTGGCGAGGCTTTCCGCCATCAGGGCGCGGGGAAAGGCGGTCCAGGCCGCGGCGGTGAGCGGCAGGACCGCGTTGGGCAGGATGTGGC
>JAEYPE010000034.1 GCA_023411035.1 Pseudomonadota bacterium
GTCACGTTGAACTGCTGGCCGACCTCTTCCAGCGTGTGGTCGGTGTTCATGCCGATGCCGAAGCGCATGCGCAGCACACGCTCCTCGCGCGGCGTCAGCGAGGCCAGCACGCGGGTCGTCGTCTCGCGCAGGTTCGCCTGGATGGCGGCGTCGAGCGGCAGCACCGCGTTCTTGTCCTCGATGAAATCGCCGAGGTGGCTGTCCTCCTCGTCGCCGATCGGCGTCTCCAGGGAGATCGGCTCCTTGGCGATCTTCAGGACCTTGCGGACCTTCTCCAGCGGCATCATCAGACGCTCCGCCAGCTCCTCCGGGGTCGGCTCACGGCCGATCTCGTGCAGCATCTGGCGGCTGGTGCGGACCAGCTTGTTGATCGTCTCGATCATGTGCACCGGGATACGGATGGTGCGCGCCTGATCGGCGATCGAGCGGGTGATGGCCTGCCGGATCCACCACGTCGCGTAGGTCGAGAACTTGTAGCCGCGCCGGTACTCGAACTTGTCCACCGCCTTCATCAGGCCGATGTTGCCCTCCTGGATCAGGTCCAGGAACTGCAGGCCGCGGTTCGTGTACTTTTTCGCGATGGAGATCACGAGGCGCAGGTTGGCTTCCACCATCTCCTTCTTCGCGCGGCTCGCTTCCTTCTCGCCCTTCTGGACGGTGGAGACGATGCGGCGGAACTCGCTGATCGGCAGCTTGGCTTCGTCCGAGATGCCCGAAACGCCTTCGCGCGTCTTGCGGATGTCGGCCTCGTACTTGTCGTAGAACTTGCCCCAGGTCTTGGGGTTCAGGCCGCGGATGCGCTCCAGCCAGTTCGGGTCGAGTTCATGCCCGAAATAGTGGTTCAGGAAGTCCTCGCGCTTCACGCGGCAGTCGGTCGCCATGCGCAGCAGCTTGCCTTCGAAGCCGGTCAGCTTGCGGTTCAGGGCGTAAAGCTGCTCGACAAGCTGCTCGATGCGCTGGTTGTTCAGGCGCACCGTGTTCATCAGCTCGACCATTTCGGTCTTCAGCTTGTCGTATTTCTTGTCCGACTGCTTGGCCACGTCCTCGCCGCGCTGGATGGCCGCGATGCGGCCCTCGTGCAGCTTGTGCAGCTTGTCGTAGGTGGCCTTGATCTTCTCGAAGGTCTCGATGACCTGCGGCTTCAGCGCGGCTTCCATGGCGGACAGGGACAGGCTGTTCTCGCCGTCCTCGTCGCCCTCTTCCTCGCCTTCGCCCTCGGGGCGCGGGGGGCGCTCCTCCTCGGTCTCTTCCGACTCGGCTTCCACCGCCTCGGCCAGACCTTCGGGGATCTCCTCACCGTCCGGGCCGCCGCCGTAGGTGGCGTCCAGGTCGATGATGTCGCGCAGCAGCATCTTCCCTTCCATGAGGGCGTCGTGCCACTCAAGGATCGCGCGGATGGTCAGCGGCGATTCGCAGATCGCCCCGATCATCATCTCGCGCCCGGCCTCGATGCGCTTGGCGATGGCGATTTCGCCCTCGCGGGACAGCAGTTCGACCGAGCCCATCTCGCGCAGGTACATGCGCACGGGGTCGTCGGTGCGGCCGATGTCGTCGTCGTCCAGGTTGCCGGCGGTCCGGCCTTCGCCCTCGCCGTCGGTGTTGGCGTTGCCTTCCGAATCCTGCTCTTCCGATTCGACGATGTTGATGCCCATCTCGGAGAGCATGGCCATCGTGTCTTCGATCTGTTCGGAAGACGACGTGTCCTGCGGCAGGGCAGCGTTCAGCTCGTCATAAGTGACGTAGCCACGCTCCTTGCCGCGGGCGATCATCTTCTTGACGGCAAGACCCATGCCGTCCATGAGCGGGCCGTCACCGGCCTCGTCCCGGGCTTCGGAAACTTCAACGCTGTTCGCAGCTTTCGTGGCCATGCGATCGATGCCCCCGCATTACCCCATAGTAAAAACCCATAGCGCGCATCGCAGCGGCCCCCCGCTGTCGATCCGCACCTGCTTAAACCGGTTGTCAACCGTCCCGGAGCTTGTCCGGTCTGACCCCTCCGGGCCTCATTCCCTCCGGCCCTGCCCTTCCGCACCACGCCCGGCGGCGACGGCCGCTAGGCATCGTTGAGATCCTCGTCATCCGTCATACCCATTCCGGACCTGATGACCTCCTGTTGAAGGGCGACGACCCGCGCGAAGTTCGCCTCGCTGTTGTCACGGGCCAATGCCGCCTCCGCCTCTCTCAAATCGGCCATCACCTGCCTGTGATGCAAATGATGCCACGTCGGCCACCACCCCCGTTTCGCCTCCAGGGAGGAAGCGTCCGGGCGTGCAAAGCCGGCATGGACATAGGTCGACTCGCTGAGCAGAGAGCGGACAATGGTATCATAGCCGGCGGAAGACAAGTGGCGACAAAGCGATGCCGCGTCAAGTCCCGAGTCGTTTTCCCGCCGTTCAGCCAGCGATCCGATGACCGCCTGCCGCAATTCTTCCAGTTCGCGGTCGGAAAAGGGCAGCATGCCCAGCGATTCGCCCAACTCGTCGAACAGGTCGGGGTGGTTGATGATGACCGCCAGCAGAACGCGCTCCCGCGCGGCGGCGAGATTGCCCGGATTGCGGCGGCGGTGGCCCGGCGGCGGCGCGGTGCGCAGGCCCGGCAGGCCCGGCGTGTGGCGGCGCGTCTGCTGGCCGAAACGCCCGCCCTGCCATCCTCCCTGCCATTGTCCTCCCGGAACCCAGGGGCCGCGGTCGCCGCGCTGGCGCGGCGGCGGGGCGAAGGCCTCGTCCACGCGGCGGCGCATCTCCGTGCGGTAGAAGACCTGCACGTCGCGGTCGGCGATCTGGCCCACCCGCGCCTCCAGCGCGGCCTTCACCGCCGCCTTCGATTCGGGGGTATCGGTGGGCTTGCCCTCCGTCTCCATGCGCCAGACCGCCTCGGACAGCGGGATGGCGGCGCCCAGCACCTCCTGCATGGCGCGGGGGCCGTGCAGGCGGATCAGGCTGTCGGGGTCCTCCCCCTCCGGCAGGAAGGCGACGCGGGCGGAATGGCCGGGGCCGAGGTGCGGCAGGATGCGCTCCACCGCGCGCCACGCCGCCCGGCGCCCGGCGTTGTCGCCGTCGAAGCAGAGGAAGGGCACCTTCTCCGCGTCGGGGATCAGCTTCCACAGCTCCTGCACCTGAGTCTCGGTCAGGGCGGTGCCGAGCGGCGCCACCGCGCCCTCGAAGCCGGCGCGGACCAGCGCGATGACGTCCATGTAGCCTTCGGCGACGATCACCGGCTTGCCGTCCGCCGCCGCCTGCCGCGCCCGCGACAGGCCGTACAACAGAGCTCCTTTGTGGAACAGCGGCGTGTCCGCGGTGTTGACGTATTTCGGGCCGTCGCCCTCCAGGATGCGCCCGCCGAAGGCGACCACCCGGCCGCGCCGGTCGGTCACCGGAAAGATCACCCGGTTGCGGAAGAAGCTGTAGGGCGTGCGCCCGTCCTCCGGCCGCTTCAGCAGGCCGGCGGTCACCATGTCCTCTTCCGCGAAGCCCTGCTTCAGCAACTGGCTGCGCAGCGCGCCGGAATCGCCGGGGGCGAAGCCCAGGCGGAAGCGCGCCATGCTGTCGGTGTCCAGCCCGCGGCGCTGGAAATACTCCAGTCCGGCCCGGCCCGCGGGGGCGTGGAGCTGCTGCTCGAACCAGCGTGCGGCCTGCTCCACCAGATCGTGCAGCGTCTTGCGCCGCTCGTAGCGCTGCTTGTCCTCTTCCGTGGCGCGGGGAACCGGCATCCCCGCCTCGCCGGCCAGCGCCTCCACCGCCTCCGGGAAGGCGAGGTTGTCGTGGCGCATGACGAAGCCGATGATGTCGCCGTGCGCTCCGCAGCCGAAGCAATGGAAGAACCCCTTCTGGTCGTTGACGTAGAAAGAGGGCGACTTCTCATTGTGGAAGGGGCACGGAGCCTTGTATTCGCGCCCGGCGCGGATCAGGCGCAGGCGCTTGCCCACCACGTCCGACAAGGCGAGACGGGCGCGCAACTCCTCCAGGAATTGGGGTGGGAAGGCCATGGGCGGGCGGCACCCGTGCTTCGGAAATGGATCAGCAGGCCGAAAGCTGTTGCTTCACGGTGCCGCTGACCTTGGCGAAGTCCATCTGGCCGGCGTAGCGGGCCTTCAGCTCCGCCATCACCTTGCCCATGTCCTTGATGCAGGTGGCGCCGATCTCCTCGACCACCGCCTTCACGGCGGCGGCCACCTCCTCGTCCGACATCTGCTTGGGCAGGAAGCCCTCGATGACGGCGATCTCCTCGCGCTCCTGCTCGGCCAGTTCCAGACGGCCGCCCTGCTCGTAGAGTTTGATCGACTCGCCGCGCTGCTTGATCATGGTTTGCAGCATGGAGAGGATTTCCGCCTCGTCGATGCCGTCGGTGACGCCGCGCGAGCGCGCCGCGATGTCCCGGTCCTTCAGCGCGGCCAGGATCAGGCGCACGGTCGAGACGGCGCGCTGGTTCTTGGCGAGCATCGCCTGCTTCAAAGCCTCGTTCAGGCGCGTGCGCAGCATGCGTGTGTCCTCGTGTTCGTCAGGGTGTTCGTCAGGTCGAAAAGATCAAGGGCGGATCGGGATCATCCGCGCCGCTCCCGGAAATCCGGAATTGGAAATCCGGAATTCCGCCGCGGGGCCGGCGCGAACCGGTAATATTCCTAAATTTGCGCCGGATTGCCACGTCAATTCCGAAGAGCCGATTCCGAAGAGCCGATTCCGCTCCCTCCAACAGCCAAGCCCCACCGGTGAAGCACGGCGAATATGCAAACGCGCCGCTGGAAATCGGTGTGCCAATCGTCATATACGATTGACCGGCCCACCCGTCCCGACTAATCGATCCAGGCTCAGACCCCCGACCGCAAGGAACCGGGATGGACGGGCACGGACCGACGACGACGCGTGCGCCCAGCGGGACGGGACGCGCCGCCGACGTTCCGCATGCAGGTGATATATGGCCCGCGGCGGCTTTTGATAAGGTCTGAAGGATGGCTCAATCGACTCTCCCGGCGGGCGATGCCGGCGCTTACACCGGTGTCCTGGTTCTGGCCGACGGCACCGTCTTCAAGGGCCGAGGCATCGGTGCGGTGGGGGATTCGGTGGGCGAGGTGTGCTTCAACACCTCCATGACCGGCTATCAGGAAATCCTGACCGACCCCAGCTACGCCGGCCAGATCATCACCTTCACCTTCCCCCACATCGGCAACACCGGCGCCAACCCGGAAGACATCGAGACGGTGACCCCCGCCGCGCGCGGCCTGATCCTGCGCGCCGACATCACCGACCCGTCGAACTGGCGCGCCACCCGCCATCTGGACGACTGGCTGAAGAGCTACGGGCTGGTCGGGCTGGCCGGGGTCGACACCCGCCGCCTGACCCGCCGCATCCGCGACCTGGGCGCGCCCAACGGCGTCGTCGCCCACGCGCCGGACGGCAAGTTCGACCTGGACGCGCTGGTCGCCAAGGCCAAGGGTTGGCCGGGGCTGGAGGGCATGGACCTCGCCAAGGACGTCTCCTGCCGCCAGACCTACGGCTGGGACGAGAGCGCCTGGACCCTCGGCGCCGGCTACGGCACGCAGGAAGCCCCGCGTTTCCACGTCGTCGCGATGGATTTCGGCGCCAAGCGCAACATCCTGCGCTGCCTCGCCGCATCGGGCTGCAAGGTCACGGTCGTTCCGGGCAACGCCACGGTCGATGAGGTGATGCGCCACAAGCCGGACGGCATCTTCCTGTCCAACGGCCCCGGCGACCCCGCGGCCACCGGCGAATACGCCGTGCCGACCATCAAGGGCCTGCTCGACACCGGCCTGCCGATGTTCGGCATCTGCCTGGGCCACCAGATGCTGTCGCTGGCGCTGGGCGCCAAGACGAAGAAGATGCCGCTCGGCCACCGCGGCGCCAACCATCCGGTGAAGGATCTGGCCTCGGGCCGGGTGGAGATCACCAGCCAGAACCACGGCTTCGTGGTGATGGAGGAGACCCTGCCCGCCGACGCCGAGGTGACCCACGTCAGCCTGTTCGACGGCTCCAACGAGGGCATCCGGCTGAAGAACAAGCCGGTCTTCTCGGTGCAGTACCATCCGGAGGCTTCGCCCGGCCCGCAGGACAGCCACTATCTGTTCGACCGCTTCGTGGCGCTGATGGACGGCAAGCAGCCGGCCTGACGTCTTGCGTCTGCACTGCCTGAGGTTGAAAAAGGAGTCGCTTGCGGCTCCTTTTTTATGTCCGAGCCCAGCTTCGGGTCCGCCCGCATTCGCGCTTCCGTTCGATGGAATTCCCCACCCATTCAAAGCTGTGTTCTTTGCCGCCGGACTCTGCGATGGTTACATATGCGCTCTTTGGTCATTCATACAGGAGTATGACAACCCGTGCCTGTGCACGCGCAGGATGACGACGCGCCAGCCGGAAACGGCGAGTTGACCGGCGACGACCGGCCCAGGGCGGGTGGCCTTTCGCTCCGCACCGGGCTGGTGCTGCTGGTCATGGCGGCGATGCTGCCGATGCTGGGCTTCGCCGGCTGGACGGTCGTCCGCATGGCCGAGACGCAAAGCGCCGCCATCGAACGCTCCGGCCAGGATCTGGCGCGGACGCTGGCCGTCGCGGTGGACCGCGAACTCACCGCGATGGAGACGGCGCTCCAGGTCCTGACCACCTCACCCCATCTGGAAAAGGGCGACCTCGCCGCCTTCCACCGGCAGGCGATGGAGTTGTTGCGGCAGAAGGGCTTCCGGCGCGAAGGCGTCCATATCATTCTGACGGACACCCAGGGCCGGCAGTTGATGAGCACCCGCCGCCCCTTCGGCGAACCGCTGCCCCGCGCCGCCTTGACCGGGCTGATCCGGCGGGCGGCGGAGAGCGGCCAATCCCAAATCTCCGAGCTTTTCACCAACAAAATATCCCAGCACCCGCTGGTCGCCGTGGTGCTGCCGATGAACCGCAACGGCCCCTCGGACCACGTTCTGGCGATGAGCCTGCCTCCGGCGGCCTTCATCGACGTGTTGCGCCAGCAGGGCCTTCCGGAGGGCTGGATCGCCGCCCTGTGGGACCGGCAGGGCATCTTCATCACCCGCACCGCCTCGCCCGAGTCCTTCATCGGCACCCCGATTTCGGCGGAGGTGTTCCGCCGGACGGCATCGGCCAGTTCCGGGACCTTTCCCAACGTCGCGCGGGACGGCACGCCCCTGTTCAACGCCTTCGCCCGGTCGGAGCTGTCGGGCTGGACCGTCGCCGTCGGCGTGCCGCAGGAAGTGATCGCCGCCCCCTTGCACCGGTCGCTTCTGCTGGTGCTGACGGGGGGCGGCGTCCTGCTGATCCTCAGTCTGGCAATGACGCTGGCGGTCGGGCGGCGCATCGCCGATCCGGTCGCGGCGCTGGCCGGCTCCGCCCTGGCGCTGGGGCGCGACGGACCGCACGCCTCACCGATGCTGACCACCCCCGCGCCGATCCGCGAGGTCAACGCGGTGGCCGGCGCCCTGAACCTGGCGGCCCGCCGCCTGCGCGACAGCGAGGCGCAGCAGCGGCTGGTCATGGAGGTCGTCGGGCTGGGCGTCTGGCGCTTCGACGCACGCAGCCGCCGCTTCCACGGGTCGGACCGCACCGCCATGCTACTGGGCGTCCCGGCGCTGGACGGCGCTTCGGTCGAATCCTGGATTCGCAACGTCTCGGCGGACCACCGCAACGCCATCCGTGCCGCCCTCTACCGCGAAGACCCGTCGAAGGGGGAACTGGAGGCGGAGTTTCCCGTGGGGTCGCCCGACGGACAGGTCCGTTGGCTGGCCATGCGCGGGTCCTGCCTGACCGATCCGGACGGCGCCGCCCGCGCCGTCGGCATCCTGGAGGACGTGACGGAGCGCCGGCGCGCCCACGAGATGCAGTTGGGCGAGCTGGTGGACCGCCACGCCTCCGACCGCCGCCTGTTCGCCGCCATCATCGAAAGCTCCACCGACCTGATCGTCGCGGTGAATCAGGAGCTTCGCTACATCCTCTTCAACGGTGCCTATCAGCGGGAGGTGGAGGCCCTGTACGGCCACCGCCCGGCCATCGGCCAGCGCCTGCTGGACATGCTGGAGCATCTGCCCACCGCGCAGATCACCGCGGAGTCCATGTGGAGCCGCGCGCTGGGCGGGGAGCGCTTCACCATCGTGGAGGAGCTGGGCGCCCCCAATCTGAAGCGCAAGCGCTACGAGCTGGCCTTCGGTACCATTCTGGACGCCAGCGGGCGGCGGATCGGCGCCTATCACGTCGCCCGCGACGTGGAGGAGCAGGAACGCACCCAGCAGGCGTTGCGCGAGATCGAGGAAACGCTGCATCAGGCCCGCAAGATGGAGGCCATCGGGCAGCTCACCGGCGGCATCGCCCACGATTTCAACAACCTGCTCCAGGCCATCGGGACCTCGCTCTACCTCCTGCGTTCCGCGGGTGAGCGCGGCGCGGCCAATCCCCAGGCGCTGGACATGGCGGAAAAGGCGGTGGAGCGCGGCGCCACCCTGACCCAGCATCTTCTGGCCTTCTCGCGCCGTCAGCGGCTGGAGCCGAAGACGGTGGACGTCGGCGCTTTGGTCGCGGGCATGAGCGGGCTTCTGGAACGCACGCTGGGCGGCACCACCCGCATCGTGACCGAGACGGAGCCCGACCTGTGGCCGGCGCGGGTGGACCCGAACCAGCTCGAAATGGCCATCCTCAACCTCGCCATCAACGCGCGGGACGCCATGGCGGCGGGCGGCACCCTGACCATCCGCACCGCCAATTGCCCGGACGGGGCGGAGGGGCGTCCGCTCGACCTTGCCGCCGGGGACTGCGTGTCCATCGCCGTCGCCGACACCGGCAGCGGGATGAGCGAGGAGACGGCGGCGCGCGCCTTCGAGCCCTTCTTCACGACGAAGGGCGTCGGGCACGGCACGGGTCTGGGCCTGTCCATGGTGCATGGGCTGGCCGCCCAATCCGGGGGAGCGGTGATGCTGGCGACGCGGCTCGGCGCCGGCACCACGGTGACGCTCTACCTGCCGCGGGCCGAAGCGGACGAGGATGCGGCCCATGGCGCCGAACCGCCGCCCCCCGCCCAGACGCAGCCCCACTCCGCCACCATCCTGCTGGTGGAGGACGAGGCTCTGGTCCGCATGGCGACCGCGACGGTTCTGGAACAGGCCGGTTTCCGCATCATGGAGGCGTCCGGCGGCCCCGACGCGCTGGACGTTCTCGCCCGCGAACCGGAGGTGGACCTCGTGCTGACCGACTACGCGATGCCCGGCATGACGGGGCTGGAACTGGTCCGGGAACTGCGCAAGCGGCGCCCCGGCCTGCCGGTTCTGATGGTGACCGGTTACGCCGAAATCCAGCGGGCCTCGGCGCTGGACGGGATGCCCATCCTGCAAAAGCCCTACCGGGCGGACGAGTTGGTCGCCCGCATCCGCGCCACTTTGCCCGCGGCCCCGCCCGGCTGACCCCGGCCGCTGCTTCGGCCCCCTGCTTCGCCCCGCTGCTTCGAACGTCCCATGCCGCCTCCGGACCCGTCCCATCCGCCCTGCCCGCTCTGCGGACGCCCGATGGTGCCCGGCCCCAGCCTGAACGAGCACCACCTGATCCCCCGCACCTACGGCGGGCGGGAGACGGTGACCATGCACCGCATCTGCCACGCCAAGATCCACGCGGTGCTGAGCGAGGCGGAATTGCGCGACCGCTACCACACCATCGCCAGCCTGCGCGCCCATCCGGACATCGCCGCCTTCCTGCGCTGGGTGGCCCGCAAGCCCCCGGAATTCACGGACGGCCACGCTTCCGAACGACGCCGCCGCCGGTAACTCTTCACGGCAAGAGTTAAACACGCCCGATGTAACGGCTGACCTCGCCGTTGCAGGAACGGCTGATGCGCTCATATTCGGCGGGGGTATCGACGCGGGCCTGCCGCGCGGTCCGCTCGCGCCCGAACTCATCGATCAACTGGCGCATCGCGGCCTTGATCGGCTGCTCGATCGCCGACGCCACCTGCCGTTCGGAACGGCCCTGCGCCGGGCCGAGGCGGGCGACCACATCCTCCAGCCGACGCTTCAGGGCCGGCACATACTCCCGCAAAAGCTGCTCGTCCACCGCGACGTGGCGCATCTCGTGGGCCAGGACCTCGGCATGGATGCAACTGCCCTGCGGCAACTCGCGGGCCACATAGACGGTGCGCTGGTCATAGCCGAAGGTGACGGTCAGAATCTGCGCCGCGCCGCAATAGCGGCCCTGCCCCAGCGAGGCGGTGACGATGCTGACCTGCCATTGCTGATTGTATTGACTGGCGGTCAGCCCCAACGTGTGGGCATTGGCGGTGCGGCCCGTGACGGGCGGCCGCCCCGGCTTCCGGGCAAGCTGCCCGATGGACTGGCTGTAATCGGTGCGCAGCGGAACGACCTGCATGTCCAGGGCCACGCGGGCCGGAGCGAAGGCCGGACAGGACGCGACTCCGGTCTGAGCCGCCGCAGGCGTCGAAAAGGCCAACCCTCCCCCGCCCAGGCAAATGAGCGTCAGAAGGCCGGCGCGCCAGGACTGCCGGAAGGAAGGACGGAACGGGCGGAGGGTCATTCCGCCTATGTCGGTGCGGCCCCCACCAACGGCAAGGGCCGCGCCCGTGGACCTCAGCGCCGGCCCGGATAGAGGAAGCGTGTCTTCAGCGTGCCCTCGATGGCGCGCAGATCGTTGGTCACCTCGTTCTCGTCCACGTCGCCGTCCACATCGACCACGACGTAGCCCAGTTCCGGATCGGTCTGGAGATACTGCGCGGCGATGTTCAGGTTGCGGCCCGAGAAGGCCTCGTTGATCTTGCGCAGCACGCCCGGACGGTTCTCGTGGACGTGCAGGAAACGGGTGCAGCCGGCATGGACCGGCAGGCCGACCTCCGGGAAGTTCACCGCCCCCATGGTCGAGCCGTTGTCCGAATACTCGATCAGCTTCTGCGACACTTCGGTGCCGATGTTGGCCTGTGCCTCCATCGTGGAACCGCCGATGTGCGGGGTCAGGATCACGTTGTCCAGCCCGCGCAGCGCGCTCTCGAACACCTCCTGGTCGCCGCCCGGCTCCTTCGGGAACACGTCGATGGCGGCACCCAGCAGGTGCTTGTCCTTCAGGGCCGCGGCCAGCGCCTCGATCACCACGACCTTGCCGCGGGCGGCGTTGATCAGGTGGGCGCCCTTCTTCATGGCGCGGATCTGCGCCTCGCCGATCATGTCGCGGGTCTGCGGGGTGTCGGGGACGTGCAGGGTCACCACGTCGGACACGGCCAGCAGTTCTTCCAGCGAGTGGCAGGGCTGGGCGTTGCCGAGAGCCAGCTTGTTCACGACGTCGTAGTAGCGGACCTTCATGCCCATCGATTCGGCCAGGATCGACACCTGCGTGCCGATGTGGCCATAGCCGACGATGCCAAGCGTCTTGCCGCGGATCTCGTAGCTGTCCTTGGCCGACTTCATCCAGCCGCCGCCATGCACGAGGTTCGACTTCGGGAAGATGCCGCGCATCAGCATGATGATCTCGCCGATCACCAGTTCCGCCACCGACCGGGTGTTCGAATAGGGTGCGTTGAAGACCGGGATGCCGAGTCGGCGGGCGGCCTTCAGATCCACCTGGTTCGTGCCGATGCAGAAGCAGCCGACGCTGAACAGGCGGGTTGCCGCCTCCAGCACCTTGGCGGTCAGATGGGTGCGCGAGCGGATGCCCAGCATGTGGACGGACCCGATGCGCTCCAGCAGTTCCGCCTCGTCCAGCGCGTGCGGAAGACGCTCCACGGTGGCGTAACCGCCGTGCGCCAACTCGTTGATGGCGTTGTCGTGAACGCCTTCGAGCAGCAGGATGTTGATCTTGTCCTTGGAGAGCGAGAGCTTCGTCACGGCTGGCATCCGTTCAAATGATTGGCCCCGCACGCGGTGGGCCGCCAATAATGCGAGCGCGCAAGGTAATGCCAAGCGCCGGCCTTGTCACGCGAGGGATGTTGCGTTGCCGTCGCCATTCCGCATGGCGGGTTGGCGCGGCGCGCGGGGCGGGTGTATCTCTGCCACAGCAAACCACGAGGCCGGCAAGAGCGAGGGAAACACCGGGATGAGCGACGTCACCATCTACCACAACCCGCGCTGCACCAAGTCGCGCCAGACGCTGGAGCTTCTGAAGTCCCAGGGCGTCGAGCCCACCGTCGTGGAGTATCTGAAGACCCCGCCCGGCGCGGAGGAGCTGAAGGCCATCCTGGGCAAGCTGGGCAAGGGTCCGCGCGATATCCTGCGGTCCAAGGAAGCTGCGGAGGCCGGAATCGCCAAGGATCTGGACGGCGACGCCCTGATCGCCGCCCTGGCCGCCAACCCCACCGCCATCGAGCGTCCCATCGTCGTCAAGGGCGACCAGGCCCGCGTGGGCCGTCCGCCGGAAAGCGTTCTGGAGATCCTGTAAGTGACCAAATCCTCCCTGGACCTCACCCCCGCCGACGCGGCGACCGAGCTGCGCACCGTCCGCGACCTGATCCGCTACGGCGTCAGCCGCTTCAACGAGGCCGAACTGGACTACGGCCACGGCACCAGCAACGCCTATGACGAGGCGGTGTTCATGGTGCTGGAAGGGCTGAGCCTGCCCATCGACCAGCTCGACCCCTATCTGGACGCGCGCCTGACCCTGGCGGAGCGCCGGAAGGTCGCCGACCTGCTGCACGCCCGCGTGGAGACGCGCAAGCCCGCCTCCTACCTGCTGAACCGGGCCTACATCCAGGGCATCCCCTTCTATGTCGACGAACGGGTGATCGTCCCGCGCTCCTACATCGGGGAGATCCTGTTCTCCGACCTGATCGGCGGCGACGACTTCACGCTGGTGGAGGACCCGACGGAGGTTGAACGGGTGCTGGACCTCTGCACCGGCTCCGGCTGCCTCGCCATCCTGGCCGCGCAGATCTTCCCGGAGGCCCAGGTGGACGCCGTGGACCTGTCCGCCGACGCGCTGGAGGTGGCCAAGCGCAACATCGCCGACAGCGGGTTCGGGGACCGCATCGCGCTGCACCACGGCGACCTGTTCGCGCCGCTGAAGAACCGCAAGTACGACGTCATCATCACCAACCCGCCCTATGTGGACGCCGAGGCGATGGCCAACCTGCCGCCGGAATTCCGGCACGAGCCGGAAATGGCCCTGGCGTCGGGCGAGGACGGTCTGGACATCGTGCGCCGCATCCTGAAGGAAGCGCCCAAGCACCTGACGCCGGACGGCGGCCTGCTCTGCGAGTTCGGCACGGGCCGCGAGATCCTGGAAGCCGAATATCCGGATCTGGACTTCTTCTGGGTGGAGACAGCCAACAGCTTCGGCGAGGTCTTCTGGCTGACCCGCGACCAGTTGAAGGCAGCGAAATAAGCAGGCTCCGTTAGCGCTTGAGCCAGTCGAGAGCGGCGGCCGATGGCAGGATGCCCCTGAAGGGAGGCCGCCGTTTTCTCACAGCGGGTAGCGATGGCGAGCCACTCGGCTCCGATCTCGAGTGTGCAGTCTTCCCCAAGCCGATCAGGTACGTTACCGAACTTTACCGTGAGAGGTGCGCGGCCTGTCCGTGGCGGCATCGGCGGGTGCGTCAGCTCTTCCCCGAGGTTCCCGCCTCAAGGATCGAGACGATCGAGAACAGGGTGAAGCAGACGGCTCCCAACCCGACCAGGATTCGTGCCGGAACGAAGAACGCGGAATCGCCGACCGCCGCTTCCGCAAGAAAAGCGGAGAAGAACAGGCAGGCGAGACAGGTCATCACCGGGATGAGCGGTACCCGGTTGGCCAGAGCGCATTCCCGCCGCCAGACCAACGCAAGAAGCCAAACCTTTGAGATGATGCTGTAGCATATCATGCCGAGCCCGAGCAGGACACAGCCGGGCGCGATCCGCTCCGGCCGATCGGAACCGAACAGCACGATCAATCCCCACGTAAAGACTGCCGTTCCCATCACAAGCACCCAGAAGGTCCAGGCCCAGCGTTCAGCCTCGTCGAACAGGTTGCGTACCTGCCGCACCACCGTCGAAACCAGCGAAATCAGGCTCGCACAGATCGCCGCGAGGCCCATCAGGACGTGGCCGGCAACAAAGTGGGGGGTCTCCGCCCCGCGCGTCAGCAGGGTGATTGCCCAGACGGCGCTGATCGCCGCGGCCGCAACGGGAATGCAGATCAGCCCGCGACCGAACGAGGCGCTGTAGGATTCGGCCGGCGTGCCGTCTTCGCGGCGACCATGCGCGTTCTTCGGAATCAGGGTGAAGGTGCTCGACGCGGTGGCAACGGTGCTGACACAGGCGGCGATCAGGCCGACCCCGAACATGACGTGGCCCGCCACGAAGCTTGGCGCACCATCCTGACGAAGGACCAGCAAGCCCCATATCACGGTCACAAGCGCGGCCGTGTAGCCAAGGATCGGCAGGGTGATCTTCCAGGTTCGGCTGAACGTGTGCGTGATCTGCCGGATGATCATGGCGGCGGTCGTGAAAAGCGCGATGCAGATCGACGTCAGCGACATGAGCACATGTCCCGCTATGAAATGATCCCCATCGGCTCCGCCCGATCGAACATAAAGCCCAAAGCTCAGGCATATGACGCCCATTGCGAGGGGGATAGCTCGAAAGAGTATGCTGATCCAATAGTTCATGAACAATCCCTCGGCAATTGGGTGAAGTTTCCAGCATATTCACCGAATCATCTGCGCCGAGTGATATTGCGCAGCCACTTTACCTTTCAATGGCCAAATGTATTCCTTAACAGCGCCGCGGCGCGCCGGATCTTTCACTAGGGTCCTTTCGTGCTTGAGCCAGCCGAGAGCGGCGGCCGACGACAGGATGCCCTTGAAAGGAGGCTGCCGTTTTTTAGCGGGTAGCGACGACGCGCCCCTCCTTCAAGCGCACCCGCAACAGGCGCTCGAAGAGATTGCGGTTGTTGCAGATCCGGAGCGAGCGGGAATTCGTGGGCTTTGCCCCGACGCCAGGACAAAGCCGAGCGCCCGCCCACACACACACATGGGCGAGCCCGGAAAACCTGCAAAACCATAAAGTCCGCGGGTTTCTCCAGGCTGGGCCTGTGGCCCGATCTGGAGAAACCTGCTTAGACGGACCGCTGGAGCAGCACGCTTCCCCCTTGATGCGGCAGCCGCTCGTGCCAGGGGAGGTCGGCGCGCCCGATCTCCTGGAAGCCTTCTTTGGCGTAGAGGCTGCGCGCGTCAGCGTTGTCGGCCCATACATGCAGTGTCACCCGGTCGAACCGTCCGCTGCGCGCCCGCCCATAGACCCAATCAAGGAGTTGGGCAGCGATGCCACGGCGGCGCCATGCCGGATCGACGGCCAGCGCCGACAGGAAATAGCTGCCCCAATCCTGCACCCGGTTGAAATCCTCCATATGGGCCAGCCGGTCGGCGGGCAGGCCGGTGTAGTCCTGGGTCCTGATCCAGTCCGCCGGATAGGCGTGGGCGATCCCGACGATCCGCCCCGCCGCCTCCGCCACGCCCGAATGGCGGTAGGAGAGGGACCCCGACGTGCCCGCCAGCCCCGGCACCAGCATCTCCGCCGCCGTCAGGCCGGGCACCAGCCCGTCGAGCAGGAATTCGTAGACGCCGCCGCCGGCCATGTCGATCAGCCGCGCCAGTTCCGGCGCGTCGTCCGGCGTCGCCGGGCGGATGTGGATGCTGCCGTCGCTCATGCCCCGCATTTCCTGTTCATGGCACGCCTGCCGCGCGCAAAAACCTCTCTGGGAAGAGGGCTAATGGAACGTCTGAGAATTTTTCATCATCCCCGGCCCCATTGACCATGGCCACCTGCCGCCCTATCCTGCCCGCTATGACGGAACGTGTCCTTACCCTGGGTCTGCGAATTAGCAGCCCGGTTCTCATGTGAGAGCCGGGGTTTTCGCGCGTCTGCAGGTCTGAACCTGCACTCAATCGACTCACGATCAAGTAAGAGCGACCCATGTCCACCGTCATGCTGCCCACCGCCGTCCTGGCGGTTCCCGCCGCCGAATCCCGTCCGACCGATCCCAACCGCCTCGTCCGCTTCGCCGTCCGGGCCGATGCCGATCCCGGTACCCTGCCCCGCGTGCTCGAACTGTTCGCCAAGCGCGGCCTCGTTCCCCTGTCGCTGAACAGCCGCCTGCTGGGCGGTGAGGTGGCGGTGGAGATCGAAGTGACCGGTATGGTGGCCGCCGAATCGAACCATGTCGGCAATTGCCTGCGCCAGATCCCCATGGTCCTGGCGGTCACCGTGTCCGAGCGGGACATGGCCGAATGGAACATGGCCGAATGGACCGCGCCCGCGGATCTGCCCGCCGCCGCCGAGTGACGGCAACGGCGGGCCGCCGGTTTCAGTCCGACGAAGCCGTCTTCGTCGTCTCGGGCGACGACGGCGCGTCGGGTGAGGGGGGCACAGCCACCTCCGCCGGCGTATCCACCGTCTCCTGCATCAACTGGGCGGCGCGCTGCAACTTGCGGAACTGCGCCACCGAGAATGGCAGGCTCGCCAGATAGGCCAGACCGAGGAAGGCCAGCGTCCACCAGGGCTGGCTGACCAGCGAGGCGGCGAGCAGGCCGACGCCGGCCAGACCCGGCACGACATACTGGGTCGGCACCCGCATGCCCTTGAAGGAGAAGGTGGGCAGCGTGCTGACCATCAGCCCGCCCATCGCCAGCGTCCAGGGCACCACGATGGCCGGATGTCCGGCGATGTCCGGCCCGGTCTCGAAGCCGATGACCATGGGCAGCACGGCAAGGCCGGCGCCCGCCGGGGCCGGGACCCCGGTGAAGTAGTTGAAGGCCCAGGGCGGCAGGTCCACGTCCAGGCGGGAGTTGAAACGGGCCAGCCGCAGCGCCGCGCAGACCGCGTAGGCCATGGCGGCGATCCAGCCCAGGCTGCCGGCGCCGTTCAGCGCCCACAGATACATCAGGAAGGCGGGCGCCACGCCGAAGCTGATGACGTCGGACAGGCTGTCCAGCTCCGCGCCGAATTTGCTCTGCCCGTTCAGCAGGCGCGCGATCCGCCCATCCAGCGCGTCGAGAATCGCCGCGATGACGATGCAGACGACCGCCTGCTCCCACCGCTCGTGCATGGCGAAGCGGATGGCCGTCAGGCCGGAGCACAACGCCAGCACCGTCAGCACGTTGGGCAGAAGATGGTTGATCGACAACCCCTTCAGCCGCGGATGCGGGCGGCGCGCCCGGCGCTTGCGGAACACTGCCGGCTTGAAGACCGGTCGCTTCATCAGCGGACATCCCCCTGCCGTTGCGGTTCGGTGGCGGTCAGGTCGGCCAGCACCGTCTCACCGCCGATCGCCGTCTGCCCGACGCAGACCAGCGGGGCCACGCCGTCCGGCAGATACACGTCGGTGCGGCTGCCGAATCGGATCAGGCCGAACCGTTCGCCCGCCTTCACCTCCTGACCGGCCTTCACCCAATAGAGGATGCGGCGGGCAACGAGGCCGGCGATCTGCACATAGGCGATCTCGCGCCCGTCCGGAAGACGGTGGCGGAAGGCGGCGCGCTCGTTCTCCTCGCTGGCCTTGTCCAGCGCGGCGTTCACGAAGGTGCCCTTGTGGTATTCCGCCGCCACGACGGTGCCGTCCGCCGGCACGCGGTTGACGTGCACGTTGAAGACGTTGAGGAAGATGCTGACGCGGGTCAGCGGCTTGTCGCCCATGCCCAGTTCCGGCGGCGGGACCGCGGGAACGATCATGGTCACGCGCCCGTCGGCGGGGCTGACCAGCAGGCCGGGGCGCGTCGGCGTCACGCGATCGGGATCGCGGAAGAAATACACGCACCACAGGGTCAGCACGAGACCCAGCCAGCCCAGCGGCGCCGCCACGGCGAGCCCGAGAATCAGGGAGACCACGGCGAAGGCGGCGATGAAGGGCCAGCCGGCGCGGTGGATCGGAACGACTACGGTATTGAGGGCGGACATCGCCGGTTACTTTAGCCTCGGATCGTTGGAGCGGCGCATTCTAGACAGCATCCCCCGCCCTTTACAGAATTTTAGCAGGGAGGGTGGAGAGTCAGACCACCGACACCACAGGAATGAGCGAGCCACCGTGTCCGTTCCCGCCGCCCGTCTTCAGGCATTGTCGTCGCTCGCGCAGGTCTCGCAGACTGCCCTGCCCTTCAGCCCCGACTCCTTCGTCATGACGCCGGAAGGCGTCCTGGGCATCGCCCAGCCGCCGCGCCCGGCGCGCCTGCACTTCATGGCGGACGGGCTGCCCTTCAGCATCGCCGTCGGCTTCGACGGGGAAAAGTCGCGCTCGCAGATTTGGGCGGAGGTCGGCCACATCCCCTTCACCGCCCAGTCGCCGGAACGGCGGCGCCAGCTCCTGGCGATCCTGCGCGGCATCCAGGACCGGCGGGGAACCCGCTTCCTGGTCCAGGAAGGCCAGAAGGTCCTGCTGTTCTCCGAAAAGGAATTCGAGGGCCACGCCACGCCGGAGGATCTGATCCACCAGACGGTGGTCGCGCTCCAGCAGGCGCGCCCCTTCCTGCGCCTGCTCGCGCCCTATCTGTAAGGCTCAGTTCGATACCGGGAGCGCGAAGATCTGGCCGGGATAGATCAGGTCCGGATCGCGGATCTGGTTGCGGTTGGCCTCGTAGATCAGCGTGTACTGCACGCCGCGCCCGTAGGTGGAGCGGGCGATCCGCCACAGGCTGTTGCCGGGCTGGACGACCATCGACCGCCCTTCCGGCAGGTTGGCCGGAACCTCCGACACCTGCACCGGCAGTTCGACGCGGGCGGTGACCTTACCCGAGTCGGTCACCTGATCGGCGCGCAGCGTATAGACGCCCGGCGGCACGGCCCGTTCGGGACGCAGCCGCCAATGGCCGTCCGGATCGGTGTGGGCGCGCCCGACCATCAGGTTGTCGAGGTAGAGCTGCACGTCGCTTCCCGGCTGCGCCCGGCCGCCCATGGCGATCTGGCCGGAGGCGTCGTAATCCATGCTTTCCAGAGACACGCCCCCCGGCGGCGGGGGCGGGGCGGCACCACGGGCGGCCGGGGCGACGGGAGCCTTCGGCGCCTGGAGCACGGTGCTCGCCCCCAGCCCGTCGCGCGGGACGGCGACGGCCAGCGGCCCGGTGGGCGTCTCGGAGGAGGCGCCGCCGGTTGCGGGCGGCGGTTCCGGCACCATGACGACCACCACACGCTCCGACGGGGTCGGCTCGGCGGCGGGGGTGGTGCGCTCCGACAGGCTCAGTTCGCGGGCGCCGGGGGACAGGGGCTGGTCGGGAAGGAGGACCCATTCGCCGCGCGCGTCGGCGCTGACGGAGCCCAGCGACCGCTCCCCGTCATGGACGGTCACGGACGATCCCGGAGTCGCGCGGCCCGCCATCACGGTGGCGCCGTCGGGAGCGACGCGCACGATGTCGAAGCGCGGCCCGGCGGGCTCCTCCGCGGCCTTGGCCAGGGGGGGCTGCGCCGGAGCCACGCTGCCCAGCGCGATGGCCGTTCCGGAACCGGCCGTTCCCGAACGCGGACCCGGCGCCGGTGTTTGGTCGAAGGCCAGATACGCAACCGCAGCGGCGGCAACAACCGCCGCCGCACCGCCGAACAGGAGAGCTTGCTTCACGGGAGCACCGCCGCATCACCACCGGCTGAAACGCCGGCCGGCAGCAGGATAGCAGATTGCGGCTGCCGAACTGAACACCGCCGATGGAGCAGGGCCTAGCCGCATCGGGACCCGCGCACCGCCTTCGCGCCGCCGTGACAGCCGCCGGACGGTTCATCCTCCACGCTCACTTCACCAGCTTGGCCACCTTCGCGGAAAGACCCGCATCCGCCGCCTGGACCGCCCCGGCGGCGCCCGCATTCGCCTTGCCCCCGTTGGACAGGATGCCGAGCCCGCCCCCGAAACCGCCCCCGAAGCCAAGAAACAGAAGCGCGGCGACCGCGATGGCGGCCAGGGCGTTGACGACGCGCGAATCCATATGATCCCTCCCGTTGGGCTGAAGTCCGATGTCCGGGTAGACGCCGCCCCGGCTTTGCTATTCCCTTGCCTTTAGGTGACCCCGCCGGGCGCACCGGAACAGTCACCGGAACGTCTACCCAACCGGCGAGAAAGGGTGAACGATGAAGGCTCCGAAATCCGTCTGCGTCTATTGCGGCTCATCCAGCCGCGTCGCCGATGTACACAAGGATGCCGCCCATATGTTGGGCGACGGGCTGGCCCGGCGGGGCATCCAGCTCGTCTACGGCGGCGGGCGGGTCGGGCTGATGGGCATCGCCGCCGATGCGGCGCTGGCCGCCGGGGGCCGCGTCGTCGGCATCATCCCGGAGCACATCCAGGCCGCGGAGATCGAGCACACCGGCCTGACCGAACTGCTGGTCGTGGACAGCATGCACACACGCAAGCGCATGATGGTGGACCGCTCCGACGCCTTCGTGGTGCTGCCCGGCGGCCTCGGCACGCTGGACGAGGCTTTCGAGATCCTGACCTGGAAGCAGTTGCACCTGCACGACAAGCCGGTGGTGATCGTGGATGTGGACGGCTACTGGCGCCCGCTGCTCGGGCTGGTCGACCACATGGTGGCGCAGGGATTCGCCCAGGCGTCCCACCGCGCCCTGTTCACCGTCGTCGATGATGTGGACAGCGTGTTCGCCGCGCTGGCCCATGAACCGGAGCCCGCACTGAAGATCCGCACACAGAAGCTCTAAAAAAGCCAAGTGGTAGGACCAGATCACGCAAATCGCGCCGCTTTCCGTGCAATATCGTCTGTTTCGACGCCCCGCGGTCCTTTCTTTCGACAGTGCCCCGGTGCTATATAACCGCCATCCGTTTTCGTCCGGGGAACCGGGGCCCGTCTTCGGACGGAAGTCCCGGCCCGTGCCCTCGCACCGCGCGCCCGGCGTCCAAGCATAAGACAACCCCTACCCGTTCGGGGAGAACTCGCACCCATGACGAAGATCAAGGTAGCCAATCCGGTCGTCGAACTCGACGGCGACGAGATGACGCGCATCATCTGGCAGTTCATCAAGGACAAGCTGATCCTGCCGTACCTCGACATCGACCTGAAGTACTACGATCTCGGCATCGAGAACCGCGACAAGACGGACGACCGCGTCACGGTCGAATCGGCCAACGCGATCAAGCAGTACGGCGTCGGCGTCAAGTGCGCGACCATCACCCCGGACGAGGCGCGGGTGACGGAGTTCAACCTCAAGAAGATGTGGAAGTCGCCGAACGGCACGATCCGCAACATCCTGGGCGGCACCGTCTTCCGCGAGCCGATCGTCTGCTCCAACGTTCCGCGCTACGTTCCGGGCTGGACCAAGCCGATCATCATCGGCCGTCACGCCTTCGGCGACCAGTACAAGGCCACCGACTTCGTCGTTCCCGGCAAGGGCAAGCTGACCATCAAGTGGGTGCCGGAGGGCGGCGGCGAGCCGATCGAGCACGAAGTGTACGACTTCCCCGGCGGCGGCGTCGCCATGGGCATGTACAACCTGGACGAGTCGATCAAGGGCTTCGCCCACTCCAGCTTCATGTACGGCCTGGAGCGCGGCTACTCGGTCTATCTGTCCACCAAGAACACGATCCTGAAGGCGTATGACGGGCGCTTCAAGGATATCTTCCAGTCGGTGTTCGACGAGACCTACGCCGCCCAGTTCAAGGCCAAGGGCCTCGTCTACGAGCACCGCCTGATCGACGACATGGTGGCCTCCGCCCTGAAGTGGGAAGGCGGCTTCGTGTGGGCCTGCAAGAACTACGACGGCGACGTGGAGTCGGACGTGGTGGCGCAGGGCTTCGGCTCGCTGGGCCTGATGACCTCTGTGCTGGTCACGCCGGACGGCAAGACCGTCGAGGCCGAGGCCGCCCACGGCACGGTGACCCGCCACTACCGCGAGCACCAGAAGGGCAAGGAGACCTCCACCAACCCGATCGCCTCGATCTACGCCTGGACGCAGGGTCTGGCCTACCGCGGCAAGTTCGACAACACGCCGGACGTCGTGAAGTTCGCCCAGACGCTGGAGCGCGTCTGCGTCGAGACCGTCGAGTCGGGCTTCATGACCAAGGATCTGGCGATCCTCATCGGTCCGGAGCAGCCCTGGCTGACCACCAAGCAGTTCCTCGACAAGCTGGACGAGAACCTGCAGGCGAAGATGGCCGCCTGGGCGTAAGGTTCCGGCCCGCAAGGGCCGCCCGAACGTCAGGTGCGACGTCGCGTCCCGGTCAAACGGGACGCCCAGTCGATGTAAAGTTGCAGCGGGGAGTTTCGGCTCCCCGCTTTTTTCTTGCCCGCACGGCCTGATGCCGGCGTGCTTCTGATGAACCAGATCCCGAGAATTTCCCATGGCCAAGGACATCTTCCGTGTCGTCGTCATCGGCGCCGGCGAAACCGGAACCCCCCTGCTTCAGCAACTTTTGGACGCTCCCTTCGTGGAGATCCTGGGCGTCGCCGACCTGGACGCCGAGGCGCCCGGCATGCGGCTCGCCCGCGCGCGCGGCGTCACCACCACGACCGACTTCATGGAGCTCGCCCGGCTTGGCGAGGAGGTGGACGTGCTGATCGACGTGACCGGCGTGGCGAAGGTGCGCGAGGCGCTGCGCCAGCACATGCAGGACAGCGGCAACCACCACACGCTGATCGTCCACGAGATGCTTGTGCAGCTCATGCTGTCGCTGCTGAGCGGGCGTCTGGTGCAGTTGAAGCACGGGGTCGAGGAGTACTGATCGCCCCCTTCCCCTTTCCCGGACGGGCCTGCGGCACCACATGCACGCGGCAGGGACGGGAAAGGGGCAACCATGGTCATCGACACGAAGGACCCGGCACGGGCATCCGCGCTGCTGAAGCGGCTGCACGGACGCATGACCGGCGACAAGCCGACGCTGGGGGAGGTCCTGGGCCATCTCGGCGACCGGGCGCCGGGCTTTCTCCTGCTGGCGCTGGCCATCCCGGCCGTCGTGCCGACGCCGGGCCTTCCGGCGGGCATGATCTTCGGCACGGTGCTGGCGCTGGTGGCGATTCAGATGATCGTGGGCCGCGACCGGCTGGAGGTGCCGGGCTGGATCGGGCGCCGCCGCGTGGCGCGCACCACCCTGGAAAAGATCGTGGAGAAGGGAACGCCGTTGGTGGAGCGGCTGGAGGCCCGGCTGCGGACGCGCTGGCCATCGCTGACGCGCGAGGGCGTTCTGCGGCCGCTGGGCGTCTTCGTGCTGGCGATGGGGGTCCTGATCGCCCTGCCCATCCCCTTCGGCAACACCTTGCCCGGTCTGGCGGTGCTGGTGATCGCGCTGGGGCTGATCGTCAAGGACGGTCTGGCGGTCGCCGCCGGCCTGGGTCTGGGTGTCGCGGCGGCGGGAGTGTCGGCGACTCTGATCGCCGGAAGCTGGTGGGCCATCGCCTCGGCGCCGCTCTGAAGCGCCGATCGAAGAGGCGCGCCGAATCGCGTGACGCGCCGGGCGGGCGCCCGTGTGGAGAGAGCGCCCGAATTCCGGAAATGCCGGCGGAAATTACGTCGGCGGAAATTACGCCACGCCGACGCTACGGTCCTCGTCGCGCTTCTTGCCGGAGGAGGCCGGCTGGTAGGCCACCGCCGCATGCTCGGCGCAGTAAGGCAGGCCGGGCAGCGAGGGCTTGCCGCAGAAATGGAAATCCTGGTGCTTCGGATCGCCGACCGGCCATTTGCACATGCGCTCGGTCAGGGCGAGGATCGTCGCGCCGCGGGTCGGCTTCTTCTTGATCGGCGAAGGGCGTCCGGACAGGCCGAGACGGTGCGCCTTCCCAATCACCGCGTTGCGGGTGATGTCGCCCAGGATGTCCGCGATTTCACTCGCGCTCAGCCCCTGGGACCAGAGGTCCTTAAGCTGCTGAACCCGCTCGTCCGTCCAACTCATCCCCTGTCTCCCGTGGTCCGGTAACCGGTGACTTGGTTAACCAATATACCTTCCGACCAGACGGTCGTTTTCCATAAGGCGCAATATTTTGTGCCCAATGGTCACCAACCTACCAGATGGACACATAGAGGGATAGGGGGCTTGAGCAACATTCCTGTGCATAAGTCTGTGGGTGTTATGAGTTCAACGCGCCGTACACCTCCTCGGCTATGGCCGAAAGGGTCACTCGGTCGAGGTTACCCGTTACGGCCCACGCCAAACCGTTGTCCCGCCAATAAAATGCCTGGACGTTGCCGTCCTGGGCGAACCGAAAGGACGTATCCGGCCCGTCGAAGGCCGGACGGATGTAGAGGGTAATGCGGCGACCCGCCGCATCCCGGTCGGCGCCGACCTCCACGGTGATGACCCGGTGAGCGGCAACGGCATCGGCCACGAAGGCCGCCGCGCCGCTCCCCGTCCCGCAGCGCGTGGCGGTTGGCCAGTGCCGCGGCACCTGCGCGGCGATAGCCCGCTCATCCACGGATTTTCCAAGGGGAACGGATCAGGAGGCGGCTTTGGCGGAGACGCCCGGCTGTGGACGATTATTCCACCGCTTCGCGGAACCGTCTTTTCAACCGCTTCGCGGAACCGTCTTTTCAACCGCTTCGCGGTTCAGGCCGCCGAAAAGCCGGACTTTCCGTCGAAGTTGCACAGGTTTTCCGTCTGGGTGAAATCCAGCCCGGCGCGGGCGAGGCCCGCCAGAAGCTCCACGATGTCGGCGTGGCCGACCGCCACCCCCTCCGGCGCCAGGAAGCGGCAGCGCCAGTGGTCGGTGCAGAAGACGCCCACGTTGCCGTCCGGCCAGACCTTCTGCGAACGGTTGGAGATGCTGCACAGGCGCAGCGCCGGGGTGCCCACCGGCTGCACCAGCCCGGCCAACTCGTCCGGATTGCCGCCCGGCCAATGCAGGAACACGTCCACCCCGACCAGTTCCTTCACCGCGGTGCGGCGGGGCGACAGCCGCACCCCGGACTCGTAGGCGGGGCGCGCGGTGACGGCGTAGCCGACGCTGGGAAGGGTCACCGGCATCTGGCCCAGCCGCTCCACCACAGCGTCGGCGAAGGCGTGGGTGCCGACGCGCAGGCGGCTGACCCCGCGGTTGAAGATGTCGACCGTGTGGACGCCGTCCTCGATGGTCTTGAGCCAGGCGTTGTGGATGCGCGCCGCCACGTCGCCCTGACCGATGTGGACCAGCATCATCACCGCGGCCATCAGCAGGCCGGAGGGGTTGGCGATCCCCTGCCCCGCGATCATCGGGGCGGAGCCGTGGATCGCCTCGAACATGGCGCAGGCGTCGCCGATGTTGGCGGAACCGGCCAGCCCGACCGAGCCGGTGATCTGGGCCGCGATGTCCGACACGATGTCGCCGTAGAGGTTCAGCGTCACGATCACGTCGAAGCGCTCCGGCTGGTCGGCCAGACGCGCGGCGCCGATGTCCACGATCAGATGGTCGGCCTTGATCTCCGGATATTCGGCGGCGATCTCGTTGAAGATCTTCAGGAACAGCCCGTCCGTCATCTTCATGACGTTGTCCTTGACGAAGGCCGTCACCTTGCGCCGGTGGTTGGCGCGGGCGTAGTCGAAGGCGTAGCGCACGATGCGCTCCGACCCCGGACGGGAGATCAGCTTCACCGACTGGATCACGTCGTCGGTCTGGCGGTGCTCGATCCCGGCGTAGAGGTCTTCCTCGTTCTCACGGATGATCACCACGTCCATGCGCGGGTGCCGCGTGCGGACATAGGGGTGGTGGGACACGCAGGGCCGCACGTTGGCGAACAGCCCCAGCGTGGTGCGCGCCGTGACGTTCAGCGACTTGTTGCCGTAGCCCTGGGGCGTGGTGATCGGCCCCTTCAGGAAGACGCGGGTGCGGCGGATCGAACCCCAGCCGGCGGCGTCCAGCCCGCCCAGATGGCCACGGCGGTAGACCTGCTCGCCCGCCGGCACCTCCTCCACCTTCAGGCGGGCGCCGGCGGCCTCCATCACGTGAAGCACCGCGTCGGTGATCTCCGGACCGATGCCGTCGCCGCGGGCGACCGTGATGGGGGTGGTTTCGCGCATCCATTCACTCCTAGGGACCCCGTCGAGGGGGCCGGGGCGACCCTAGTCGAAAGCGGGGCCGGAGTCCAATGGCCGGCCCGTTTCCCGCGCCTGCAAAGGCGGTACCGATCGTGCGGCGACTTGCCGCTGCGCGTGCCTTGCGGTCAGCCTTCCCGCCCCACGGTCTGGATGACCTCGAAGCCCTCGAACTGCGGGGGACCGAGATAGAGCGGCTTGCGGTCGCCCGCCCCGCGATGGGCGGCGCGGAATTCCTCCGACCGGGTCCAGGCCAGGAAATGCGCCTCCGACTGCCAGACGGTGTGTGAGGAATAGAGGCGGTGGTCCTCGTAACGCGGGCCGCGCAGCATGTGGAACTCAACGAAGCCGGGGACCTTGTCCAGATGGACCTCGCGGTTCAGCCAGACCTCCTCGAAGTCCTGTTCCATCTCCGGACGCACGCGGAAACGGTTCATGGCGATGTACATGGCGAAGCCTCCCGATGCCGTCCTTGAAGGGCCGATCCTCAAGGTGACGGCGGAGGCCCGCCCCGTCAACCGATCCCCACCATCATTCCAGGGCTATATCTCGCCTGCGGCAACCGCGCTTTGCAGGCGCATGATGGTGTCGCTCAGATTCGTTCCCAGGTCGGACGCCACAGCCTTCCATGGCATGGACGTCCATTTGCCCTCGTCGGCGGCCTCCTTGCACGCCTTCCGGGTCGCGGACTTGATGTTCACCTCCTTGGGCGATCTGACGGCGACGTATTCCTTGTAGGCTTTCTCGGCCGCATCCGCCTTCGACAGCTTGCCGCGCAGGATCATGTCGTACAGTTCGACATTCTCCAGAGAATACTCCTTCTTGGCCTGCTTCAGCAGCAGCTTGAACCAGTATGGAGACTTGAAATAGTCGTTGACCTTCGCTGGCATATCGTCGAACCGCTCCAGATCCGTCACGACATTGCCGGAGATCTTGTTCAGCGCCGCCACCATGTCGGCGCAGGCGTCGGCATAGACCGTATCGCCGTCCTGCTTGGCGGCCTTGCCCGCCGCGTCGAGCGTCGGGATGTAGCTGCCCGCCGCGGCCTGGAAGGCGCGGGCGTGCTTCTGCGCGTCTGTCACCGTCCTGGCCGCGTCGTAGCTCTTGAGCGCGCTTTCCAGGCCGGTGGAACTGATCTTGCTGAACAGCTTGCCGAAGCGGCTCTTGGGATCGGGCTTCTTCTTGCCCGTCGCCTTTTCGAAGCGGTCCTTCGCCTTCTTCCAGGACTCCAGATAGGATTTCGCCACGACCAACCCTTTCTTCCGAACACGAATTGGCCGTGACGATAGGAACGGAATTTTGGTCCGGCAAACGCCGTTGGGTCCGTTAGGGATGTTTATGGGCGGGATGTTTATGGGCGGGGTGGCGCGCCCTTCCGCACCCCCCCGCCCCAATGCCTCTACTCGGCCCCCTTACGCGGCGCGGATGCCCGCCAGGAAGCGCTCCACCTCCGTCCGCAGGACTTCCGACTGACGGGACAGTTCCCCGGCGGCGCCCAGCACCTGGGTGGCGGCAGAGCCGGTCTGGGTCGCGCCGTTGCTGACATCCGTGATGTTGGTCGTCACCAGATGGGTGCCGCGCGCGGCCTCCTGCACGTTGCGGGCGATCTCACCGGTCGCCGAGCCCTGCTCCTCGATGGCCGAGGCGATGATGGTGGCGATCTCGCTGATGGTGCCGATGGTGTCGCCGATCCCGTTGATGGCCGCGGCGGCCCCGCTGGTGGCCTCCTGCATCGAGGCGATCTGGGCGGCGATCTCGTCGGTCGCCTTGGCGGTCTGGTTGGCGAGGTTCTTGACCTCCGACGCCACGACGGCGAAGCCCTTGCCGGCCTCCCCGGCCCGCGCCGCTTCGATGGTGGCGTTCAGCGCCAGCAGGTTCGTCTGCGAGGCGATGTCGGTGATCAGCTTCACCACGTCGCCGATCCGCTGCGCCTGCGCGACGAGGCCCTGGACGCGCTCGTTGGTCTGCTGCGCCTCGCCCACCGCATGGCTGGCGATGTTGGTGGAGCGCGTCACCTGGCCGCTGATCTCGTTGATCGACGCGGTCAGTTGGTTGGTCGCCGAGGCGACGGTCTGCACGTTGACCGATGCCTGTTCGGCCGCCGCCGCCGTGCTGGCCGCCTGCCCCTTGGTCTGGTCGGCGGTGGACAGCATGCTCTGGGCCGTGGCCTCCAGTTCCGTGGCGGCGGACGCGACGGTGCGCAGGATGCCTGAGACATTGCGGTCGAAGGACTGGACCAGTTCCTCGACCGCATGGGTGCGCATCTCCTTGGCCCGGCGCTCCGCCTCTTCGGCGGCCATCATCCGGTCGCGGTCGATGGCGTTGTCCTTGAAGACCGCCACGGCCTTGGCCATGCCCCCGATCTCGTCCCCGCGGCCAAGGCCCGGTATCGCCACGGAGGTATCGCCCTTCGCCAGGCGCTCCATGACGCCGGTGATGCGGGAGATCGGGCGGGAGATCCCGATGCGGGCGACCAGAACGCTCAGCGCCAGCGCACCGAGACCGCCGCCGATGCCGACGACCAGCATCAGGGTCGTCATCAGGCTGTTCAGAGCGCCCAACTCTTCGTTGGCCTTGGCGATGCCCTGCCTGTTCTGCTCGGACGCCCCTTCCATGAACTTGCTGAGCCTGTTGCGGATCGCGCGGCCCTCGGTGGTGTCGCCATGCTCGCGCGCCTCCGCGGGGCCGACTTCAATGCCGAGGCGGGCAAGCTCGTTGCGGTGCTCGACGAATGCCTGCGCCGCCTGCTGGGCATCCCGGAATTCGATCTTGCCCTGTGGAGGCAGGAGCGCCTCCAACTCTCCCATGAACTTTTCCAGGTCCCTGGTGGCGCTGAAAATGTTCTTCGCGTAGGGGGTGGCGTCCGCGGTGGCGTCCGCGGCATAGACGCCGCGGCTTTCCATGACGACCTTATAGATCACCCCATTGATCCGCTCGCTGAGCAGCGCACGCTCGGACCAGTTCTGAATGCTGTCGACCTTTTCGTCGTAGGTCTGCATTCCGAAAAAGCCAACCCCTCCAACCACGGCAGCCACCAGCCCCAAGATCGCGACGACACTGTAGACCTTGGCGCTGATGCTGATACGCGCGAGAACCCCCTCCATTGCCCCTCAACCCCCATTGTTCGTATGCGGCATTTACGGCGCCGCATGCTTCGTATCGTTGCATCGGACAATCAAGAAGGAAAAATTACCGCAACAATGTTTTGATTCTCAATGTTGCCGAGAAGACGCAAAAGTAACCCGAATGTTTAAAGCATTGGAAAAGGCAGTCGCCATTTTATCGCAACGCGATAAAATCCAATGCGCGTCTCGAATATTTTACACAATCGCGCACAACAGCCCGACATCCGAAAAAATCCGAATTACTCAACTCCGGCGAGAAAATTCGATTGAGGATACGCGACGGCACCCAACGATTCGACCAAAGACCGCAAGCTGGGCGCAACCTTGGGAGCGGGGCCGCGCTTCGGCAACCGCCGTTCTGTCCGATCAGGATGATTGCGCAGGCGGGCGGAAGGACGGCGCGCCTACCGCACCAGTTCCCGCATCGCCGCGTCCAGCCCTTCCAGCGTGAGCGGGTACATGCGCCCGTTCAGCAGCCGTTGCAGGATGCGGGTGCTCTCCGTATAGCCCCACAGGCGTTCCGGCGCAGGGTTCAACCAGACGGCACGGCTGTAGACGGACAGCATCCGTTGCAGCCACACCTGCCCCGGTTCCTCGTTCCAATGCTCGACGCTGCCGCCGGGATAGACGATCTCGTAGGGGCTCATGGCCGCGTCGCCGACGAAGACCAGCTTGTAGTCGGCGGGATAGGTGTGCAGCACGTCCCAGGTCGGGGTGCGCTCGTCGTGCCGGCGCTTGTTGTCGCGCCACACGCTCTCATAGACGCAGTTGTGGAAATAGAAGTGTTCCAGATGCTTGAACTCACCCCGCGCGGCGGAGAACAGCTCCTCCACCAGCCGGATGTGGTCGTCCATGGAGCCGCCGATGTCCAGGAACAGCAGCACCTTCACCGTGTTGTGGCGCTCCGGCACCATTTTCAGGTCCAGCCATCCGGCGTTGCTGGCGGTGGCGCGGATGGTGCCGGGCAGGTCCAATTCGCTGGCCGCCCCGGTGCGGGCGAACTTGCGCAGGCGGCGCAGCGCCACCTTGATGTTGCGGGTGCCGATCTCGACCTGATCGTCCAGATTCTTGAATTCCCGCTTGTCCCACACCTTCACGGCGCGGCGATGGCGGGATTCGTGCTGGCCGATGCGCACGCCCTCCGGGTTGTAGCCGTAGGCGCCGAAGGGCGAGGTGCCGGCGGTGCCGATCCATTTGGAGCCGCCCTGGTGCCGCCCCTTCTGCTCCGCCAGCCGCTGCGCCAACGTCTCCATCAGTTTCTGCCAGCCGCCCAGCGCCTGGATCTGTGCCTTTTCCTCCTCCGTCAGGAAGCGTTCGGCCAGCTTGCGCAGCCACTCCTCCGGCAGGTCCACCATGGGGATCTCCTCGCCATCGGCGCCCTCCGCCCCCTCCAGGCCCTTGAACACCTGTCCGAACACGCGGTCGAAGCGGTCGAGGTTGCGCTCGTCCTTCACCAGACAGGCCCGGCTGAGGTAATAGAAGTCTTCGACGCGGAAGGCGGCGACGCCGCGCTTCATGGCCTCCATGAGCGTCAGGTACTCGTTCAGCGAGACCGGTACGCCCGCCTTGCGCAGTTCGAAGAAGAAACCCGTGAACATGCCGCTTCCCCCGTGGGGTTCCGTCCCCATCCGCCCTCATCGTAGCGCCGACCCGCCAGGAACGCCATGACAGCCCTTCTCGACTTCACCCGCGCGCTGGAATTCGCCGCGCACAAGCACATCGACCAGCGCCGCAAGGGCGTGCGCGCCGAGCCCTACCTCAACCACCTGTCGGAGGTGGCGTTCCTGTGCGCCGAGGCGACGGCGGGCAAGGACCCGGTGGTGGTCATCGCGGCCCTGCTGCACGACACGCTGGAGGACACCGACGCCTCCTATGAGGAGATCGAGCAGCATTTCGGGCCGGAGGTCGCCGGCGTCGTGGCCGAAACCACCGACGACAAGCGCCTGCGCAAGGCCGAGCGCAAGCAGCGGCAAATCGATGCGGCCCCCACCGCGTCGCCCCGCGCGAAGCTGGTGAAGCTGGCCGACAAGGTGTCCAATCTGCGTTCCATGGCGCACAGTCCGCCCGCCGACTGGCCGCTGGAGCGCAAGATCGAGTATTTCGAGTGGGCGCATGCGGTGGTCGAGGGCTTGCGCGGCACCGACGCCCGCCTGGAGGCCCTGTTCGACCGCGCCTATGAGGACGGGCTGGCCGAACTGCGCGGCGAGACGGTCTAGCCCTTTTTGCCGCCGCGGCGGCTGATTTACCGCAATGTGACTACATCACGGAAGGCTTATAAAGGGGGGACTAGGTTGACCGCCGCGTCAAAGCAAGGTCGCAAACCATGTCCCTTACTTCCCAGGCCCCTGCGGCCCATGATGCCGACCAGCCGCGCGAGCGCTGGTTCGTGCATCGCCCCAAGGTCTACGCCGCCGACGTCAAAGGCCGCTTCCGCCGGCTGAAATGGCTGGCCCTGATGATCCTGCTGGGCATCTACTATGTCACGCCCTGGCTCCGCTGGGACCGCGGGCCGGGGATTCCCGATCAGGCGGTGCTGGTCGATATGGTGGGCCGGCGCGCCTACTTCTTCTGGATCGAGATCTGGCCGCAGGAGGTCTATTACCTGACCGGCCTTCTGATCATCGGCACCTTCGGCATCTTCTTCGCCACCACCCTGCTGGGCCGCATCTGGTGCGGCTACGCCTGTCCGCAGACGGTCTGGACCGACCTGTTCATGTGGGTGGAACGCAAGCTGGAAGGCCCGCGCACCGAGCGCATCCGTCTGGACAAGGCGCCGCTGTCGGCGCGCAAGCTGGGATTGAAGGCGTCGAAGCACGCCATCTGGCTGGCGATCTCCGTGGTCACCGGCGGCGCCTGGATCTTCTACTTCAACGACGCCCCGACCCTGCTGCGCGAGATCGTGACGGGCGAGGTGTCGTGGAAGGTTCTGGCCTTTGCCGGCCTGTTCACCGGCACCACCTATTTCTTCGCCGGCTGGGCGCGGGAGCAGATCTGCATCTATGTCTGCCCCTGGCGCAGCTTCCAGGCCGCGATGGTGGACGAGGACACCTACGTCGTCACCTACCAGGACTGGCGCGGCGAAGGGCGCGCGCCGCT
This sequence comes from Pseudomonadota bacterium, assembly GCA_023411035.1. Classification (GTDB taxonomy): domain Bacteria; phylum Pseudomonadota; class Alphaproteobacteria; order Azospirillales; family Azospirillaceae; genus Azospirillum. The sequence continues at coordinate 32,102 of JAEYPE010000034.1, forward strand.
GCGCAAGTCGCAGAGCTGGGACGAACGGACGGCGGAAGGGCTGGGCGACTGCATCGACTGCAAACTGTGCGTCCATGTCTGCCCGACCGGCACCGACATCCGCAAGGGACAGCAGATTTCCTGCATCGGCTGCGGCCTGTGCGTGGACGCCTGCAACGACGTGATGGCCCAGGTCGGGCGCCCCGGCGACCTGATCCTGTTCGACAACCGCACCAATCAGGTCGCCAAGGCCGAGGGTCAGGCCGCCCCGGTCCGGCTGCTGCGCCCGCGCACGGTGATCTACGCGCTCATCATCCTGGTGGTGGCCGGCATCATGGCGATTTCCCTGGCGATGCGCCCGACGCTGGACGTCAGCGTGCTGCGCGACCGGGCGCCCCTCTATGTCCTCCTGTCGGGCGGCGAGGTACAGAACGCCTATACCATCAAGATCCTGAACAAGACGCACCAGACGCGGACCTATCGCCTGTCGGTGGATGGGCTGAAGGACGCCGGCCTGTCGGTCGCCAGCGTGGACGCCCAGTCCGGTGCCTCGCTGACGCTGACCGCCGAGCCGGACTCGGTGGCGACCTACCGTATCTTCGTCCGCGTGCCGAAGGACTCCGCGAATCCGGGTTCCACCGACATGACGGTGCTGGCGCGTGACCTGACCAGCGGCGAGATCGGGCGGCACGCCAGCGTCTTCATGGCGCCGTAAGCCTGCGCCGACCCGTCAGGCCGCAAGCGTTTGGACCCCCAGCGTGCGCACCAGCGTGTCGGGGTCCACGTTGCGGCCTGACAGCACGGCGACGGTCCTGCCGCCCGCCGGAACCTTCCCAGCCAGCAGGGCCGCCACCGCGGCGGCCCCGGCGCCTTCCGCCACCACGCCGAAGGAGCCGTGCAGCGTCCGCATCGCCTCGGCGACCTCCCCCTCCTCCACTTCGACCAGAGCGTCCACGAATCCGGCCAGCAGCGATTGCGGCAACTTGCCCAGCGCGTCCACCGCGATTCCGTCGGCCAAGGTGGGGCCGCGGCGCCGGGCCAGACGCACCCCGACCACGGTGACGGAGGGTTTCTGAACCTTCACCGCCGCCGCCATACCGGCCAGCAACCCACCGCCGCCCACCGGAACCACCAGGGTGGCGAGGTCCGGGCGATCGGCCAGCACTTCCAGCCCCACCGTGCCCTGCCCGGCGATCACGTCCGGATCGTCGTAGGGGTGGACGAAGGTCAGCCGCCGCGCCGCCGCCAGTTCCAGCGCGCGGGCCTTGGCCTCGCCCACCGTGGCGCCGGACAGAACGACCTCCGCGCCCAGCGACTCCGTCCGCTCGACCTTGCAGCGCGGGGCGGTCACCGGCATGACGATGGTCGCCGTCACCCCCAGCCGCCGGGCGTGCAGCGCCAGACCGGCGGCGTGGTTTCCGGCGGACATGGCGACGACACCCGCCGCGCGCTCCAGCGGCGACAGGCGCAGCAGGCGGTTCAGGGCGCCGCGCTCCTTGAAGGCTCCGGTGGCCTGGAAGGTTTCCGCCTTCAGCCAGACGTCACGCCCCAGGGACGGAGCGTGCAGCAGCGGTGTGTGCACGATCCGCCCGCGCAGCCGCTCGGCGGCGTCCTCGATGGCGGACAGGGGAAGCCAGGGCGGCAAACGTTCTCTGGTATCGACTGGGACGGAAACGGAATGCAAACGGGCGGCGTGCGCGGACGGCATCGCGAGAATTCCTCGGGCGGAGGGAACGGAATGGGGGCTGAACAGGAAGGCGCGAAACCCGGCCCGCTTCAGCGGACCGGGCCGATAATTCGCGCAGAGCCCCGCATTCGCTCCGCCGGGAGGCGCAACGGATGCACGCGGGAATGGGTCAGAGGATCACGACGAACCGGATTGCGGGTTCCGGAAGACCCAGGGCGCACGGACACGCCACACTCCACACCAGATTGCGAAGACGAACGATCGCTGTCCGGCGCCCTCTGTCAGAGCGCCGGGGCGGTAATTCGCATTCGGTTCAGGTGCGGGGTCGATTGCATACCGATAGGCTGCCGCAGAACGGCGGCCCCGGTCAAGCCCTTCCTACCGCCCTTCCCGCTTGGCGAGAAAGGCCAGCCGTTCCAGCAGATGCACGTCCTGCTCGTTCTTCAGCAGCGCCCCGCACAGCGGCGGGATCAGGCTGCGGGCGTCCTTGGCGCGCAGCGTCTCGGGGTCCACATCCTCGACCATCAGCAGCTTGATCCAGTCCAGAAGCTCCGACGTGGACGGCTTCTTCTTCAGCCCCGGCACCTCGCGCAGGCTGTAGAACAGCGACATCGCCTCGCGCAGCAGATCCTGTTTCAGGCCCGGATAATGGACATCCACGATCCGCTCCATCGTGTCGCGGTCGGGGAAGCGGATGTAGTGGAAGAAGCAGCGGCGCAGGAAGGCGTCCGGCAGTTCCTTCTCGTTGTTGGAGGTGATGATGACGAGGGGGCGCCGCGCCGCCTTGACCGTCTGGCGCGTCTCGTAGACGTGGAACTCCATGCGGTCGAGTTCCAGCAGCAGGTCGTTGGGGAACTCGATGTCGGCCTTGTCGATCTCATCGATCAGCAGGACCGGGGCATCCGGCGCCTCGAACGCCTCCCACAGCTTGCCGCGCACGATGTAGTTGCCGATGTCATGCACCCGCTCCTCGCCGAGCTGGCTGTCGCGCAGGCGGCTGACGGCGTCGTACTCGTAAAGGCCCTGCTGCGCCTTGGTCGTGGATTTGATGTGCCAGGCGAGCAGCGGCTTGTTCAGGGCGCGGGCGACCTCCTGGGCCAGCACGGTCTTGCCGGTGCCCGGTTCCCCCTTCACCAGCAGCGGGCGCTGGAGCGTGATGGCCGCGTTGACGGCCACCATCAGATCTTCGGTGGCGACGTAGGAGTCGGTGCCGGTGAAGCGCATGCCAGTCGGTTCCACGGTGTCGTTTGTCGGCCCGCATCCTTCCAGCACGGCGGGCATCATGCAAGACGGAACCGCCGGGGGACGCCCGGCGTTCCTCCGCGGAAGGAGTCCGCCATGGCGACCGATCCGAATTTCTGGCCCGGCTACCTGGAACAGCACCGCCACCCGGCGAACCGCGCCCTGCACGTCGCCGGCACGGTGGCCGCGGCGGCCCTGCTGGCGGTGGGGATGGCACGCCGCGACCGGCGGGCGCTTCTGGCGGCACCGCTCGTCGGCTATGGGGCCGCGTGGCTGGGGCATTTCCTGGTGGAGCGGAACCGGCCCAAGACACTGGACGCGCCGCTGGCGTCGCTGATGGCGGATGTGCGGATGGCCGGACTGGCCCTGACCGGCCAACTGGCGCGGGAATACCGGCGTTACGGCATCCCCGACCGGCCCGGCATCACGATACGGCGGAGGGCGCCGGAGCCGGGGCCGATGCCGGCGCCGCCTTCCCGACGATATGCGGAACCATCTTCATATCCGAGATGAGGATGTGCTGGACGAGCCAGTCCGCGGCGAACTTGTAGATGCGCTCCGCCGCCGCCTTGTCCGGCGCCAGCATGAAGCTTTCGCAGATGTCCTGAAGGATCGTGCGGGCGGTGTCGTGCTGATGCTTGTGAGCGGCGAAGTCAGGGTATTCGACCGCCCGCATCAGCATTTCTTCGCGGTCGAAATGGGACTTCGTGTATTGGCACAGGCTCAGCAGGGTCTGCGCGGTCAACCGTGGGTCATAATTGGCCTGGTTGATCGCGACATCCAGGTCGTTCACGCAGCGGATCATTTGTTTGTGATCTTCGTCGATCCGCTCGATGCCGACGCTCATCCTGCTTCGCCAGACGATGTACGGCATAGCGCACTCCCTGGCCCGGCGTTTCCTCCACCGCGAAGGTAAAGGCCGGACCAGGGGTACACAACTTGTCGCAACCGAAACCGGTTGCGACACAAAGAAGCAGTCAAGTCACGTTATGATGCAACTTTCGACGCGACGGCCTTCTCGATGGCCTCGACCGCGGCGGGGGCCAGCGCGGCGTCCGGGCCGCCGGCCTGGGCCATGTCCGGACGGCCGCCGCCGCCCTTCCCGCCCAGCGCTTCCGCACCGACGCGCACCAGATCGACGGCGCTGACCTTGGCGGTCAGGTCGTCGGTGACTCCGACGACGATGGACGCCTTGCCCTCGTTCGAGGCGATCAGCACCACCACGCCGGAACCGACCTGCTTCTTCAGCTCGTCGGCCATCGGCTTCAGGTCCTTGGCCGGCAGCCCCTCGACCACGCGGGCGGCGAACTTCACGCCCGCGATGTCCTTGGCCTCGCCGCCGCCGTCCGCCTTGGCGCCGCCACCCATCGCCACTTGGCGACGGAGTTCGGCCAGTTCGCGCTCCATCTTCTTGCGCTCGTCGACCAGGGCGGCGAGGCGCGACGGGACGTCCTCCGGACGGACCTTCAGGACGGACGCGGCCTCGGACAGCAGATGGTCGCGCTCCGACAGCCACGCCTTGGCGCCGGTGCCGGTCAGCGCCTCGATGCGGCGCACGCCAGCGGCGACCGCACCCTCGGCGACGATCTTGAACAGGCCGATGTCGCCGGTGCGGCGGACATGGGTGCCGCCGCACAGCTCGATGGAGTAGTCGCGGTCAAGCTCGCCGTGCGGGCCGCCCATGGAAACCACGCGCACCTCGTCGCCGTACTTCTCGCCGAACAGGGCCATGGCGCCGGCGGCGCGGGCCTCGTCGGGGGACATCAGACGGGTGACGACCTCGCTGTTGCCCAGGATACGGCGGTTCACCTCGTCCTCCACCGCGGCGATGTCCGCCGGGGTCAGGCCGGTCGGCTGGCTGATGTCGAAGCGCAAACGCTCCTGCGCGACCAGCGAACCCTTCTGGGTGACATGCTCGCCCAGGCGGCGGCGCAGCGCCTCGTGCAGCAGGTGGGTGGCCGAATGGTTGGCGCGGATGGCCGAGCGGCGCTCCGTGTCGACGCGCAGTTCCACCACGTCGCCGACCTTCAGCGTGCCCTTGGTGACCGTGCCGACATGCGCCCAGACGGCGCCCAGCTTCTTCTGGGTGTCGGAGACGGCGACCTCGGTGCCCTCGGCGGAGAAGATCACGCCGGCATCGCCGACCTGACCGCCCGACTCGCCGTAGAAAGGCGTCTGGTTCACGATGACCAGCACCTCTTCCCCGGCGGCGGCCTGCTCCACGCGGGCGTCGCCCTTGACGATGGCGGTCACCTTGCCCTCGGCGACCTCGGTGTCGTAGCCGAAGAACTCCGTGGCGCCCAGTTCGTCCTTCAGCTCGTACCACAGCTTCTCGGTCGCGGCCTCGCCCGAGCCGGCCCAGGATTCGCGGGCCTTGCGGCGCTGCTCGTCCATGGCGGCCTTGAAGCCGCTCTCATCCACCGGACGGCCCTGGGTGCGCAGCACGTCCTGGGTCAGGTCCAGCGGGAAGCCGTAGGTGTCGTACAGCTTGAAGGCGACGTCGCCGGGCAGCGGCTGGCCCTCGCCCAGACGGCCCACCTCGTCCTCCAGCAGGCGCAGGCCGCGCTCCAGCGTCTGCTTGAAGCGGGTTTCCTCCAGCTTCAGCGTCTCGACGATCAGGGCGCGGGCGCGGTTCAGCTCCGGATAGGCGTCGCCCATCTGCTGGATCAGCGCCGGGACGAGACGGTGCATCAGCGGCTCGCGCGCACCGATCATGTGGGCGTGGCGCATGGCGCGGCGCATGATGCGGCGCAGCACATAGCCGCGGCCCTCGTTCGACGGCAGCACGCCGTCGGCGATCAGGAAGGAGCAGGAGCGCAGATGGTCGGCGATGACGCGGTGCGAGACGGCGTGCGCGCCGTCCGGCGCGGTCTTCGTCGCCTCGGCGGAGGCCACGATCAGCGCGCGCATCAGGTCAATGTCGTAGTTGTCGTGCTTGCCCTGGAGCACCGCGGCCAGACGCTCCAGCCCCATGCCGGTGTCGATGGACGGCTTCGGCAGGGCGATCAGGTCGTCGGGACCGCGCTGCTCGAACTGCATGAACACGAGGTTCCAGATCTCGATGAAGCGGTCGCCGTCCTGATCGGGCGAACCCGGAGGACCGCCGGCGATGTGCGGACCGTGGTCGAAGAAGATTTCCGAGCAGGGGCCGCAGGGGCCGGTGTCGCCCATGCGCCAGAAATTGTCGTCGGTCGGGATGCGGATGATGCGGTCGTCCGACAGGCCGGCGACCTTGCGCCAGATACCCGCCGCGTCCTCGTCTGAGCTGTGGACGGTGACCAGCAGCTTGTCCGCCGGCAGCCCGAACTCCTTCGTCACGAGGTTCCAGGCGAAGGCGATCGCGTCGTCCTTGAAGTAGTCGCCGAACGAGAAGTTGCCGAGCATCTCGAAGAAGGTGTGATGCCGCGCCGTGTAGCCGACGTTGTCCAGGTCGTTGTGCTTGCCGCCCGCGCGCACGCACTTCTGCGAGGTGGTCGCCCGCGAATAGGGCCGCTGCTCCGCCCCGGTGAAGACGTTCTTGAACTGCACCATGCCGGCGTTCGTGAACATCAGAGTCGGGTCGTTGCGCGGAACCAGCGGCGACGACTCCACGATCTGGTGGCCGTTCTTCGCAAAAAAGTCCAGGAACGTGCGGCGGATGTCGTTGGCGGTCTTCATAAGCTGTCCAGGCTCCGGCTACGGTCGGCTACAGTCGGCGGCGCGGCCTTTATCGCGGCCGAACCGTGCTTTTAACGTGACTTGCGGTGGCTGTCCACAGAGTGCCGCCGCCGACCGCCCATACAGCGGCGCCAGCCGAAATCTCCAGCGTCGGCGGGGCTGGCGGCGGAATCGCGGCCTGCGGCTTCGTCTTTAAGTACTATTTGGTCAAAAGAACTATTGGCACCAAAAACCGACGATTGCGCCGCAAGATCATCAATAACAGCAATTTAATAAGACGAATCGACCCCATTGTTCTTTCGTATAGTGCCATTGATCGAAAATGATGCGCTCCCGCTTTGCCATTTTTATTTACAATGCATTAGGCATTGGACTTTCGCATATGAACGCACGGCAAGCGCAATCAACGCGAGCGCCACCACCTCTCAATACCGCCGTTCCGCTGCGCGCATTGCGCAGTTGCGGAACGAAACTCTTCCAAATGCACTCAATTCTCCGAACGAAAGTACCATTGTATCCCAGTACCAGATCGATCGTATTAGTTCACGGCACAGGCGGTCGATAGACAGATTCTTGCCATCAGCCTCTTTGTACTGGGCGCCATGGCGCAGAATCCCCTGAGGGGATTTGCGGGGACGACACTGCATAAGGAAAGAGCAAAAACGATGCTGAATAATCTTGGCTCCAAGCTGCGTAAATCCATTGGCTCTCTGGCCCGCAAGGGCGGTATCGCCGCGGCCTGCATGACGGCGCTGTGCGTGACGGCGGGTTCGCCGGCATCGGCGGGTTCGGTGACCCAGCCGGGCGAAACCCTTGGCCTTGCGGTCGGTGCGCCGTTGCCGGAAGGCGTCTATTTCGTCGACACCTTCAACTGGGGCGTCCGCGGAGGCCAGAACGGCGCTCCCGACACCACGCTGGCCGTGAACATCCCGGTGGTGGCCTGGTCGACGCCCGCCAAGGTTCTGGGCGCCCGCGTCCAACTGCTGGGCGCCCTGCCCGCGCTTGCCGTCGGTGTCCAGAACAGCGACTACACGAGCGGCATCTACAACCCGTTCCTGGCGGGGCAACTGGCCTGGGACCTGGGGAACGGCCTCGGCGTCAGCTACCTGCTGGGCGTCTACCTGCCGGTGGGCAACAAGCTGGGCTTTGACTCGACCTCGATCAACCAGCGCCTCGGCATCAGCTACACCGCCGACGACTGGAACCTGACCGCCAACACGATCTATGGCATCCACACCCGTTCGGCGTCGCGGACGCTCAATCCGGACTTCCTGAACCTCGATGTCACCGCCGCGAAGAATTTCGGGAAGTGGACAGCCGGTGCCGTCGGCTTCGCCTCCTGGGATCTGACCAAGCCCACCTCCACCTACCAGAAGCAGGACCAGATCGCGTTGGGCGCCCTGGTCGGCTACAACTTCGACAAGGTGATCCTGCAGGGCTACCTGACCCGCACGGTCCACGAGAACAACTACGGCGGCAAGGACACCCGCGCCTGGGGCCGCCTGATCGTTCCGTTCTGATCGGCCGCTCCGATCGTTCATGAAGCGCGTGGGGGCGGAGCCATCCTTCCGCTCCGCCTCGCACAAAAGAAAGGCCCCTCTCCAGCGAACCGGAGAGGGGCCTTTCTGGTCAGCGAAGGACCGGCAAGGATCACTCCGGCGTGGTGGCGTCCCCGTCGGCTTCCGGGGTGCCCATCATGGCATCGGCGACGAGGCCGGCATTGCCGCGGATCTTCGCCTCGATGGCGTCGGCCACAGCCGGGTTGTTGCGCAGGTAATTCTTGGCGTTCTCGCGGCCCTGGCCGATGCGGGTGCCGTCGTAGCTGAACCACGCGCCGGACTTCTCCACCACGCCGGCCTGGATGCCGAGGTCGAGAAGCTCGCCAACCTTCGACACGCCCTCGCCGTACATGATGTCGAACTCGACCACGCGAAACGGCGGGGCCATCTTGTTCTTCACCACCTTCACGCGGGTCTGGTTGCCCACCACCGTCTCGCGGTCCTTGATGGCGCCGATGCGGCGGATGTCCAGACGGACGGAAGCGTAGAACTTCAGCGCGTTGCCGCCCGTCGTGGTTTCCGGATTGCCGAACATCACGCCGATCTTCAGGCGGATCTGGTTGATGAAGATCACCAGGCAGTTCGACTTGGCGATGGAACCGGTCAGCTTGCGCAGCGCCTGGCTCATCAGGCGGGCGTGCAGGCCGACGTGGCTGTCGCCCATCTCGCCTTCCAGTTCGGCGCGCGGCACCAGGGCGGCGACCGAGTCGACCACCAGCACGTCGATGGCGCCGGAGCGCACCAGCGTGTCGGCGATCTCCAGCGCCTGCTCACCGGCGTCGGGCTGGGAGATCAGCAGCTCGTCCACATTCACGCCCAGCTTGCGGGCGTAGGCCGGGTCGAGGGCGTGCTCCGCGTCCACGAAGGCGCAGGTGCCGCCGCCCTTCTGGGCCTGGGCGATGGCGTGCAGCGCCAGCGTCGTCTTGCCCGAGCTTTCCGGCCCGTAGATCTCGATGATGCGGCCACGCGGCAGGCCGCCGATGCCCAGCGCGATATCGAGGCCGAGCGAGCCGGTGGAAACGACCTCCGTCTCGACCGTGTTCTCGCGGGCGCCGAGCTTCATGATCGAGCCCTTGCCAAAGGCGCGCTCGATCTGCGCCAGAGCGGCATCCAGGGCCTTTTGCTTATCCATGGAATCCTTCTCGACCAAACGAAGCTGTGCGGACGACATGCCCGTCTCCCCCTCTTAGATCACATCTGCGGCCCCTGGGCCAACGGTCATTCGATAGGGCGCAACGTACCAGATTTGTTCTCGTCCGCAAAGCTCAAAGTTCCTTGAATGTTCTCATCTGGATTCAGGGGCGAATTCAGGGGCGAATTCAGGGGCGAATTCAGGAACGGTCACGCGCCGTGCAACCGGAAACCGGCTGCTGCGTTTAGCGGGAGCCCCCCTGCCAACAGCCCCTCGGAAGCCGAACATGACCACCGTCCCTTCCACGCTCGACCGCATGATCGACCGCCTCACCGCCCAGCGTGCGGCGCTCGGCTGGGCCGCCGGATTCGTCGCGGGAACCCCTGGTCTGGTGATGGAAGTCGGGCTGGGAAAGGGCCGCACCTACGACCATCTGCGCAGCCTGTTTCCGCCGCGCGACATCCTGGTCTTCGACATGTGGGCGCGCGTGCCCCCCGCCCTGCGCCCGGAGGAGGACCGGCTGTTCCTGGGCGATTTCCGGCAGACGCTGCCCGCCGCCGCGGAGCGCTTCCGCGGCGCGGTTCGGTTGGCCCACGCCGACATCGGCAGCGCGCGGGAGGACGAGGAAGATGGCATCCGCCACTGGGTCGGCGGGCTGATCGAACCCTTCCTGGCACCGGGGGCGCTGGTCCTGTCGGACCGCCCCATCGGCGCCGGGCGTGGCGGATGGGACCCGCTCGACGTGCCGGGAACGGAACGCTGGGCCTATCACGGCTGGCGGGTCGGGCAGGCGCCAGCCCTTATCTGCCCTCCCGCATGACCTCCTTCACCTTGGAGGCAAGCTGCTTCAGGGAGAAGGGCTTGGGCAGGAAATGGGCGACCTCCACCCCGTCGATCTCGCCCAGACGGTCCTCGGCGTAGCCGGAAATGAAGATCACCCGCATTTCCGGGCGCAACTGCCGGACATGGCGGGCCAGGGTCGGGCCGTCCATCTGCGGCATCACCACGTCGGTGATGAGCAGGTCGATGCGGCTGCCGTCCGTGCCGATCTGCTGCAAGGCGGCCTCGCCGTTCTTGGCCTCCAGCACCTGATAGCCCTTGTTGCGCAGCGCGCGGGCGGAGAAGACGCGCACGGCGTCCTCGTCCTCCACCAGCATGATGGTGCCGGAGCCGGTCAGGTCGCTGCCGCGCCGCTCGCGCGGTTCGCCCTGGTCGGGGCGGGCCTCGCCCTTATGGCGGGGCAGCAGGATGGTGAACTTCGTCCCCTCCCCCTTCTCCGAATCGACCAGAACGAAACCGCCGGTCTGCCGGACGATGCCGTAGACGGTGGACAACCCCAGCCCGGTGCCCGACCCCACGCCCTTGGTCGTGAAGAAGGGCTCGAAGATGCGCTGGAGATTCTCCCGCGGGATGCCGCAGCCGGTGTCGATCACCTCGATGGATACATATTCGCCGGGGGGGATGGTCTCATGCTCGCGGCGCTGCGCCTGCTCCACCACATGGTTGGAGGTGACGATGGTCAGCCGCCCGCCCCCGGTCATGGCGTCGCGCGCGTTGACGACGAGGTTGATGATGACCTGTTCCAACTGGTTCTGATCCACCTTCACGAAGCCGATGTCCCGGCCATGAAGCATCTTGAGTTCGATGTTCTCGCCGATCAGGCGGCGCATCAGATTGCTCAACTCGGCCAGCACATCGGTCACGCTCAGCACGCGCGGCTGAAGGGTCTGCTGGCGCGAGAAGGCCAGAAGCTGCCGCACGAGGTTGGCCGCGCGGTTGGCGTTCTGCTTGATCTGCATGATGTCGCTGAAGGACTGGTCGCCCGGCTTGTGGCGCAGCAGCAGCAGATCGCAGAAGCCGATCATCGCGGTCAGCAGGTTGTTGAAGTCGTGCGCGACGCCGCCGGCCAACTGGCCGACCGCCTGCATCTTCTGCGACTGGGCGAACTGGGCCTCCAGCCCCTTGCGCTCCGTCATGTCGATGAAATGGAGGATCAGCCCGGCGCCTCCTTCCGGCCCCACCCCACCCAGCCGCCGCGCGTAGAGCTGGGCGACCAGATCCCGCCCGCCGGTCAGCCGCACCTCCAGCGGGGCGGCGGGGTCGGAGCCGCCCTGCACGGCGGTCAGCCGCTCCGACACCATGGCGCGCTCCGCCGGGACGATCAGGTCGGCCATGGCGCGCCCGATGACGTTGCCGGCCTCGCTGCCGATCAGCGCCAGGAAGGCCTGGTTGCATTCGGCCAGCCGCCCGCCCTCGTCCACCAGGGCGATGCCGATGGGGGCGTCCTCGAAGAAGCGCTGGAAACGCTGTTCGGACAGGCGCAGGGCCTCCTGCCACTCGCGCTCCGGCGTCAGGTCGCGCACGACGGAGCGGGTGTGGACCGCCCGCCCGTCATCGCCCTTCACCACGCTCTGCGCCACATAGGCCTGGAAACGGCGGCCCTGGAGTCCGCGCATGGCGATCTCGCCGCGCTGCTCGACCCCGCCGCCCTCCATCAGGTCGTAGGGGGCGGCGTCGGCGGGCGGATGGGCCAGCACGTCGTGAAGGCGGCGCCCGCCCTCCACCAGATCCTCCGGCGCGCAGCCCAGCCACTTGGCCAGGGTCGCGTTCACGAACTGGAAACGCCCGTTCTGGTCCACCGAGAAGAAGCCGACCGGCGCATGGTCCATGAAGTCCACGAGCTGGGTCTGCTCGCGCCGGGTCACCTGCTCCAGTTCGCGCCTGACGGTGATGTCCTCGACGCGCCACATCACCGCCCCGGCGTACCCGTCGATGGGCTGGCCCTGGATGCGGCGCCATTCGGCGGCGCGCCCCTGCTGACGGACCGCCAGTTCAATGGAACCGGCGTACCCGCCCTTCACCCGCTCGCACAGACGGCGGAAGGCTTCGGCGCTGTCCGGATCGTCGGCGAACTGGCGCTCCAGAGCGTGCAACGGCGCTTCGCCCTCGCTCCAGCCGGTCAGGGAACGGAAGGTGCCGTTGACGAAGACCACCCGCCCGGCCCCGTCGCAAACGAGCTGGCCGGACGGCAGCCCTTCCAGCGCGCTGCCCAGCAAGGCCCCGACGCGGGCCGCCCGCCGGCGCGCACGGACCATGCGGACGGCGAGAACCAGCGCCAGCGCCCCCGCAGCGGTCAGCCCCGCCCAGGCCAGCGGATCGCGATCCAGCACCACCCCCGCCCCGGCCGCCACCAGCCCGGCCAGAAGAAGAAGCGCCAGCGCCCCCGTGACGAACGCGCCGCCGGGCCGTTCCCCCACCCCCGTGGCGCCATCGGTGCGGCGTCCGGCGGGAGCGCTGTCGGCAAAGGAAGAGGTCGTGTCGTCCACCGGAACTCCAGGTCAGCCATTCGCCGCAATGAAAGGTCCGGGAACGGCCCTCAGTTCCGCACCGTGCGTCCTTTCAGCTTGAAGACATAGGTAATGACTTCCGCGACGGCGCGATAGTGCTCGGACGGAACCTCCTCGTCGATATCGCATGCGGCATAGAGCGCACGGGCGAGGGGCGGATTCTCCATCACCGGTACGCCGTTTTCCTCGGCGATCTCGCGGATCTTGAAGGCGACGGCGTCGGCGCCCTTCGCCACCACCATGGGGGCGCCCATGGTCTTGGCGTCGTATTTCAGCGCGACGGCGAAGTGGGTCGGGTTGGTCACCACCACGTCGGCGCCGGGCACCGCCGCCATCATGCGCTTGCGCGCCCGTTCGAACCGCAATTGGCGGATGCGCCCCTTCACATGGGGGTCGCCTTCGGCCTGCTTGTGCTCGTCCTTCACCTCCTGCTTGGTCATGCGCATCTTCTTGTCGAAGCTGTGGCGCTGCCAGAACAGGTCGGCCCCGGCGATCAGGGTCAGGATGGCGAGGACGCCGGCCAGAAGCCGGAAGGTCAGGCTGTCCATTTCATGGAGCAGCAGCATCATGTCGATGCCGATGTAATGCCCGATGGTGAGCATCATCGGCTGGAGCGCCAAATAGGCAACGCCGCCGACCACCGCGACCTTCGCCAGACTCTTCAGCAGATCGACGCCCTTCTGGGCGCTGAACATGTTCTTGATGCCCGAAATCGGGTCCAGCTTCTCGAACTTCGGGACGATCAGTTCCCAGGAGACGTTGAAGCCCTTCTGCCCGATGGTGCCCATCACACCGGCGAACAGCAGAAGAAGGATGGGGAGCCAAAGCGCCCACAGGATATCCTTCATCACCCGCATCAGCAACTTGCCCACCCCGCCCTGGTCCATGGGGATCTGGTCCAGGTGTTCGAAGAAGAAATTCAGGCGGGGCACCATGCCCATCAGCGTTCCGGGCAGGGTCGTGACCAGGATCAACAGAGCCGCGGCGACCATCAGCCAATTGCCGATCTCCTGGGTCATCGCGTACTGGCCCTTCTTGTGGGCCTCTTCGAGCTTCTTTTGCGTCGGCTCTTCTGTTTTGGACGAATCGTCCGCGTCTTCGGACACCGGCTCTCCTCCCCGCTCAGCCCGGTCTCAGGAAGTCGATGAAGGCGGACTCGAAATTGGTCAGCCAGAACATCATCATCGCGGCCATCGTCAGGGCGAACATGAACAGCCCCAGCGCAACCTGGAGCGAGGTGAACAGGAAGAACACCTGGATCTGCGGCGCCAGCTTGCTCAGCAGCCCCAACGCCAGTGCGAACAGCATGCCGGAAATCAGGAAGGGCGCCGCCATCTGCACGCCCAATACGAAGGACTTGCCGACCAGTTGCCCGATCACGTTCGCCATGTCGTCGATCGGGATCGCCGCCCCCGGCACGAAGGTGGCATAGCTGTCCACCACCGCCATGATCAGCAGATGGTGCAGGTTCGTGATGAAGATCAGCAGCAGCCCCAGCCATCCCAGCAGCGCGCCGGGCAGCGAACCCTGCGACGCCATGGCCGGGTTGAACATCTGCGCGTTCGCCAGGCCGGACTGAAGCGCGATGATCGTCCCGGCCACCTCCAGCGCGCCCATCAGCAAGCGCGCGACGGTGCCCATGAAGATGCCGACCGTCACCTCTCCGGCGATCAGCACGAACAGGCGGAAGATGTTGTCGGGGATGGGCGGCATGCGTTCACCCAGGACCGGCGCCACCAGAACGCTGACCGCGACGGAGAAAAGAAGGCGCATGCGGGTGGAGACGAAGGCGTCGCCGATGGTCGGCATCACGCTGAATGCGGCGCCGACGCGCGCGAACACCAGCAGCCAGACGAAGATCTGGTCGCCCAGAAACTGCTGGAGCAGATTCATCCGCCGCCGCCGGGCAGATTTCCGGCGTTGGGTACGCTGTTGGCTCCTGTGCCGATGGCGACGATGCGGTCGGCGACCTCATGTTCGAAGAAGGACCGCAGTTGTCCCAGCATGAAGGGCATCAGCAGGATCGACAGGCCGAAGACCAGCAGCACCTTCGGCACCATGGCCAGCGTCTGCTCGCTGATCTGGGTGACGGCCTGAAACACCGAGATGACCGTGCCGAGCACCATCATGGCCACCAGCACCGGGGCGACCACAAACACCAGCGTGACGATGGACGTGCGGCAGATCTCGATGACGTCGGTTTCGCTCATGACAGGTTCGCTCTGGGCACTTCTGCTCGGGGCGCCGCCGTCAGATCGGCATGCGCAGGATTTCCTGATAAGCCGACAGCACCTTGTCGCGCACGGCGGTGACGGTCTGAAGCGTCACCTCGGCGTTGGTCACGGCCTGTACCACGTCGGTCAGGTCGGCCTGCCCCACGGCGGCCTTGGCGGTCATCGTCTCGCCCTGCTTCAGGTCGCCGATGACCTCCTTGGCGGTCTGCTCCAGAACGTCGCCGAAGCTGACCCCGTTGCGCGGGGCCATGCCCGGCCCGGTGGTGGCGGCGGCCGTGTTCGCGTAGGCCGCGGCGGCGTTGATCGGGTTGACCATGGGACGAGCGTCCTTCCTTTAAAATCTTTGCCGCATCAGGTGCGGAGAATGTCGATGGTGCGCATCAGCATCTGGCGGGCGCTGTCCACCGCCGACAGGTTGGCCTCGTAGGAGCGCTGCGCCTCGCGCATGTCCATCGCCTCGACCACCGAATTGACGTTGGGCAGCAGCACATAGCCATCGGCATCCGCGGACGGGTGCGAGGGGTCGTAGCGCCGCTCGAAATCCTTCTTGTCCACATCGACCTTGGCGACGCGGACGAGATTCACGCCCGTCTGCCGGTCCAGCTCGTTCTGGAACATCACGACCTTGCGCCGGTACGGCAGATCGCCCGGCGTCTCCGCGGTGGTGTTGGCGTTGGCCAGATTTTCCGCGATGGTCTTCAGGCGTGTTCCCTGCGCCTTCATGCCGGACGCGGACACCGCCATCGACGTGTACAGATCCATGCCCCGCCTCCTTCGTCCCCGAACACGCTTTCCGTTTTGCCCCGCCGTCCCTTAAGCACCGCCGCTGCGGATGGAGGTCCGGATCAGGTTGACCTGCTTCTTGTAGAGGTTCGTCATCGTCTGGAAGTCCATGCCGGTCTGCCCCTGCTTCAGCATCTGCTCTTCCAGCACCACGTTGTTGCCGCCCGGCGCCGTCTCGTAGGGGTTGCGCTGGCGCTGTTCCTGGTTCAGCCCGCCGGCGCCGCGCGTCCCCTGAAGGTGCGAGGCGTTGGTCGCGGTGGGCTGGAGGCGGCGGCTGTCGGACAAGGCGTCGCGGAAGGTGAAGGGCTTCAGGTCCCGGCCCTTGTAATCCGGCGTGTCGGCGTTCGCGATGTTCTGCGCAATGACGTTCTGGCGGTCGGTCAGCCAGCCCATCTTGCGCGATATCAGCTTGAAGAGGCCGAGATTCTCAAGGTTCATGGCCGGGTTCCGGTCTGGGGGCCTGCCGCCCGGACGCACGGATGGGCGCATCAAGGCGGGCGGAATGCATCACAGCACCCCCAATCTTCCGCCGTTTAAGTTAATCAAAGATGAATCCAACCCACGGCTTCGGACCGGTGCGGGACTTCATGCTTCGTTAAGCATGTTCCGCCAGGATACGCCCATCGACAACACGCCCACCGACACGGGCCATCCGGCAGGAACCCCTTGTCCGAGCCGTCTCCGAACCACCGCCCTCTTCCCAACCGACCCGTCGCGGTCGCGCTGAGGTATGAGCTGGGCGGCCAGTCCCTGCCCCGCGTGGTCGCCACCGGCAAGGGCCATGTGGCCGAACAGATCCTGGAACTGGCCTTCGCCAACGGCGTGAAGGTGCGCGAGGACGCGGATCTCATGCAGATCCTGTCGGCGGTGGACATCGACACCGAAATCCCCATCGAGGCCATCGCCGCCGTGGCCGAAATCCTCGCCTACGTCTACCGCGCCAACGGAACGTTGCCGCCCTCCGCGGAAACCGACTCCGGAGAGGCGCCGTGACCGGCACCGCCACGCTCCGCCGGGACATCCAGGCGCTGGCCGCCGCGCTGGAGGAAACCCGCGCCCAGATGGAGGCCGGCCTGTCGGCGGACCTGACCGGTCTCGACACCCGCGTGGCCACCCTGTGCGCCGCCCTGTCCGCCGAGGCGCGGGACGCCCGCAACGACGCGGAACTGGCCATCATTCTGGAGTCGCTGATTCCCGCGCTGGACGCCATCGCCGCGGCGCTGACCCGCCAGAGGGAGACGCTGGCCGCCGCCGCCGAAGGGCGGCATGATCCCCACACCGCACGTCAGCGCGCCAGCGCCGCCTATGGCCGCGGCACCGCAGCCGCGCCCGACGACCTTCCGCCCGACACGCCGACAAAGCCGACCTGACAGAGCAGACCTGATTCATGGGCCTCGACCAGTACATCCAATTCCTTCTCGCCCTTCTGTTCGTCATCGCGCTGATCGTGCTGGTGGCCTGGGTGATGCGCCGCATCGGTTTCGGCGGCATGACCGCCACGGCGGGCCGCCAACGCCGGCTGGGCGTCGTCGAGGTGCTGCCGCTGGACGGCAAGCGCCGGCTGGTGCTGGTCCGCCGCGACGACCGGGAGCATCTGCTGCTGCTGAGCGCATTCGGCGACCAGGTGGTCGATCAGGCGCCGCGCGGCGGCTTCCAGGGCGCGCTGGCCGAAGCCTCCGCCCCACCGCCTGGGGAGCGGTCATGAACGCCGGCACGAGCGTGGCGGGGCGTCTGGCGTTTGCCGGCCTTCTGGCCCTGCTGATCGGGGTCGCCGGGGGGCTGGCCGCAGGGCCGGCGCTGGCGCAGAGCATGACCTTCGACCTGGGCGACGCCGGGGGATCGACCACCGGGCGCATCGTCCAGATGGTCGCGCTGATCACGGTGCTGTCGCTGGCCCCGTCGATCCTGATCATGATGACGGCCTTCACGCGCATCGTGATCGTTCTGTCCTTCCTGCGGTCGGCGCTGGGCATCCAGCAGGTGCCGCCGAACACGGTGCTGATGTCGCTGGCGGTCTTCCTGACCTTCTTCGTGATGGCCCCGGTGTTCGAGCGGTCCTACAACCAGGGCATCCAGCCGCTGATCAACCAGGACATCGACGAGATGGAGGCGTTCCGCCGCACGGTCGCCCCCCTGCGCGAGTTCATGCTGAAGCACGCCAGCGAGAAGGATTTGCGCCTGTTCATGGACATGGCGCGCATCGAGAACGTGACGGATGCGGAACAGACCCCGCTGCATGTGCTGGTTCCGGCCTTCATGATCTCGGAGATCAAGCGGGCGTTCGAGATCGGGTTCCTGCTGTTCCTGCCCTTCCTGATCATCGACATGGTGGTGTCGTCGATCCTGATGTCGATGGGCATGATGATGCTGCCGCCGACCATGGTGGCGATTCCGTTCAAGATCATCTTCTTCGTGCTGGTGGACGGCTGGTACCTGATCGCCGGTTCGCTGGCCCGCAGCTTCGGCACGCTGTAGCCATTTTCTCGTGCGTTTTCCGTTGGTTGACGCCGACCGGCGGCGCAGATCGCCGCAGGCGGAACGGCCTGCGGACGCGCGCATCGCGTTCCGCTGGTATCCGAGCGGGAAAGAGCGTAAGAGGGTTGGCCCGCGCAAGCGCCGCCCATCGCCTCAGTACCCGCAGCTTGTGACTTCTTCATCTCCCGCTTGGACTCCCAACGGACCCCGTTCACGTCCCACATGTCAGACACGACCCTGAAAGCCGCGGCACCCGACAAGGGCAGGCTGGCCGCGCTCACCCTCGGTGCGCTTGGCGTCGTGTACGGCGACATCGGCACCAGTCCGCTCTACACGCTGCGCGAATGCTTCTCGCCGGAGCATGGGCTCGCCCTGACCCCGCAGAACATCCTGGGCATCATGTCCATGGTCTTCTGGGCGCTGGTGCTGGTGGTCACGGTGAAGTACGTGCTGTTCGTCATGCGGGCGGACAACAAGGGCGAGGGCGGAATCCTGGCCCTGCTGGCGCTGGCGACCAACAGCCGGCCCGACTCCACCGGGCGGCTGTCCGGCCTGATGGCGATGGGCCTGTTCGGCGCCGCCCTGTTCTACGGCGACGGCATGATCACCCCGGCCATCTCCGTCCTGTCCGCCGTGGAGGGGCTGGAGGTGGCGCAGCCGGCGCTGGAGCGCGTCGTCGTGCCGGTGACCGTCGGCATCCTCATCGCCCTGTTCGGAATCCAGAGCCACGGCACCGAAAAGGTCGGGCGGCTGTTCGGCCCGATCATGGTCGCGTGGTTCGCCACGCTGGGTCTGCTGGGCCTGATCGAGCTGGTGAAGGAGCCGCAGGTGCTGGCCGCGCTCGACCCGCGCCACGCCCTGTATTTCTTCGCGTCGAACGGCTGGATCGGCTTCCTGGTGCTGGGCGCCGTCGTTCTGGCCGTCACCGGAGGCGAGGCGCTGTACGCCGACATGGGCCATTTCGGCCGGCGCCCCATCAAGGTGGCGTGGCTGACAGTGGTCCTGCCCGCGCTGCTGCTGAATTATCTCGGCCAGTGCGCCCTGCTGCTGAGCGATCCCACGGCGGTGCGCAGCCCCTTCTATCTGCTGGTGCCGGAGTGGGGCCTTTATCCCATGGTCCTTCTGTCCACCTGTGCGGCGGTGATCGCCAGCCAGGCGGTGATTTCCGGCGTCTTCTCCCTGACGCGGCAGGCGGTGCAACTCGGCCTGTGCCCGCGGCTGGACATCCGCCACACCTCGCAGGAGGAAGGCGGGCAGATCTACATCCCGCGCGCCAACTGGGGCCTGCTGTTCGCGGTCATCGGTCTGGTCGTCTGGTTCGAGTCCTCCAGCCGTCTGGCGACCGCCTACGGTATCGCGGTGACCGGCGACATGGTTATCACCACCATCCTGGCGCTGGTCGTGGCGCACCGCCGCTGGAACTGGAGCCTGCCGGTCTGTCTGGCGGCGGGCACGCTGTTCCTCAGCATGGATCTGGCGCTGTTCCTCGCCAACGCGGTGAAGATCCCGCATGGCGGCTGGGTGCCGCTGGTCATCGCCGCGGTGACGCTGGGGCTGATGTCCACATGGCGCCGCGGTCGCGCCGTTCTGAACCGCCGGCTGGCCGAGGACTCCCTGCCGCTGGACGGCTTCGTCAAACGGCACGCCAAATCCACAGATATCCAGCGGGTGAAGGGCACGGCGATCTTCCTGACCTCCAGCGCCGACACGGTGCCCATCGCCCTGCTGCACAACCTGAAGCACAATCAGGTGATGCATGAGCGCATCGTCTTCCTGACCGTCGTGGTCGAGGACGTGCCCCGCGTCCCGGCCAAGGAGCGCGTCGTTCTGGAAGGGCTGGCGGACGGCTTCTACCGCCTGACGGTCCGCTACGGCTTCTCGCAGGAGCCGAACATTCCGAAGGCGCTGCGGCTGTGCAAGGCGTTCGGGCTGGAGTTCGATGTGATGACGACCTCCTTCTTCCTGGGCCGCGAGACGCTGATCCCCCGCATCAACCCGCAGATGGCCCAGTGGCGGGAGAAGCTGTTCGTCGTGATGTCCCGCACGGCGGTCAGCGCCACCGACTTCTTCAAGATCCCGCCGAACCGCGTGGTCGAGCTGGGCACCCAGGTTCAGCTCTGACGCATCGGCGTCGAGAAAAGCGCCGCTCCATGGATTGCAGCCACATATTGCAGCCACATCGGCGCCCCGGTCGATCGCCGGGGCGGGCCTAATTGATCGCCGCGTTCTGCTTGCCGCGGTAGTTCTTCAGAAATTTCTGGAACACGTCCACCTCCGCCACGCGGGAGCGGACGGTGCCGACGTCGATCAGTCCAAGCGCCTGTTCCGGACGGGTCAGCACGCGGAAGGCGTCGGCATCGGGACCGTTGACCATGGCCGCCCCGAATTCCTTGCGCAACAGGTTGAGGTTCGTCCCATCCCCGGCGAGCGCCAGCGCCACGGCGCGGTTCAGCACGAGTTGCGAGGTCGCCGGGTTGATCGGCTGATTGGGCGGCGGGGGCGGACCGATCAGCTTGTTCAGCGCGAAGGCCGCGGCTTCCCACTTCTGCGCGCGCCACGCGATGTCCACCCGCAGCGAGTTGGCCGGCTTGCCGTCGTCCTCTGACAGCAGCAGCAGCGCCTCGTCCCCACGGCCCAGCTCGGCCAGCGCCTTGGCCTGCATCAGACGGCGTTCGCCGACCAGTTCCGCCGGCAGGTTCGGCACGTTGGACAGCTCCAGCGCCCGCAGCGCATCCTCCGGCCTGTTGTCGAGCAGGCGGACGGAGGCGAGACGCGTGCCGACGCGCGCCTTTTCCTCGCCGGACAGGCGGTATTCCACCTGATGCTGCAACAGATCCGCGGCGCGACTGAGCAAGTCCACGGAGATCAGCCGCTCGGCAAGCTGCCGGATCACCTCGTCGCCCGCCTCACCCACCGGGGTCAGTTCGCGGAACTGGTCGTAGAGCTGGAGCGCCTCGATGGTCGGCAGCTTCTGCGCCCCGTCCTTGTAGAGGTCGGCGAAGATGCGCGACATCTCGCGGGTGATCTCCTCCGCCCGCGGCGTGTCGGCGACCAGGGCGGCGGTTTCCTTCATGGCGTTGAAGCCGTCGGCATACTGGCCGGCGGCGATCAGCACCTCGCCCATGCGCTGGCGGACCTGCATCTCCAGCTCGTCGCCGCGCCAGGTGAAGGTCAGTCCGGCCAACCGCTCCGCCGCGGCGGGCGGCGACATGCGGCCTTCGGCCAGTTGCAGGTTTACCAGCGCCAGCCCGGCCTTGGCCCGGTAATAGCGGTCTAGACCGTTGTAGGAGGCGTTCAACTGCTCCAGCGCCCGATCCGGTTCGTTGGTCTGGGCATAGTAGAGGCCGCGGAGATACTGGACGTCGGGCCGCTCCTCCGCGTCCGTGCCGCCGCGTTCCGCGATGCGGTCCAGCAACCGCTTGGCGAAGGGCGCGTCGCCGGTCCGCAGCGCGGCCTCGGCGGCGCGGGTCGCCAGCTTGGTCAGGATCGGGTCGGGATAGGAGTTCAGGATCGGCGCCGCGGTCTTGAAACCGGCCTGCGCCGCCGGCCAGTCGGTGCGGTCCGCCGCGATGGCGGCGCGCCACAGCGCGGCTTCCCCGTTGTTGGCGAGGTTCGGGTGGGCGAAATCCTCCGCCGCGGCGTCGAGGTTGCCGGCCAGGAAGCGCGCGGCCCCGCGAAGGGCGCGGAATTCCGGCCAGCCTTCCAGGTCTGGCTGACCTTCCTGAAGCACCTCCATCATGCCGATGGCTTCCTGCCCGAATCCGTTCGCCAGATAGAAACGGGCGAGGTCGAGCTGGGCGCGGGGGCGTTCGGATTCCGGCGCGTTGACGACGCCGAGTTGAAGGTTCTGCCGCGCCTCCGTGTAATGGTCGAGATCGCCCTTCTTCCAGGCCGGCAGGTCGAACAGGCGCCGTCCGGCGGGCACCGGCTTCGGATCGGTGGGCGGCGTCAGCGTGTTGGAGGAGGCGCCGCCGGGGGAGGGCCGTGACGGCAGCGCCGCCGTCTGGCTCCCCGGCTGGCCGCCCGTCTGGGCCGTGGCCGCCGGGCGGTTCCCGGCGTCGGCCATGGGCGACAGATGCAGGCCGCCCGCAGCGGTCAGTTCCACCCCTTCCTTCACCGGGCGGACGGTGACGGCGTCGGCGATGGGCCGCACGACGACGCCCTGGTAGCTGGGCAACAGTTCCAGGTCCGCGTAGCGGAGCGAATCGGGAATGGCGTTCCCGGGAACCGGCAGCGGGACGATCTGGAGACGGTCGCCGACATCGGGGTCGGTGAGCGTCACCACGGTCGCCGCGTCCGCCGCCCGCACGACCAGCCGCGCGCCCAGAAGGAAGTCCGGTTCCGGATCGATCCGCAGTTCGAAGGGCGGCGTGCCGGTCAGGCGGCTGCTCGGCGTGATCTTCCAGCTCGTGCCCTGCCGTTCGATCTTCGGCCAGACGAGCGCACCGATCTTGGTGCGGAAGGCGCTGCCCCCGGTGGCCGGCACCGGTTCGATCGCGCCGACCGTTCCGGCCCCGCCGCCGATGGCCTTTCCGGCGCCGATGGGCAGGGGCTTGTCGAACACGATGTAGAGATGGCCGGCGCGCGGGTAGACGGCGATGGATGCCGGACCGCCCGCGTCGAAGACCAGGGTCGGCCCCTGTGGTTCGGCCTTGGCGGGGTCGGGCTTCGCCGCCTCCGGCTTCGCCGGCGCGGAGGCTGCGGCGGCCTCCTTCGACGGGGAAGGCGCCGGGTTCGGCTTGGCCGCGGCGGGTACCGGAGGCGTTGCCGGCCCAGGAACCGCGGCGGGCGGCGGGCGTACCGTGGTCGTGGTGGCACCGGGCGGCGGGGAGGCGTTCGCCGTTTCGTTTGCCGGAAGACCGGCGCGCGTGCCCGGATTCAGCACCTCGACCACCACGGAGCGGCCCGACGTGCCGTCCTTGACTTCCGCGTCCTGCGGCACGGCGAAGGTAACGGCCAGAGCGCCGTTCGCCTGCCGGAACTGCTCCACATTCTGGATGTTGCGCAGCTTCGCCTTGGCCACCGGCGCCAGATCGGCGGTGCCGTTGCGGTCGAACAGCAGGGTGGCCGACGCGCCGTCGCGGCGCAGCGTGTAATCGACCCCCTCCGGCCAGGTGAAGGACAGGCGGCTCTGCTGCGGCGTGTCGTCGGCGCTGACGGTCACCCGGCCCGCGGAGCGCGCGGCGGCGGGAGGCTCCACCTTGGCGGCCTGGGCCGCAGGTCGAGCCTGGGCCGGCGCCTGTGGCTGGGCGGGGGCTGGCGCCTCCGCCGCGGGGGTCAGGTCCAGCGCCACGGCGTTGCCGTTGCGGAAGCTCTTCAGCGTCACCGGGCGCTTCAGGTCGAAGGTCACGGTCTTGCCGTCGCCGCCGATCCGCACCCCCGACAAATAATCGGGCAAGGCCGACACCGTGCGGTCCAGCGCGGCGTTGATCGGCTCATCGAAGCGGACAACCAGCGTGTTGCCCTCCACCGACGCGCTGTAGCCGGTCCGCCGGGGCCAGTCGAACACCATGCGCCCGAAGGTCTTGTGGGTGGCGGCACGCACCGGGACGTCGGCGGCCCAGGCGGCCGGGATCGCGGCGGGCAGAAGGGCAAGCAGCGCCGTGGCGGCCACGAATCCGCACAGCCAGCGCCGGTATGCCCTGCCCCGCCCCATCCGCGTCATTCCTCCAGCTCTGAATCGGCGGCCGGTCCCGACACGGGCGGCCCCGCCGTTTCCTCACGCACCACCACATCCACCCGCGCCCCCCCCTGCACCGGGTCGATGCCGGCGGGTTCGCTCATCACGCTGCGCGCCACGAGATCGCGCTTGTAGCCCGTCTCGCGCAGCAGCGCCGCAACGGCAACCGCGCGGGTCAGGGCGCGTTCCCAACCCAGCCCCGCGGACTGGTCTTCCCGCTCGGCATGGCCGATGACCTCGATCCGGTTGCCGATCCGGCCCACCGCGGCTCCCAGCAGGTACAGCACGCGCCGCCCCTGGTCGGTGAAGCTGCCGCCGGTCGGGTCGAACATCACATGGGCCGGCAGGCCGATGACCACCCGGTCGTCCTCCCGCCGGACCTCCACCGCCGCCAGATCCTCGTTGGCTGCGGTCTGGGTGCGCAGCAGGGCGCTGAGATAGTCCAGATTGATCGCGGAATGTGACTCCACCGTGGCGGCGTTGAAGGCGGCCTTCGGCTCGGGCGGCACGGAAGAAGGCGTGACCGCGGTGGAGCGTGCGGAGGACAGCGACTTGACCAGACCGGTCCAGCGCTGGGCCTCCGGCTCACTCATCGAATACATCAGCACGAAGAAAGCCAGCAGCAGCGACATCAGGTCGGTGAAGCTGATCAGCCAGATCGTCCGGTTGTGGCCGCCGCTCTTGTCCTCGGCCTTGGGGAGTTTGGGCAGGCGGATCATCGGCGCCCTCTCCCCGGCGGGTCGTCCATGGCGCGCAGGCTGAACAGCAGGCGGACGGCACCGGGCGCGCCGCGTTCGATGCCCACCGTCACGGCGTCCGTCGGCGCCCCGTCGGCGATCAGCAGCCGGGCCAGCGCGCCGGCCCGCACCACCGGGCCGGGCGGCTGGCTGGGTCCGCCCGCCGGGCCGATGGACAGCAGCGCGTCCAGTTCGATCCGCTCGCCGGGCCGGTTCTGCAACAGCGCATCGGCCACCCGGTCGATCAGCCCCATCCGGTCCGGGCGCAGGTCCGCCGTTCCGGGCAGGAACAGCTCGTCGGCGGGGATCCGCACCTCCAGCAGGCGGCCCGGAGTCACGCTTTCCACCTTCGCCACGGCGATGGCGGTGGCGAACAGGTTGCCCAGCCCGCTCAGCCGCTGCACGGCGAAGACGGTGCCGGCGCGCGAGGCCAGCGGGTCGGCCTGCTCGTCGCGCAGGCGGGGGTCGATGAAGAAGGCGGGGAAGCTGCGCTCCAGCGACACCAGAACCGTGCGCACCCGCTGGGAGGTCTGCACGGACTGGGCGTTCAGCACGATGAAGAAGACGAGCAGCAACAGGAACAGCGACAGCAGAAGCACGATGCTTCCGTTGTTCGGGTTCGGCCGGCTGCCCGACAGGTCCGGCTTCCTGTGGCCGGGCGCAGCCATGGGATTAATCGAAGCTCGCCAGCAGGCGGTCGATCTCGTCCTGGTCCATGGCGGCGCTGGTCATCTGCGGCCCGTGCAGCAACCCGGCCTCCGGATCGTCCGCCGCGCGGTCGGTAGCGAAGTTGGGCGCCGGATCGGTGTGGACTTCGGCGGTGGCGGGCCGGGTGTGGTTCTGCCGCACCTCGTCGCCGAAGGCCGCGACGATCATGTCCACCTTCGATTCGATGTGCTTCAGCGTGCGCACCACCTTGGAGATGCGCTGGCCGGTGATGTCCTGGAAATTGCAGGCCTCGAAAATCTTGGTCACCTGCTCGGTCAGCTTCGCCGAATTCTCCGGGTCGATCTGGCCTGAGATGCTGGTGATGACGTCGCAGGCGTCGAAGATGGCGAAGGTGGCCTGCTCCGTGGCGCCGACGACGGCGTCCAACTCATCCGTGGCGTTGGGAATGTGCTGATCGCGGATTTCCGCGGGCTGGAGGGCCGCCAGTTCCTGCTTGGCGCCTTCGATGAAGCGGGCGAGGTCCACCACCTCCTTGTAGAGGCGCAGGTCGGTGGCGGAGATGTCGCCGTCCATGCTGCCGAGGATGGAGCGGACGATGTCCGTCACCTCGTCGCGGGTCAGCGGCTGGGCCGCTTCGGCATGGGCGGCGTCGAGCTGCTGGCGCAGAAGCTTCTGTTCGGCGAGCGAGGAGGATACGGGCGGGGCCATGTGCGTTCCGATGTGAGCGGTTCCGTGGTCTTGTCCGGCCTGCGTGCGATCGGGTGCGTCGGCCGGCCCGGACGCAGACGCCCGACGCCGGAATGATCCAGCATCGCGCCCATGCACGACCGCCGCCGACTCGGAGCCTCGTCAGCCTCTCCAACCCTAATTTCGGTCGGTTAACACGCCGTTAAGCGGCTGAAACGTCGCAACGGAAAGACGGGAATGAACAGCGCAATCGGAAGGAAAGCGGTAACCCTCACCAGCGCCGCCACTGTCAAACTTAGAAGAATGGTGCGGCAATTTGCTTCAAACCGATTCCGCGAAACGGACAAAGGGCCGCCATCAAGGCGGCCCTTTGTCTCCGTTGCACAACGCTCTTGTGCCAGCGGCACGGTCCTAACGGTTAACTCCCGCTGCCCCGCCCGCCGCCATGGCTGTGCTCGCCGCCCTTGCGGCCCGCTTCCGAGGCGCGTTCCGGATCGTTCTTGAAGTTGCCGCCGGATTGCTGACCACCCTTGTGGCCGGCTTCAGACGCACGCTCGGGGTCGTTCTTGAAGTTGCCGCCAGAATGCTGGCCACCCTTGTGGCCGGCTTCGGACGCGCGTTCCGGATCGTTCTTGAAGTTGCCGCCGGATACCTGGCCGCCCTTGTGGCCGGCTTCCGCCGCACGCTCGGGGTCCTTCTTGAAGTTACCGCCGGAATGCTGACCACCCGAGCTACGGCCCTGGTTCTGGTCGTTCATCTCGTCTCCTTCCTTCTTGCTGCTGGGCAAGCTTGCATTGCCCGAACACGCCGGAGCCAACATGAACCGGAGCCGTCCGTTCCGCGCCTATACCTTCCTGATAGTATGTATACGTATATTTAGCGGCGACCCAACAGGCCGTTGGTATGACCATCCGCACGGTCATACCCGCGACCGCCCTCCAGCGCAACCAAAGGGCGTATTCAGTTCTTCGGCGCCGCCGGCAGGCCCCGCCGCTCCATTAGCGCGGAGGTAAGTTCCTTGGCCTTCAGCGGGTCCATGGCGGCCAGGATCGGCGCCGTCTTGGTTTCCTTCATCCGCTCCACCACCCCCAGCAGGACGGGCATGTCCAGTTCCTCGAAGATGCGGGCGGCTTCCTTTGGCTTCATCGTCTCGTAGATCTTCACGAGGCTTTCGAGCTGTGCGGCCTGCTTCTCGTCACCCTGGCGCATCAGCTTCTGAATATCGGTGCGGACCTTGTCCAACTCCTGCACCTTCTGGTCGATGCGCTTCTCGGCGGCGGTCAGCAGGGCTTCGCGCTGCTCCAACTCCTTGGTACGGCGTTCGATCTCGGCGCGGCGGTCGGCGAAATGCTGGAGCAGTTCCTCGTTCTTCACGGGGCCGAGCGCGGCGTTGTCCGGAGGGGTCGGGTTGGGCGGCGCGCCGTTGCTCGCGCCGCCCTGGGCCGGGGCCGGTTCGGGCGAGGGCTTGGCGCCGTTGGCGGCAAGCTGCATGGGCGGGGCCGGAACGGCGCTCTGCCCCTGCGCCAGGGTGGCCGGGAATTCCGGCAGGCGGGCGTCGCGCGTGGTGATCCGCCACAGGTCGCCGACGCGCACTCCCAGCATCAGCACCGCGACGAAGATGGTCAGGGGCAGGATGCGGAACCGCCACGCCTTCAGCTTCTCGCGCATCCGCTCCGACAACGGGCGGCGCGGAACCGCGGGCTTGCGCTTGGCCTTGGCCTTCACCTTGGCTTTCGGCTTCGGTTTGGCGGCGGTTTGGGCCGCGACTTGAGCGGACGGCTGGCCCGCGAACGGCTGGCCCGCGGCCTGCCCGCCCGGCTTGCCGGCCACGCTCTGACTGGTGCGGACGCCGGTCGGGGTGGCTCCCGCCGGACGGATCACGACCTTGGGCTCCCCGCCGGCAGCGGCGGACGCGCCTTTCGCGGTGGTGGTGTCGCTCATCCGACCCCCTTGCCGGCGTTCTCGATGGCTTGCAGAAGTTCACGTTCGGCGCGGGACAAGCTCTCGCCCTCGCGGACGATGGGATCGGGCACCGCCGCCGGACGGCGCGCCAATGGATCGGCCCGCAGCGGATCGGCCCGCAGCGCCTCGTTCCGGAAGGAGGCGGAGCGCAGCGGCGGCAGGTCGTCGTGCCCGTGAATGTCGTGATCGTCGTGGTCGCCATGCCCGTGAACGCCGTCATCGTCGTGATCATGGTCGTCGTGACCGTGGTCATCCTCGACGATCGGGCGCGGGGCGACGGTCGGGCGGGCCGACAGGCCGGGGCGCGCCGCCGGACGCGCGGCGGGGGCCTGTTTCGGACGCTCGCCGCCAACATTGCCCAGCCGGTTCGCCATGGCGTCTGCGGCCTCGATCATGAATTCCAGCTCGTCGCGCAGGGTCTGCGCCTTGGCGACCGTGCGCTGAAGGTCGTCGCCGGTGTCGTACGCCGTCTTCTTCAGGCTGCGCACGCCGGTTTCGGCGCGGGACATGGCCTCGTTCAGGCCGCGGACCAGTTCGGCCATCTCGCCGCGGCTTTCCCGCAGCTTGACGATCTGCTTGTTGAGAATGATCGCGTAGGCGATGGTCGCGGCCAGCAGCCCCACCATCACCAGATCGAGGACGAGCGTGAGGGTCGGGCTCATAGCCGCATGACCTCCTGCTTGGGCAGCTCCCGCTCGATCCGCACGGCGATGTGTCCGCCCTTGCGGCCCATGCGGCCCTGGAACATGGAAACGTCGCCGCAGCGCAGCTCGATGGCGCCGTCCGGCGTGGCGTTCAGAAGGATTCGCGTACCGACGCGCCAGTTCAGCACATCGTGCAGGGTCATCGTCACCTCGTCCAGCACCGCGGAGATGTCCACGTCGGTAACCAGCAGTTCGGAGGCGAGGTGGGTTTCCCAGATCGAGTCGCGGCCGAACTTCTCACCCATGAACATCTGGAGCAGAAGCTCGCGCACCGGTTCCAGGGTCGCGTAGGGGATCATCAGTTCCAGGCGCCCGCCGCGGTCCTCCATGTCGATTCGCAGCTTGACCAGCACCGCCGCGTTGGCCGGGCGCGCGATGGTGGCGAAGCGCGGATTCGTCTCCAGCCGGTCGAAGCGGAAGGTGACGGGCGACAGCGGGTCGAAGGCGGCGGACAGGTCGGACAGCACCACATGGACCATGCGTTCCACGAGGTTGCGCTCGATGGTCGTGTAGGGGCGGCCCTCGATGCGCATCGCCGCCGTGCCGCGCCGCCCGCCCAGCAGCACGTCCACGATGGAGTAGATCAGCGCCGAGTCCACCACCATCAGGCCGTAGTTGTCCCATTCCTCCGCCTTGAAGACGGACAGCATCGCGGGCAGCGGGATGGAGTTCAGATAGTCGCCGAAACGAACCGACGAGATCTGGTCGAGGCTGACCTCGACGTTGTCGGAGGTGAAGTTGCGAAGCGACGTGGACATCATGCGGACGAGGCGGTCGAAGACCACCTCCAGCATGGGCAGGCGTTCGTAGTTGACCAGCGCCGAGTTGACCAGCGCCATGATGCCGGAGTTGTCGCCATCCCCGGCACCGCCCTGGTCGAAGCCGAGCAGGCTGTCGATCTCGTCCTGGTTCAGGACGCGGGTCGAGCCGCCGCCGCCCATGTCCGCCATGTCGCCCATATCGCCGCTGTCTTCGGCGAGGGCGGCCCATTCGGCGGCAAGGCGTTCTTCTTCGCTCAGTTCCTCGGTGTTGCTCATGGCCCGTTTCCGCCGCCCCTACTGGACCAGCATTTCCTTGAACAGCACGTCCTTGACCTTCACCGGGTGGGCGGACGCGGTGATCCGCATCAGCAGTTCCTGGCGCAGGCGGTACATGCCCGCCGACCCCTTCAGATCCTCCAGCCGCAATTCGCGCAGATAGACCTGGAAATTGTCGATGATGCGCGGCAGCACATGCTCGACGGCGGGGATGTCCTCTCCCTTCGAAAGCTGGATCGATATCTTGATCTTCAGGAAGGCCGGACGCTTGCCGCTGCTGTTCAGGTTCACCAGCATGTCGGGCAGGTCGTAGAAGACCGGTGCGGCGTGCAGGTCGGGCTGCGCCGGTTCCGCCGGCGCTTCCGCATGCTCCTCCTTCTTGCCGAGCAGCGAATCCAGCAGGCCGCTGAAATACACGCCCGCCCCGGCGCCGATCAGCAGCACCAGCGGAAGAATGACGTACAGAACCAGCTTCTTGCCGCTGAATTTCTTGCGCGGCAGGCCATCGGTCGGAACGTCGTCTTCAGCATGCGCGGTCATGGAATCCTAAGCGCGAGCGGTGGCGGAGCGTGGCCTTGCCAGCCCAGCAACCCTATCTTTCGGATAGTTAACAAACTCTTTCAGGGCCGGTGACGGACCCGGAATCCGCCGGCAACCGCGGAGATCGGCACAGTTCTTGATTGGGGCTCCGATGGAGAACCGTGTCAGCCGAGGAGTCCACGCCCGAACCGCGCCCAAAAATCCCCTTTCCCCCGTTACCCGCCGCCCGCCTTGTCCGCCCGCCTTCGGCGGATGGGACACCCGTGACCCGCGCGCCTTCCTGCGCCGCGGGACGGGGACGCTTTTGCCCGGCGGCGGTCGGCAGCCCTTTCCGTCCCACCGGCAGTTCTTGCCCGGCAGGCGCTTCCCCGGCGGCGGGCGCCGCCTCCGTTCATGCCCTTGCGGGTTCTTCCGGCGTTGGCACGCGCCGTGCATAGCCCTGAGCGCCGGTCGGGACGCTCCCCCCGGCCCGAATGGAAAGAGGCCGCCGATGGAAAATCCGATCTACGTGTCCCTGTCGCGGCAGTTGACCCTGCGCCGCCAGTTGGACGTGATTTCGAACAACATCGCGAACATGAACACCACGGGCTTCAAGCAGCAGCGCATGCTGTTCACGGAGCTCCTGGAGCGTCCGGGCATGCACGAGCAGGTCAGCTTCGTGCAGGACCGCGCCGTGGTGCGCGACCTCACCGTTGGCGGGATGATGCAGACCGGCAACTCGCTGGATCTGGCGCTGACCGGCCATGGCTACTTCACGGTCGATACGGCGAACGGCCCCCGCTACACCCGCTCCGGCAACTTCCACCTCAACGACCAGCGCCAGATCGTGGACGCCGGCGGCCTGCCGGTCCTGGGCGACAACGGCCAGCCTCTCGCCATCCCGGACGGCACGAAGGACATCATGGTGTCCGGCGACGGCACCGTCTCCAGCGAGCTGGGGCCGGTGGGCCGGCTGAACATCGTCACCTTCCAGAACGAGCAGCTGATGACCGAAGTCGGCGCCGGCCTGTACGTCAGCGACGAGGAGCCGCAGCCGGCCCCCGCCGACACGAAGGTGGCACAGGGAATGCTAGAGAATTCGAACGTGAAGCCGGTGGTGGAGATGACGACGCTGATCGAAATCCAGCGTCAGTACCAGTCCAACCAGAAGCTGATCGAATCCGAGCACGAGCGCATCCGCAGCACCATCCAGAAGCTGGGCCGCACGGCCTGATCGACCGCGTAAAGGAGTAAGGAACCATGCGCAGCCTCGCCATCGGCGCCACCGGCATGATCGCCCAGCAGTTGAACGTCGAGACCATCTCGAACAACATCGCCAACGCGACGACGACCGGCTTCAAGAAGCAGCGGGCCGAGTTCCAGGACCTGCTGTACCAGAATTTCCGCCGCATCGGCTCCACCTCGTCGGATGCCGGGACCATCGTCCCGACCGGCGTGCAGATCGGCGCCGGCGTCCGGGTGGCCGCGGTCGCCCGCGTGCTGGAGCAGGGCAACCTGACCGTCACCGACAACAAGCTGGACGTCGCCATCAACGGCTCCGGCTATTTCCAGGTGCAGTTGCCCAGCGGCGACACGTCCTACACCCGCGCCGGCAATTTCAAGCTGTCGCCGGAGGGCATCATCGTCACCGCCGACGGCTATCCGGTGCAGCCCGCCATCACCATCCCGGCGGAAGCCGTGGACGTCGCCATCAACGCCTCGGGCGAGGTGTTGGTGAAGCTGGACGGCCAGGTGGCGTCGCAGAACGTCGGCCAGATCCAGCTTTCGACCTTCGCCAACGCGGCGGGCCTGGAAGCCATCGGCGACAACCTGTTCCTGCAAACCGGCGCGTCGGGCGAGGCGGTCAACGGCAACCCGGGCGCTCCCGGCTTCGGCCGCGTGGTCCAGGGCGCGCTGGAAACCTCCAACGTCAACATCGTGCAGGAGATCACCACCCTGATCTCCGCCCAGCGCGCCTACGAGATGAACTCCAAGGTCATCAAGACCACCGACGAGATGATGCAGCAGGCCTCGCAGCTCCGCTGATCCCGCGGCGCCGTAAAGCCCGTCTCAGCAAGGCCCATCTCAGCAAGGAAAGCCCGCCATGCCCCGCCCCGCCCTCCGCATCCTCGGCACCGCCCTTCTCGCCGCCGCCGTCTTCGCCGGCCCGGCGGCCCTGGCCCAGCAGCCGGTGGACGGCACCCCGGACGGCGTGGTTTCGGCAACCCAGGCGGTGGTCTACGGCCCGGCCCATGTCGAGGCGGCGCTGTCCGACGCGCTGTCCCGCCACATCACCGTGGGCCGCTTGCAGATGGAGTTGGACAACCGCGCGACGGAACTGCGTGCCCCGGCGGGGGCCGGCAGCCTGACGGTGGAAAACCTCTATTTCAACCCGGTGCAGGGCCGCTTCGCCGCGGAGATGGTGGTCGCCGACACCCGCCCGGTCGTGCGCCTTCCGGTCTCTGGCCGCGCCTATGGCGTGATCCAGGTGCCGGTCCTGTCGCGGCGCATCGCGCCCGGCGACGTGATCGGCCCCGGCGACGTGGATTGGCAGGACGTGCGCGCCGACCTGACCGGCAGCGACATCGCCGCCACCGACGCCCAGCTCATCGGACTGACGCCCCGGCGCGGCGTCCCCGTGAATCAGCCGGTGCGGCTGCGCGACCTCCAGTCGCCGCGGGTGGTGGACAAGGGCGCGCTGGTCACCATCACGCTGGCCACCGAGAACCTGACCCTGTCCGCCCAGGGCAAGGCCCTGCAGGACGGCGGCAAGGGCGACGTGATCCGCGTCGTCAACACCCAATCGAACCGCATCGTCGAAGCGACGGTCGCCGGCCCCAACATCGTCGCCGTGGCAAAGCCCGGCATCATCGCGAAGTAAGGAGAAAGCTCCATGTCCGCCGCCCCGCACGCCATCCGCAAGGCCACCGCCCGCAAGGCTTTCCGCTTCGCGCTGCTCGCCGCCGTCGCCGCCGGCCTGCCCGCCTGCAACGCCATGTCGCGTGTGGCGGACATCGGCTCCGCCCCCGAACTCACCAAGATCAAGGACCCCCAGGCCCAGCCCGGCTACCAGCCCGTCAGCCTGCCGATGCCGACCCCGCTGCCGACGGAGCGCAACCCGAACTCCCTGTGGCGGACCGGCGCCAAGGCCTTCTTCAAGGACCAGCGCGCGGCCAAGGTGGGCGACCTGCTGACCGTGGACATCCAGATCAACGACCAGGCCCAGATCAACAACCAGACCACCCGGACGCGCGACAATTCCGAAACGGCCGGCATGCCGAGCTTCCTCGGCTTCGAGGGCAAGGCGCTGCAGCGCGCGCTGCCCGACGGGGTGAGCGCCGACAGCCTCATCGACCTGTCCAGCACCACCTCCAACGCCGGCAAGGGCGCTATCAACCGCAAGGAGCAGATCACCCTGAAGGTGGCCGCTCTGGTCACCCAGAGCCTGCCCAACGGCAACATGGTGATCCAGGGCCGGCAGGAGGTCCGCGTGAACTACGAGGTTCGCGACCTGATCATCACCGGCGTGATCCGGCCCGAGGACATCACCGCGCAGAACACCATCAGCTACGAGAAGGTGGCCGAGGCCCGGATTTCCTACGGCGGACGCGGCCAGATCACCGACGTGCAGCAACCCCGCTACGGTCAGCAGCTGTTCGACATCATCATGCCCTTTTGATATCGGGCGCCTTACCGAAACGACCGACGAGCGAATGCGCCGGGAGGGCAGTTTCTGCCACCCGGCGCCTTTTGCCATGGCCGGATTTGCCGGGCGGGGGTGTCTCGGCCGATGGCCTGGCGCGAGTCGATCCCCCGAAAAACCTGCCGGACAAACGAAAGGCCCCCGCCGGGATCGGAGGGGGCCTCTGCGATACGCGGGCTGGGCGATACGCGGTTTGGAAACAGCGCCGTCAGTCGTCGCGCTGGGTGCGCTCCAGACGCTCGTGCCGTTCCTGGGCTTCCAGGCTCAGCGTCGCGATGGGGCGGGCGTCGAGGCGGCGGACGGAGATGGGCTCCCCCGTTTCCTCGCAATAGCCGTAGGAGCCGTCCTGCAACCGCTCCAGCGCCGCGTCGATCTTGGAGATCAGCTTGCGCTCACGGTCGCGGGTGCGGAGTTCCAACGCCCGGTCGGTCTCCGCCGACGCGCGGTCGGCGATGTCCGGTTCCTGGATGCCGCCTTCCTGAAGGCTGCTCAGGGTCTCGCTGGATTCGGCCAGCAGCTCCGCGCGCCAGCGCAGCAGCTTCTGGCGGAAATACTCCCGCATGACGGGATTCATGAACTCCTCGTCTTCCGACGGGGCGTAGTTCTTAGGCAGAAGCGGAGACGACATCCGAGAGCATCCAACGCAAAAGGGTGATCCGGGCGGCGCGGAGTATAGGTAGCCGCGACAGCAACCGCAACCCCGCGCTTTGCCTATCGAAGCGCGAACAAGCCCTTGGAGAAGCAAAGCTTTGTGAAACGTCTGGCCGTGGCCCGATGGCCGATGCCGAAAAGCCGGTCCTATGCCCCGGAGACCGCGGCGCCCGGCCTTCATACGCCGGAACCGGGGGCGCCGGAACCGGGAAGGCGGTCAGGGGGTGAGCTTCGCCAGCTCGACCTGGGCGCGCAGATCGATCTGGTCGAGAATATCGGCCAGCCGCGGATCGTCCACATGGACGCGGCGCGTCTGCACCACCTTCACGAGGTCCATCAGCTTCTGCGCCGGAAGCGTGCCGGCCAGCAGGCCGTGCTGGATCTCCTCCAGCTTGTCCAGCATCTCCTCGGCGCGCATCTTCCCACGGGACGCGCGGGCCGCGGCGTCGTCCACTTCCTGCAACGCCAGGACACTGGCGATGCCGGCCAGCGGTGCCGCGGCATGGACGCCCTGAGCGTTGCTGGTCTCGCCGACGAGTTGCTTGGAGAAGGACGCACCGGACGAGCCTTCGGCCTTCCCCGTGCGCCGGACCGAGCTGCTGCCGCGAAGTTTTCCGGGGCCTTCGACTTTCATGTTCCGTGCAAACCGGTTTCGGAAAAGCGCGATACTCTAGATGGAAGCACCTTAACATCTGGTCAAGGCTTGCCGCAATCGGGCAAAAATTGCCCCGTTTGCGTGACATAAAGCGGTCGGACGCGGTGACGATTTCCGGCCTTTTCATCCGCCGCCCCCTGTTCCGCTTGCCGATCCTGCCCGTTGCCTGCCGTCCTCGCCGCTGGCACGCCGTTTGTATGGAGAGGAACAGCCGTTGAGGAGTGTTCCCGCCATGACCGCCACCGCCCTGCCCCGTGCCGCCGCGCTCCGCGCCGCCGTCCTGCTCCGCGCGGTCGCCCTGCTGGCCGCCTTGCTGGCCGCGCTGCTCCCGCTGTCGGCGCCGGCCTCGGCCTCGTCGGCGCGGATCAAGGACGTGGTGGATGTGGAGGGCGTGCGCGACAACATGCTGATCGGCTACGGCCTCGTGGTCGGCCTGAACGGCACGGGCGACAGCCTCAACAACTCCCCCTTCACCGAGCAGAGCCTCGTCGGCATGCTGGAGCGGATGGGCGTCAACACCCGCGGCACCAACCTGCGCACCAAGAACGTGGCGGCGGTGATGGTGACGGCGACCCTGCCGCCCTACTCCGCCCAGGGCACGCGCATCGACGCCACCGTCTCGGCGATGGGCGATTCGAAGAGCCTGCTGGGCGGCACGCTGCTGGTCACCCCGCTGCTGGGCGCCGACGGCGAGGTCTATGCGGTGGCCCAGGGACCGATCGCGGTGTCCGGCTTCTCCGCCCAGGGCCAGGGGGCCAGCGTGACGCGCGGCGTTCCCACCTCGGGCCGCATCTCCTCGGGCGCCATCGTGGAGCGCGAGATCCAATTCTCGCTGGCCGAACTGCCAGTGCTGCGCCTGTCGCTGCGCAACCCGGACTTCACCACGGCCCAGCGCGTGGCCACCGCCATCAACATCCAGCTCCGCGGCAACCGCGCGCAGGCCACCGACCCGTCCTCGGTCCTGCTGAGCGTGCCGGAGGCGCGGCGCGGCGACATCGTCGGCCTGATCACCGAGATCGAGCAGCTTCGCGTCACCCCCGATCAGGTCGCCCGCGTGGTGGTGGACGAGAAGTCGGGCGTGATCGTGATGGGCGAGAACGTCCGCATCTCCACCGTCGCCATCGCCCAGGGCAACCTGACGATCCGCGTCACCGAGACGCCGCAGGTCAGCCAGCCCGGCCCCTTCAGCCAGGGCCAGACCGCCGTGGTGCCGCGCACCGACATCCAGGTGGACGACCAGTCCGACAACCGCCTCGCCGTGATGAATTCCGGGGTGACGCTTCAGGAGTTGGTACAATCCTTGAATGCGCTTGGCGTGGGCCCCCGGGACATGATCGCCATCCTTCAGTCGATCAAGGCCGCCGGAGCCCTGCAAGCGGAGATCGAGGTGATCTGATGGATACGGCACTTTCCCTTACCGGCCTTCCGGCCCCGCGCCTCCCGGCGGCCGCCGAGCGCGCCCAGGCGAGCGGCCAGGCGAGCTTTCGGACGGCGGTGCGGACCGATCTCATCGATCCCCGCTCGGCGGACGGCGCGGCGGAGAGCCGGGTGGACCCGGCGATCCGCGCCAAGCTCCGCCAGTCCGCCAACGAGTTCGAGAACGTCTTCGTCTCCCAGATGCTGGGCCACATGTTCGACGGGATCGAGGTGGACGAGACCTTCGGCGGCGGCCATGGCGAGGAGATGTTCCGCTCCATGCTGACCAATGAATACGGCAAGCAGGTGTCCCGCAGCGGCGGGTTCGGCATCGCCGATCAGGTTTACCGCGAGCTTCTGCGCGCACAGGAGGGCAATCATGGATAAGGTCGACGTCCGCTTCCCGCAGCCGCCCAAGGCTCCCGCCGTCAATCTGCCCAAGAACGCCGAGGAGCGCGCCGAGGCGCTGGTCGAGCTGATGGGCCGGCTGAGCGCCCATCTGGCGCGCGAGACGGAAGCCGTGATGCGCCACTGCACCAGCGCCGAGCTGGCCCGGCTGGCGCGCGAGAAGCAGCCGATGATGCTGGTCTACGAGGAGGTGTCGCGCCTGCTGCGCGTGGACCGCGAGGGCATGGCCACCCTGCCCGACGAGGCCAGGACCGGCCTGCGCGAGGCCACCCGCGCGCTCTACGAGGCGTCCGCCGCGAACGCCGACGCGCTGCGCCGGAACAGCGCGGCACAGAAGATCCTGGTGGACACGGTGGTCGGCGCCATCAACCGCGCCCGGCAGGTCACCACCGTCGCCTATGGCACCGCCCCGGTTCCGCCGCGTGCGACCTACATCACGCCGACCCACGGGCCGTCCACCTCCGCCACGCTGAACACCCGGCTCTGACGATCCGTCAGCGCCGCGGAATCCCGC
>JAEYPE010000040.1 GCA_023411035.1 Pseudomonadota bacterium
AAGGAGTACCGGCCGGTCATCGTCGCGTACCGCAACGGCAAGCCGGTGCGGCTGGAGCAACTCGCGACCGTGGCCGACGGCATCGAGAACGACAAGCTCGCGGGGTGGTTCGGCCAGCGGAACCCGGACGGCACGCCCGGCGAGATGACCCGGTCCATCCTGCTGGGCGTGCAGCGGCAGCCCGGCGCGAACACGGTCGAGGTCGCGTCGCAGATCAAGGAGATGCTGCCGGGCCTCCAGGCGCAGCTCCCGCCCGCGGTGCAGGTCGCGATCCAGTCCGACCGCGCGGAGCCGGTCCGCGAGTCCATCGAGGACGTGCAGATCACGCTGGTCGTCGCGTTCGTACTCGTCGTGCTCGTGATCTTCCTGTTCCTGCGGAGCGTCCGCGCCACGCTGATCCCCAGCCTCGCGCTGCCGGTGTCCATCGTCGCCACGTTCGGCATGATGTACGTCTTCGGCTACACGCTCAACAACCTCTCCCTGCTCGCGCTGACGCTGGCGGTCGGCTTCGTGGTCGACGACGCGATCGTGATGCTGGAGAACGTGGCCCGGCACCTGGAGGAGGGCAAGTCGAAGCTGCAGGCGGCGCTGGACGGGGCGAAACAGATCGGCTTCACCCTGATCTCGCTGACGGTGTCGCTGATCGCGGTGCTGATCCCGCTGCTGTTCATGGGCGACGTGGTGGGCCGGCTGTTCCGCGAATTCGCCATCACGCTGGCCGTCACCATCCTGATTTCCGCCGTCGTCTCGCTGACGCTGGTGCCGATGCTCTGCGCCAAGCTGCTGCGCCACCGCGAGCCGCGGGAGATGTCCGCCATCGCCCGCCGCAGCGAAGCGTGGTTCGACGCGGTGATCGCCGGCTATGGCCGCACGCTGCGCTGGGTGCTGGACCGGCAGGGGGCGACGCTGCTGGTCGCGGTGGGAACGCTCGCGCTCACCGTCGTGCTCTACACCGCCATCCCCAAGGGCTTCTTCCCGGCGCAGGACACCGGCCTGATCCAGGGCGTGACGGAGGCCACCCAGTCCGTCTCCTACGCCGCCATGGCGGAACGGCAGCGGGCGCTGGCGGTGGAGGTGCTGAAGGACCCCGACGTGGTCAGCCTGTCCTCCTTCATCGGGGTGGACGGCACGAACACCACCATGAACACCGGGCGCTTCCTCATCAACCTGAAGCCGAAGGAGGAGCGGACGGACCATGTGGCCGACATCATCCGCCGCATCCGCCGGAACACCGCCCACGTCCCCGGAATCGAGCTGTTCATGCAGCCGGTGCAGGACCTGACCATCGACGCCACGGTCAGCCGCACCCAGTACCAGTTCGTCCTGGAGGACGCGAACCCCGACGAGCTGCGCGTCTGGGCGCCGAAGCTGCTGGACCGGCTGGCCGCTCTGCCGGAAATCACCGACGTCACCAGCAACCTTCAGGAAAAGGGCCTGTCGGCCTCCATCACCATCGACCGCGACACCGCCGCGCGCTACGGCGTCACCACGGCGGCCATCGACAACGCGCTGTACGACGCCTTCGGCCAGCGCATGGTCTCCACCATCTTCACCCAGGCCAACCAGTTCCGCGTGATCCTGGAGGCCGACCCCGACCGGATGACGGTGGACCAGCTTCTCACCTCCATCCATCTGCCCTCGGCGGGCGGCGGGCAGGTGCCGCTGGCCGCCTTCGCGCGGATGGAGGTGCGCAACGCGCCGCTCCAGATCAACCATTTCAGCCAGTTCCCGGCGGTCACCGTCTCCTTCAACCTCGCGCCGGGGGTCTCGCTGGGCGCCGCGGTCGAGGCCATCGAGGCGGCGGAGCGGGAGCTTGGCCTGCCGGCCAGCGTGCTGACCCGCTTCCAGGGGGCGGCCCTGGCCTTCCAGGCGTCGCTGGGCAACCAGCTTCTGCTGATCCTGGCCGCCATCGTCACGATGTACATCGTGCTGGGCGTTCTCTATGAAAGCTACATCCACCCCGTCACGATCCTGTCCACCCTGCCCTCGGCGGGCGTGGGGGCGCTGATCGCGCTGATGCTGGCCGGGCACGACCTGGACATCATCGCCATCATCGGCATCATCCTGCTGATCGGCATCGTGAAGAAGAACGCGATCATGATGATCGACTTCGCGCTGGACGCCGAGCGGGAGGAAGGCAAGACCCCGCGCGAAGCGATCTATCAGGCCTGCCTGCTGCGCTTCCGCCCGATCCTGATGACGACCATGGCGGCGCTGCTGGGCGCCCTGCCGCTGATGCTCGGCACCGGCACGGGGTCGGAGTTGCGCCAGCCGATGGGCGTGGCCATCGTCGGCGGGCTGATCCTCAGCCAGCTTCTGACCCTCTACACCACGCCGGTGATCTATCTGGCCTTCGAACGGCTGGCCGCGCGCCTGCGCGGGCGTCCCGACGGGCTGAAGGAAGAGGCCGCGCCATGAGCTGGGCGGGGAACCTGTCGGCGCCCTTCATCC
Organism: Pseudomonadota bacterium; assembly: GCA_023411035.1. Taxonomy (GTDB): domain Bacteria; phylum Pseudomonadota; class Alphaproteobacteria; order Azospirillales; family Azospirillaceae; genus Azospirillum. The sequence goes on from JAEYPE010000040.1 coordinate 2,452, forward strand.
GGCGGCCGGTCGCCACCACCCTGCTGACGCTGGGGCTGGCGCTGGCCGGGGCGCTGGGCTTCCTGGGCCTGCCGGTGTCGCCGCTGCCGCAGGTGGATTTCCCGACCATCTCGGTCACCGCCTCCATGGCCGGTGCCAGTCCGGAGACGATGGCGGCCAGCGTCGCCACCCCGCTGGAACGGCATCTGGCCCAGATCGCCGACGTGACGGAGATGACATCCTCCAGTTCCGCCGGATCGACGCGCATCACGCTCCAGTTCGGGCTGAACCGCGACATCGACGCCGCCGGGCGGGAGGTGCAGGCGGCCATCAACGCAGCCCGCGCCGACCTGCCCTCAAGCCTGAGGAGCAACCCGACCTACCGCAAGGTCAACCCCGCCGATTCCCCGGTCCTGATCCTGACCATGACCTCGGCGACGCTCAGCCAGGGTCAGCTTTACGATTCCGCGGCGACCGTGCTTCAGCAGAAGCTGTCGCAGGTGGAGGGCGGCGGGCAGGTCACCATCGGCGGCAGCTCGCTTCCCGCCGTGCGGGTCGAACTGAACCCGCGCGCCCTGTTCCAGTACGGCATCGGGCTGGAGGACGTGCGGGCGGCCATCGCGTCGGCCAACGCCAACGCGCCGAAGGGCGCGATCGAGGACGGAGAGCTGCGGTTCCAGATCTACACCAACGATCAGGCCCGCAAGGCGTCGGAATACCGGTCGCTGGTCATCGCCTACCGCAACGGGGCGGCGGTCCGCCTGTCCGACGTGGCCGAGGTGTCGGACGGCGTGGAGGACCTGCGCAACGCCGGCATCACCAACGGCAAGCCCTCCGTCCTGCTGATCCTGAACCGCCAGCCGGGAGCGAACATCATCGAGACGGTGGACCGGGTGAAGGCCATGCTGCCGGAACTTCGGGCCTCCATCCCCGCGGACATCGACCTGTCGGTTTCCAGCGACCGCACCACGACCATCCGCGCCTCCCTGGCGGAGGTGGAGCACACGCTGATCGTCGCCGTCGGGCTGGTGGTGATGGTGGTGTTTCTGTTCCTGCGCAACGCGCGGGCGGCGCTGATCCCCAGCGTGGTGGTGCCGGTGTCGCTGGTCGGCACCTTCGGCGCCATGTATCTGCTGGGCTACAGCCTGAACAACCTGTCGCTGATGGCCCTGACCATCGCCACCGGCTTCGTCGTGGACGACGCCATCGTGGTGCTGGAGAACATCGCCCGCCACATCGAGAACGGCATGTCCCGCACCCAGGCGGCGCTCCGCGGCGCGCGGGAGGTGGGTTTCACCGTCCTGTCGATGAGCGTGTCGCTGGTCGCCGTCTTCATCCCGATCCTGCTGATGGGCGGCATCGTCGGGCGGCTGTTCCGGGAATTCGCGCTCACGCTGTCGATCGCCATCCTGGTCTCGATGATCGTCAGCCTGACCACCACGCCGATGATGTGCGCCATCTTGCTGCGGGAGCCGCGCAAGTCCAGGGAGCCGGGCCGCGTCGTCGGCGCGTTGCGGCGCTTCGGTGCCCGGATCGGCGGCGGCACGCTGCGCCTCTACGACCGGACGCTGACGGCGGCGCTCGACAACAGCCTGCTGACCATGGTGGTCTTCGCCGCCACCGTGGCGCTCAGCGTCCATCTCTTCACGATCATCCCCAAGGGCTTCTTCCCGCAGCAGGACACGGGGCGGCTGAACGGCTTCGTCGTGGCCGACCAGAGCACCTCCTTCGCCCTGATGAAGGAGAAGATGGAGCGCTTCGTGGCGCTGGTGCAGGCCGATCCGGCGGTGCAGACGGTGGTGGGCTACACCGGCGGCAGCCGGACCAACAGCGGTTACATGGCCGTCACGCTGAAGCCGCTGGCGGAGCGCGACGTGACCTCGGACGAGGTGATCGCCCGGCTGCGCGGCCAGCTTTCCCAGGTGCCGGGCGCCAACCTGTACCTCTCCGTCATGCAGGATCTGCGGGCGGGCGCGCGGCAGGCCAACGCCAACTACCAGTTCACCCTTCAGGGCGACACGCTGGACGAGTTGCAGACCTGGGCGCCCCGCCTGACCCAGGCGCTTCAGGACGTGCCGGAACTGACGGAGGTGAACTCCGACCAGCAGCAGCGCGGTCTGGCGCTTGAGGTGGCGGTGGACCGCGACGCCGCGGCGCGGCTGGGCCTGTCCTTCAGCCAGATCAACAACACGCTGTACGACGCCTTCGGCCAGCGCTCCGCCTCCACCATCTTCAACCCGCTGAACCAGTACCGCGTGATCATGGAGGTCGCCCCCCAGTACCGCGAAGACCCGGAGATGATGAAGGACATCCTCATCAGCACGTCGGGCGGAGCGGTCAGCGGAACGCAGGCGACCAGCACCATCGCCGGGGCCGCCACCGCCGACACGGAGGCCGCGCGCAACCAGCGCATCAACCGGATCGCCAGCACCGGACGGACCTCAACCTCCACCGGTTCGGCGCTCAGCACGGGGGTGGAGACGATGATCCCGCTCTCGGCCGTCGCCCGCGTCTCGCTGGAGAACACGCCGCTGTCGGTGAACCACCAGGGCCCGTTCATCGCCACCACCATCTCCTTCAACCTCGCCCCCGGCGTCTCGCTGGGGGAGGGGCTGGCCGCCATCCGCCACACCATGGACAAGATCGGCGTGCCGACCACCATCCAGGGCAGCTTCCAGGGCACCGCCCGCATGTTCCAGCAATCCATCGGCGACCAGCCGGTGCTGATCCTGGCGGCGCTCCTGGCCGTCTACATCGTGCTCGGCGTGCTGTATGAGAGCTACATCCACCCGCTGACGATCCTGTCCACCCTGCCGTCCGCCGGGGTGGGCGCGCTGGTCGCGCTGATGGCGTTCAACAAGGAGCTGAGCGTCATCGCGCTGATCGGCGTGATCCTGCTGATCGGCATCGTCAAGAAGAACGCGATCATGATGATCGACGTGGCCCTGGAAGCGGAGCGGAGCGAGGGGCTGGACCCGCGCACCGCGATCCACCGCGCTTGCCTGCTGCGCTTCCGCCCGATCATGATGACCACCATCGCCGCCCTGTTCGGCGCCCTGCCGCTCGCCCTGGGCAGCGGCGACGGGGCGGAGCTGCGCCAGCCGCTGGGCATCGCCATCGTCGGCGGTCTGGTCGTCAGCCAGTTGCTGACACTCTACACGACCCCGGTCACCTACCTGTACCTTGACCGTTTCCGGCTGTGGTGCCGGCGGCTGTGGCGGCGCCCCGAGGCCAAGCCATGCTGATGATGGCCATCGTAGCCCTCTCCCCAGAGGGGGGAAGGGAATTGACCTTTGAACGGATCTGACATGACGACGACGTTCGGGCGGCGCGCCCGCCTCCTGGGCACGGCGCTCGGCGCCCTTACCCTGCTGTCCGCCTGCGCGGTGGGGCCGGACTATGAACGGCCCTCCGCCCCGGTGCCCCCGGCCTACAAGGAGGGCGGCGTCACCCCCGTGGCCTTCGCCCCCGCCATCCCGCGGCCTGCCATCCCGCGGGAAGACGGATGGCGCCCCGCGGCGCCCGGACAGGCGGCAAGCGGACCCTGGTGGACCGTCTTCCGCGATCCGGTGCTGGACGGACTGATGCAGCGGGTGGAGGTGGACAACCAGAGCCTGAAAGCGGCGGAGGCCGCCTACCGGCAGGCGAAGGCGCTGGCGGATCAGGCCCGCTCCGCCTTCTTCCCGTTGCTGTCGGTCAGCGGCGGGGCCGACCGGGCCGGCACCGTCGGCTCGGGCAACCGCAGCGTCTCCGGCATATCCGGCAGCCGGAGCGGAACCCCGGTGACCACCTACGACGTGGGGCTGGGGGCGAGTTGGGCGCCGGACCTCTGGGGCCGCATCCGCCGCTCGGTGGAAAGCAACGACGCCAACCTCCAGGCCAGCGCCGCCGACCTTGCCGCCGCCCGCCTGTCGGCGCAGGCGCAATTGGCCACCGCCTATTTCCAGCTCCGCGTGGCGGACGAGCGCAAGGCGCTGCTGGAGCGGGCCATCGCCGCCTACCGCCAGTCGCTGGAGATCGCCCGCAACCGCCACGCCGTGGGCACGGCGACCCTGGCCGACGTGTTCACCGCCGAAACGCAGGTCCGCTCCACCGAGTCGCAGCTCGTGGCCCTGGGGGTGCAGCGCGCCCAGCTCGAACACGCCATCGCCGTGCTGGTCGGGCAGACGCCCGCCGCCTTCGCGCTGGCCCCGGCGCCGCTGACCGCCACGGTTCCGGACATCCCGCCCGGCGTTCCCTCCGCCCTGCTGGAGCGGCGGCCGGACATCGCGGCGGCGGAGCGGCAGATGGCCCAGGCCAACGCCCAGATCGGCATCGCGGAGTCGGCCTGGTATCCGGACGTGCTGCTCACCGGCTCCCTTTCCAACAGCGCGACGATCCTGCCGAAGCTGCTCCAGGCGCCCACGGCGATCTGGGCGGTCGGGGCGCAGGTCGCGCAGACCCTGTTCGACGGCGGCACGCGCGAGGCGGAGGTGGAACTGCGCCGCGCCGTCTTCGACCAGAGCGTGGCGCAGTACCGCCAGACCGTGCTGACCGCCTTCCAGGAGGTGGAGGATCAGCTTGCCGCCCAGCGCATCCTGGCGCAGCAGGCCGCCGTCCAGGACGACGCCGTGCGGCTGGCGCGGGAGGCGGAGCGGCTGACCCTGAACCAGTACCGGGCCGGCACCCTGCCCTACAGCAGCGTCCTGACCTCCCAGACCGCCGCCCTGTCGGACGAGGAAAGCGCGCTGTCCGTCCGGCAGAGCCGCCTGCTGGCCGCCGTGTCGCTTCTCCAGGCGCTGGGGGGCGCGCCGGGGGGCAACCCGCCGAATTTTTAATCCGGCGGAAGGCCGGGCTACCCCTTTGGACTCCGCATCGGACGGGGTGCGGCGGCGGCCCGGCCAACCCCTTGAAAGAATGGGTTATTTTCGCGCGTTTGCAGAAGACGGGGGCGGGGGCGGGGCTATCCGGCTGGACGGGCTAGCCCGCAATTTCAGTAACGGTGCCGGGAACTTGCAATTTATCTGAGTCCCGTGCGTTCAACCCCAAGAAAAGCAGGCGCAGCATGATCCTCGATGCTCGCTCGGTGTCTTCGGACACCAACCTCGACGCCGACCTCTGCATCGTCGGCGCCGGCGCCGCCGGGCTTGCCATAGCCCGTGCGCTGGCCGGTTCCCGCTGGAAAATCCTCCTTCTCGAAAGCGGCGGGCTCGACCCCGACGGCCATACGCAATCGCTCTATGCCGGGGAGAATCTCGGCCTGCCCTATGAGCGCCTCGCCACCGCGCGCAGCCGCTATTTCGGCGGCAGCACCAACTGCTGGGGCGGCTTCTGCCGGCCCTTCGAGCCGATCGACATGGAGGCCCGGCCCTGGGTGCCCAACAGCGGCTGGCCCTTCGGGCCGGAGGTGCTGGCCCCCTATCACGCCCGCGCCCACACCCACCTGAATCTGCCGTCGCGCATCTACGACAACGCCCACTGGGAAAGGACGCTCGCGCCCGAGGGGATCGGCTTCCTGCCGGTGGAAGGCGGTGTCCTGGAAAACCGCGTCGCCCAGATCAGCGACCAGCCGCGCGTCGGCGTCACCTCCGTGGACGAGATCGTCCAGGCCACGAACATCGCCTGCTACCTGAACGCCAACGTCACCGAGTTCGACACCAACGACACCGCCACGGTGGTGGAGCGGGTGCGCTGTGCCGCCCTGAACGGCGTCCGCTTCACGGTCAGCGCGCGGCAGTTCGTGCTGTGCTGCGGCGGCATCGAGAACGCCCGCCTGCTGCTTCTGTCCAACCGGGTGCAGAGCGCCGGGCTGGGCAACGGCCACGATCTGGTCGGGCGCTACTTCACCGACCACCCGCGCATCAAGGCCGGCAGCGTCCGCCTGACCGACCAGGCGCGGCACCGCCGCCTCTACGACATGACGCTGACCCTGTCGCGCCGCCGGCTGAACGCCAAGCACCTGCCCGTCGCCGCCTCCCTCTCCCCCACGGTGGAGGTGCAGCGCCGGCTGGGCCTGCTGAACTCCCGCAGCTATCTGGTGGCGCAGTACCACGGCGAGGCGACAGCCGGGGTGCGGGCGCTGCACGACCTGCGGATGCTGATGTCCGACCGGCGCAAGTTCGGCCACGCCGAGGGCGACCTGGGCGCCCTGCTGCGCGAGGCGGTGCCGCAGATCGCCCTGAATCTGCCGAACCTCGCCTATGCCCTGTTCGACAACGTGGTCAATCCGGCCTGGGTGACGCGCAGCTTCCTTCTGGAAACCATCGTGGAGCCGGTGCCCAACCCCGAAAGCCGCGTGACCCTGGCCGCGGAGCGCGACGCGCTGGGCCTGAACCGTGCCGACACGATCTGGCGGCTGACCGCCCAGGACCGCGACAATTTCCTGCGCACCAACGAGCTGGTGCGGACGGAACTGACCCGCCACGGTCTGATCGCGGTGACGGAACCCGACCCGCAGGAGGCCGCCGAGCGCGCCTGGGCGGAGCGCATCTCCTGGTGCTGGCACCATATGGGCACCACCCGCATGCACGAGGACCCGAAGCAGGGCGTGGTGGACGCGCGCTGCAAGGTGCATGGGGTGCACAACCTCTACATCGGCGGCAGTTCCGTCTTTCCCAGCATGGGCTGCGACCACCCGACCATCAACCTCGTGGCGCTGGCCTTCCGTCTGGCCGAGGAGGTGTCCGCCCGCCTCCAGCACGACCGCGCCGTCACCGTCGAGGACCAGCAGGCCGCCTGAACCCGATCGGCTTTCCCCGCACCCCCGAATCCCATTGACCGAGAAATCAACTCAACTACTCTTGGGCGAGAATCGGTCCATGGGACGAGGGACGCAGGGGAAAGGGTATGGCGGACGATATCGGGATGGAAAGTCCGGACCTCATGCTGCGCTTCCAGGCCATGCTGGACACGGTGCCGGACGGAATCGTCATCATCGATTCCGAAGGGCTCATCCAGACCTTCAATCCGGCCTGCGAGCGGCTGTTCGGCTGGACGGCGGCGGAGGTGATCGGGCGGAACGTCAAGATCCTGATGCCGCCGCCCTACCGGGAGGAGCATGACGGTTACCTGGAGCGCTACCGCCGGACCGGGGAGCGCCGGATCATCGGCTTCGGGCGGGAGGTGACCGGCCTGCGCCGCGACGGCACCACCTTTCCCATGGAGCTGTCGGTCGGCGAAGCCCGCCGGGAGGTTGGCGGCGGAGGCGTCTACATCGGGATCATCCGCGACATCAGCGAGCGCAAGCGGGCCGAAACCGCCCTGCGCGAGCGGGAAGCGCGGCTGGCCTCCATCCTGGAAACCGTGCCCGAGGCGATCGTCGTCATCAGCGAGCAGGGACTGATCGAATCCTTCAGCCCGGCGGCGGAGCGGCTGTTCGGCTACAGCGCCGCGGAGGTGAAGGGACGCAACGTCAGCCTGCTGATGCCCTCCCCCTACCGGGAGCAGCATGACCGCTACGTCGGCCATTACCTGTCCACGGGGGAGCGGAAGATCATCGGGATCGGACGGGTCGTCTCCGGCCTGCGGCGCGACGGCTCCGTCTTCCCGATGGAGCTGGCGGTGGGCGAGGTGCAGTTGTCCGGGCACCGCTGCTTCACCGGCTTCATCCGCGACCTGACCGAGCGGCAGGCCACCGAAAAGCGCCTTCAGGAGCTTCAGGCGGAGCTTCTGCACGTCAGCCGGGTCAGCGCCATGGGCCAGATGGCCTCGACCCTGGCGCACGAGCTGAACCAGCCGCTGACCGCCGTCATCAACTACTCCAAGGCGGTGAAGCGCCTGCTGGACCGCCCGGACGGGGCGGACAAGGCGCGGGAGACGATGGACAAGGCCACCGCCCAGGCCGCCCGAGCCGGCCAGATCATCCGCCGCCTGCGCAACTTCATCGAAAAGGGCCAGACCGAGCACACGGTGGAAAGCATCGGCAAGGTGGTGGAGGAAGCCAGCGCCCTCGCCCTGGTCGGCGCCAAGGAGCGCGGCGTCCATGTCCGGCTGGAGATGAGCGGCGACGAGCGGCCCGTGCTGATCGACAAGATCCAGATCCAGCAGGTCGTCCTGAATCTCGTCCGCAACGCCATCGAGGCCATGGCCGACTCGGAGACTCGGGAACTGACCGTCACCACCGGCCCGGACCCGGAGTCCGCGGCGCTGATGCGCGTCACCGTGCGGGACAGCGGCACCGGTCTGGACAAGGGCGTGCTGGCCCAGCTTTTCCAACCCTTCGTCACGACCAAGGAGAAGGGAATGGGGCTCGGCCTGTCCATCTGCCGGTCCATCGTCGAGGCCCATGGGGGCCGCCTGTGGTTGGAACCGGGGGCCGGAGGGGCCACCTTTGCCTTCACCGTGCCGGTTGCCGGAGAGGATGATGCGCCCTGAGTCCCCATTGCCGTCTGACCTAACCGTCTTCGTTCTCGACGACGACGAGGCGGTGCGCGATTCCGTCGTGATCCTGCTGGAATGCGAGGGATTCCGGGTGGAGGGCTTCGCGTCCCCCCTCGCCTTCCTGGAATCGGACGCGCCGTCGCGCCGCGGCTGCCTGCTGGTCGATGTGCGGATGCCGCAGATGAGCGGGCTGGACGTCCAGGAACGGCTGGCGCTGGACGGGCGCGCCCTGCCGGTGATCGTCATGACCGGCCACGCCGACGTGCCGCTGGCGGTGCGGGCCATGAAGGCCGGCGCCGTCGATTTCGTGGAAAAGCCCTTCGACGAGCAGACCCTGATCGGCAGCGTGAAGGCCGCCCTGACCCGCACCGTCCCTCCCTCGGCGCCGCCGGTAGCCCAGGCTCCGGCACCGGCCGCCGCCGCGCCCGCCCCTGCCGCCTCCCCGGAGGTGATGGAGCGGCTGTCCAGCCTGACGCCGCGGGAACGCGACGTGCTGCGATGGCTGATCGAAGGCAAGTCGAACAAGATCATCGCCTTCGAACTGTCCATCAGCCCGCGCACCGTGGAGATCCACCGCGCCCGCGTGATGGAAAAGATGCGCGCCGACAGCCTGCCCACGCTGGTCCGCATGGCCCTGTCCGCCGGCCTCGCCCCCCGCAGTGAGTGATCCGGGCGGTAAGTGATCCACATCAAAACCACGCCGATAAGGAGAACTCCGTATTCCGGCATCGCCGGGGGCCTTCTATCTTCCATGAAACGCCCCCGAACGGGCGTCATTCCGCGTGATTTCCGTTGCTGGAGGCAGTCTTGGCCGAACCGGGTGAAGGCATCGTCTACATCGTCGACGACGATGAGCCGGTGCGGGACTCGATGAAGGCGCTGCTGGAAGCCTGTGCCTTCGAAGTGCGCGACTATGCGTCGTGCCAGAGTTTCATGGATCAGTATGACGGGAAGCCGGCGGGCTGCCTCGTCCTCGACCTGCATTTGCCGGTGATGAGCGGGCTGGAGTTCATCGAGCGCTTCGGAGCGAACCTGCGCGGCCTGCCGGTCATCATGGTGTCGGGGCGCGGCGATCCCGCCACCTTCGCCCGCGCGCGGGAAGCCGGCGTGTCCGCCTTCCTGGAAAAGCCGTTCGAGGAGGACCAGCTCCTCGATGCCGTGCAGCGCCTGCTGCCTTCGGCGGCGTAATTCCCCTACGCAAAGCCCCGTAGGTAGTCCTACGTACGCAAAGCCCCTTAGGTACAAGACCGAACTGCACAGGGGTACCCCCCAGCGCATACCTTCGGCTCATCGAGCGGTTGCCCCACGGCGGGCGGGCCGCTACCACGAAAGCCGAGGGGCCTGACATGCACGCTCACACCGCCATCGCCGCCCAGCCGACGCGTGTTCTGCCCACCCCCAAGGCCGCCGCGATGCCGATGCCGCGCGTGACCCCGACCCGGACCGCCGCCAACATCGCCGCCAACGACACCGATCCGCTGGCCGCCATCGCCCAACTCCGGGTGTTCGACCGCGAGCAGGCCATCTTCGCCGAGGGCGAGGCCGCCGACGCCGTTTTCCGCGTGGTGGACGGCATGATCCGCCTCTACAAGCTGCTGCCGGACGGACGCCGCCAGATCATCGGCTTCCTTCAGACGGGCGACATGATCGGGCTGGCCTTCGCCGACCGCTACCTCTACTCCGCCGAGGCGGTCACCGCCTCCACCGTCCAGCGCATCCCCCGCTGCCAGCTCGACGCGCTGCTGGACTCCCAGCCCTCGCTGGCCCGCCGGCTGCTGTCGGTGACCACCTCCGAACTGGTGGCGGCGCAGGACCAGATGCTGCTGCTGGGCCGCAAGTCGGCGCTGGAGAAGCTGGCCAGCTTCCTGCTGGCGCTCGGCCGCCGGGCGGGGGCGGGGCGGGCCATCGCCCTGCCGATGAGCCGCTGCGACATCGCCGACCATCTGGGCCTGACCACGGAAACCGTGTCCCGCGGCTTCACCAAGCTGAAGACCTCGCGCCTGATCCGAATCCTGGACGGTGGCCGGGTCGAGCTGCTGGACCCCGACGCCCTGGCCGATCTGGCGGATTGCGCCTGACCGCGATCCGCGAATTCCGGTGACGGGTTGAGGCGGACTGATTCGCCGAATCGCCCAAACACCCGGATGGGGGCTGGGGGTCAGCCCTCGTCCTTGGGGGCGGCGTTGCGGGGCGGCGGCTCGATCACCGGGCCAACCTTCACGCTGCGGGCGGAAAGCGGCACGATGTCACCGATCGGCATGAAGGAGCCATCGGCCAGTTGCTGTGCCGGCTCCCACCGTCCCTCGACCTTGATCCAACGGTAGACGTTGTTGTTGCTCATGACGTCACCAAGAAAATAGCGCAGACGAAAGGGGCGGCGTTGCCGCCGCCCCTTCCTCCATTACAGGACCGGTCCTTGCGGCAGGCTTACTCGGCCTTGCCGTTGACGGCATCCTTGAGGGCCTTGCCGGCGGAGAACTTCGGCGCCTTGGAAGCGGCGATCTTGATCTCCGCACCGGTCTGCGGGTTGCGGCCCGTGCGCTCGCCGCGCTCGGCGATCTCGAACTGGCCGAAGCCCGGCAGCTTGACCGTCTCCCCCTTGACCAGCGCGTCCTGCAGGCTTTCCAGAACCGCGTCCAGCGCCTTGCCGGCATCGGCCTTGGTGCCGCCCAGCTTGCCGGCGATCGCGTCGATGAGATCGGCCTTCGTCATTCCCAATTCCCCTTGTTCGTGGCGGAACCCCAGCATCCTCCAGGGCTCCAGGCGCTTCTGACCTACCCTGACGGGCGTCCGCGCGCAAGATGCTCCCGCCCGGAATCGACCGGGCGCGACGCTGTGACCCTCAAAAATTCGCTGATTCCTGCCGATCTGGCGGATTCGCCTATGCCGATCAGTTGACCAGGGCGGCCTTGACCAGCACGGCGGCGCTTTCCGTGGTGTCGCGCTTGTCCAGCTTCTTGGCGACTTCCTCGATCTCGGCCACCGGCATGACGCGACGGGCCTGCTTGGCCGCGGTGACGAGGCGGCGCTGCGCCAGCCGGACCTGATCGCCCAGCTCTGTCAGCGTCTGGTAAGCCTTGCGGCGGGCCTGGGTGTCGATGCTGCCGCTCGTCTCGGTCGCGCGTTCGGTCGCAGCCGCCAGATCCTTGCACGACTGAAGGTACGTGGAAATGGCGTCCGTCAGAAGACGGCGGGCCTCGGTCCGGGGATCGGCGGGGCTGCTGCTCGACGTGGAAAGAGACACTTCACTCTGCTCCTTGCTGCTGCTTGTGACACACGACTGTAACAGGCCGTGGAAAATGGGCGGAGTGGCCGCCGTTGTCCAGCGGCCTTGCGCATCCTTTGATCGACTGGACAGGGGAAGACCGGCTCAGGGCACCTGCTTCTTCTCCAGTTTGCGGGCCAGGGTACGTCGGTGCATGCCCAGGCGCCGGGCGGTTTCCGAGATGTTGAACCCCGTCTCCGCCAGGGTTTCGTGGATGCGCTCCCATTCCAGGGTCTTCAGGGAGGTCGCACGGGCGGCCAGCGCGATGGAAGGATCGCCCTCCGTCCGTTCGAAGGCCGCTTCGATGTCGTCGGTGTTGGACGGCTTGGCGAGATAGTGGCAGGCGCCCAGCTTGATCGCCTCCACCGCCGTGGCGATGCTGGCGAAGCCGGTCAGCACGACGATCCGCGTCTCCGGGTCGTGGGCGTGCAGTTCCTTCACGCATTCCAGGCCGGACCCGTTGCCCAGCTTCAGGTCCACCACCGCGTAGGCGGGCGGCGCGGTCTCCAGCAGAGCCCGCAGGCCGTCCAGGCTGTCGCACCAGTGGACGCGGTAGCCCCGGCGCTCGAAGGACCGGCGCAGGACCTTGACGAAGGCGGCGTCGTCCTCCACCAGGACGAGGGAGCGCTCAGTCTCCATGGGTCTCTCCCGCGGACAGGGCGGCGAGCGGCAGGGTCATGGTGACGGAGGCCCCACCCCCGGCGCGGTTGCGCGCGGCGACCGTGCCGCCCAGCTTGCGCACCACGTTGACCACCAGGAACAGGCCCAGCCCGCCGCCGGGCCGTCCCTTGCTCGACCGGTAGGGTTTGCCGAATTCCGCCAGCATGGCGCCCTCGAAGCCGGGGCCGGCGTCGTTGACCGTCAGGACGAGGCTGTCCCCCTGCCGCCCGGCGGCGATGCCGACCCAGCCGGGGGAGACCTCCAGCGCGTTGTCCAGCACGTTGAAGATCACCTGCTTCAGCGCGAGGTCGGAGATGATCCCTTCCCGCGAGTGGACGCTGTTGTCGTAATCGACGCAGGCCGGGGACCGGCTGGCCTTCCATTCCTCCACCAGATCGTCCAGGAAGGCGGCCACCGTGGTGCGCACCGTCCCCTCCCCCCGCGCCTCGCCGGAGGACAGCAGGATGCCGGAGACGATGGCCTTGCAGCGGTCGATCTGGTTCTGCATCTCGGCGATGTCCTCCGCCATGTCGGGATCGGCCTTGACGACGGGCATCCGCCGCCAGTCGTTCACGATCACCGACAGGGTGGCGAGCGGCGTCCCCAGCTCATGCGCGGCGCCGGAGGCCAGCAGGCCCAGCCGGACGATGTGGTCCTCCTCCATGGAGCGCTGGCGCAGGTCCGCCAGATGGGCGTCGCGGGCGCGCAGGTTGCGGGTGATCCGCGTGATGAAGGGGACGATCAGGCTGGCCGTCAGCACGAAGCACAGGAACATGCCCTGGATGTGCAGGCCCAGCAGATGGCCCTCGCGCCCCGGCGGCAGTTCCAGCGGACGGTAGGCCCCGATCAGCCAGGTGAAGCAGGCCGTGGCGACCAGAACCAGCGCCCATGCCGACCACGCCTCCAGCAGCACCGCGCCCAGCGTGATCTGGAGAAGATAGAGCGAGATGAAGGGATTGGAAGCACCACCGCTGAGGTAGAGCTGCACCGTCAGGGCCGACACGTCGATCAGCAGTTCCAGGAAAAGCTGCGTGTTCGACACCGCTGTCTGCCGGCGCAGATGCAGCAGGCTGACGATGTTCAGCCCGACCAGGAACAGGATCACCGCGCCCATTTGGTCGAGCGGCAGGGCGATTCCCATCTGGTAATGCACGATCAGAATCGTCACCACCTGCCCGGCGACGGCGAGCCAGCGCAACTGCACCAGCAGGAACAGGTTCTTCTTGTCGGTGGTGTCGCGCACGGGAAACGTCTGGCCCTTCGCCGGCTTCTTACGGTCCCACCCTATATGGGCACGGAGCCGCAGCTTGGGAGCCTTTCCATGAATTCCGGCGCGTTTCCATAGCACAAAAAAGGCCGAGCGGAAGAGGCTGCAAACAGCCAATTCCACCCGGCGAAAAACCATGAAGAGAAAATGAGTATCCGACTCAGCGCCGGCGCCGCCATTCACTGCGCGCGACATAGAGCGCGGCGGCGATCAGCATCAGGTCCAGCGCGAACCACGTCAGCGCATACACGAGATGGTTGTTCCTGAACTTCAGAATGGTCAGCCCGCCGACCGGATAGCCGCCCTCCGGGCCGGCCTCTGCGTCGATGAAGTAGGGGGCAACGTCCGTCACGCCGCGGGCCGCGGCGATGGCCGTCACGTCCCGCGAATACCAGCGGTCCTGCGCTGGATCGTTGGAGCGCAGAAAGCCGCCGCCGGGCTCCGTCACCCGCAGCAGGCCGGTGACGGTGGTCTCGTCCGGAATCTGTCCGGCGGGGCGGCTGTCCGGGTCACGCTTGTCCGGCGGCACGAAGCCGCGGTTGATCAGGACGGTGAAGCCCCGGTCGGTCCGGAAGGGGGTCAGCACCCAGAAACCGCCGCCCCGTTCGGTGACCGCCTGGACCAGCGTTTCCCGGTCGTTCAGGAACCGTCCGGTGACGCTGACCCGCCGGTACTCCTGGGTGGCGGCGGTGACGTCCGGCCAGGCTTCCGGACCGGGAGCGGGAACGGGGGCGGCCTGGGCCCGTTCCTCCACCCGCTGGATCAGGTCCTGCTTCCAGGCCAGACGCCCGACCTGCCAGACGCCGAGCGACGTGAGGACGGCGACGCCCGCCAGCGCCAGGACGCCGAGCAGCATCAGCCCCCGGCGCTGGCGGGCCTTCGCCATGCCGGTCACGGCAACTGTCTCGGGTCGTGCATCGGCATCATGTTGGTGTTCAGGTGGTACATCACCCACAGCGAACCGGCCAGCATGATGACCACGACGATGATCGTGAAGATCAGCGACAGCATGGTCCAGCCCCCTTCCGCACGTCCGTTCATGTGCAGGAAGAAGATCATGTGGACGACGACCTGAACCGCGGCCAGCGCCATGATCGCGATGGCGGTCATGTCCTTGTCCAGAATCGTCCCGTCCATGACCAGCCAGAAGGGAATGACGGTCAGGATCACCGACAGGATGAAGCCGATCAGGTAGCTGCCGAGCGTCCCGTGGGCGTGCCCGTCATGCTCCCCATGGCCATGGTGTTCCGCGTGAGAGGTCATCGCAGCATTCCCATCAGATAGACGAAGGTGAAGACACCGATCCAGATGACGTCCAGGAAGTGCCAGAACAGGCTGAGGCACATCAGACGGCGCCGGTTGGCCGGGATCAGGCCGCGCTTGGACACCTGCACCATCAGCGTCACCAGCCAGACGAGGCCGAAGGTGACGTGCAGGCCGTGGGTGCCGACCAGCGTGAAGAAGGACGACAGGAAGGCGCTGCGCTGCGGGGTCGCCCCGATGTGGATCAGGTGGGCGAACTCGTACAGCTCGATCGCCAGGAACGCGGCGCCGAACAGGCCGGTCACCGCCAGCCAGACCTGCGTCTGCGACACCCGCCCCTTCTCCATCGCCAGCATGGCGAAGCCATAGGTGATGGAGGAGAACAGCAGCATGGCGGTGTTCAGCGCCACCAGCGGCAGGTCGAACAGATCCTTGGGCGACGGCCCGGCGGCGTAGTTGCCGCCAAGCACGCCGTAGGTCGCGAACAGCACCGCGAAGATGAGGCAGTCGCTCATCAGGTAGATCCAGAAGCCCAGCATGGTGCTGGAGCCTTCGGGATGCGCGTGCTCATCCACCACATGGAAGACCGGGGCCTGGGTGCGGGCCCGTTCGGCTGTCAGGGTCATGCTCATGCTTTACACCTGCCCGGCCAGGAGCCGGGTCCGCTCGTTCTCGGTCCGCGTCACCACATCCGCGGGGATGTAGAAGTCGCGGTGATAGTTGAAGGTGTGGTGGATGGCGACCGCCAGCAGGGCGACGAAGCTCACCGCCGCAAGCCACCAGATGTACCAGACCAGCGCGAAGCCGAGGACCACGCTGATCCCGGAGAGGATGACTCCCGCTCCGGTGTTGCTGGGCATGTGGATCGCCTTGAAGCCTCCCATCGGGCGCTTGTAGCCGCGTTTCTTCATGTCCCACCACGCGTCGTTGTCGTGGACCATCGGCGTGAAGGCGAAGTTGTAGGCCGGCGGCGGCGAGGAGGTCGCCCATTCCAGCGTGCGGCCGTCCCACGGATCGCCCGTGCGGTCCACCAGTTCCCGGCGCTTCCAGACGCTGACGGCGATCTGGACCAGGAAGGCGCCGATGCCCGCCGCGATCAGAACGGCGCCGAAGGCGGCGATCTGGAACCAGATCTGGAGCGACGGGTCCTCGAACACGCGCAGGCGGCGGGTCACGCCCATCAGGCCCAGAACATAGAGCGGCATGAAGGCGACCCAGAAACCGACCACCCAGCACCAGAAGGACACCTTGCCCCAGAAGGGTTCGAGGCGGAAGCCGAAGGCCTTGGGCCACCAGTAGTAGATTCCGGCGAACAGGCCGAACAGAACGCCGCCGATGATGACGTTGTGGAAGTGGGCGATCAGGAACAGGCTGTTGTGCAGCACGAAGTCCGCCGGCGGAACGGCCAGCAGCACACCCGTCATGCCGCCGATCACGAAGGTCAGCATGAAGGCGACGGTCCACATCATCGGCAGCTCGAACCGGATGCGCCCGCGGTACATGGTGAACAGCCAGTTGAAGATCTTCGCACCCGTCGGGATCGAGATGATCATCGTCGTGATGCCGAAGAAGGAGTTCACGCTGGCGCCCGACCCCATGGTGAAGAAGTGGTGCAGCCACACCAGGTAGGACAGGACCGTGATGACCACCGTCGCGTAGACCATGGAGGTGTAGCCGAACAGCCGCTTGCCCGAGAAGGTCGAGGTGACTTCCGAGAAGACGCCGAAGAGCGGCAGGATCAGGATGTAGACTTCCGGATGGCCCCAGATCCAGATCAGGTTCACGTACATCATCGGGTTGCCCCCGAGATCGTTCGTGAAGAAGTTCGTGCCGACATAGCGGTCCAGCGACAGCAGGACCAGCGTGGCGGTCAGGATCGGGAAGGAGGCGACGATCAGCACGTTGGTGCAGAGCGACGTCCAGGTGAAGACCGGCATCTTCATCATGGTCATGCCGGGGGCGCGCATCTTCACGATGGTGCAGATCAGGTTGATGCCGGACAGTGTTGTTCCGACACCCGCGATCTGCAATGCCCAGATGTAATAATCCACACCCGTTTCAGGGCTGTAGGCGATGTTGGACAGCGGCGGATAGGCCAGCCAGCCGGTGCGCGCGAACTCGCCGACGAACAGCGAGACCATGATCAGCACCGCGCCGCCCACCGTCATCCAGAAGCTGAAATTGTTCAGGAACGGAAAGGACACGTCGCGGGCGCCGATCTGCAACGGCACCACGTAGTTCATCAGGCCCGTGACGAGGGGCATCGCCACGAAGAAGATCATGATGACGCCGTGGGCGGTGAAGATCTGGTCGTAATGGTGCGCGTTGAGGTAGCCCTCGCTGCCGCCGAAGGCGATGGCCTGCTGGAGGCGCATCATGATCGCGTCGGCGAAGCCGCGCAGCAGCATGATCAGGCCCAGCACCATGTACATGATGCCGATGCGCTTGTGATCGACGGTGGTGAACCACTCCTTCCAGAGATAGCCCCACAGCCTGAAATAGCTCAGCGCCGCGACCAGCGCGATGCCGCCCAGAACGACCGCGACGAAGGTCGCGACCACGATGGGCTCGTGATAGGGGAAGGACTCCAGGGTCAGACGCCCGAAGACCGGATGGGTAGCAACGGTCGAAGTGTCTAGCATGGCGGTTGGCCGCTCAAGGATTGGCCGTCAGCCGCGGCCCGAACGCGGAGGCGGGCGCGGAGATCGGCGTGAAGGAGGAGCGCGGCAGACCCGCGCCGGAAATCGTGCCGGAACTCGAAGACGTCTCGGCAGGGGCATTCAGGCCGCCCACGGATTCGACGATGCGGCCGGTCAGTTCCTCGGTCGAGCAGATGCCCGCCACATAGACCGGCGCCGGGCCGAGCACGGCGGTGCCGCGGCGGGCCAGCTTGTCGTGCATCAGCGGCATCACGTTGTCGATGCCCGCCAGACCCAGGCCGCCACGGGCGTCGATGGCCGCCATGTCGTGCATGCACATCTTGCCCGGCTCCACGCACATGCCGACGATGGCCTTGAACAGGTCCGGATCGACGGAGCCGTAGCGCCGCACCGGCTCGTTCTCGCTGGGACGCTCAAGCTGGAGGTAGCCGTCGCGGTCCAGCGTGCCGCCGCCCGCTTTGATGTCCGCCACCCACTTGTCGAAGCCGTCATCGGCCAGACCGTGGAAGGTGAAGCGCATGTGCGAGAAGCCGGCGCCGCTGTAATTGGCGGAGAATCCCTTGTAGCTGCCCGGCTCGTTGATGACGGCGTGCAGCTTCGTCTCCATGCCGGGCATGGCGTAGACCTGCCCGGCCAGCGCCGGGATGTAGAAGGAGTTCATCACCGAGGAGGAGGTGATGTTGAAGCGGATCGGGCGGTCCACCGGGGCCGCCAGCTCGTTCACGGCGGCGATGCCGTATTCCGGGTAGATGAACAGCCACTTCCAGTCCAGCGCCACCACATTGACGTCCAGCGTCTTCGCGTCGGCGGGAACCGGGCGCCCGGCGGCGATGCGGTCCAGCGGACGGTAAGGGTCCAGCAGGTGGGTCGCCACCCAGGTCATGGCGCCCAGGCAGATGATGATGAGCAGCGGGGCCGCCCAGATGACCAGTTCGAGCCGCGTCGAATGGTCCCATTCCGGATCGTACTTGGCTGCGCTGTTCGACTGGCGGTAGCGCCACGCGAACAGCACGGTCAGCGCCATCACCGGCACGATGATGAGCAGCATCAACAGGGTGGAAATGGTGATGAGGTTGGCCTGTTGGCTCGCCACGTCGCCGGACGGGCTCATCACCACGAGGTTGCAGCCACTCAGCGCCGCCATCAGCGGCAGCAGGGCCAGAGTGCGAAAACGGGTCAAGGCAGGACCTGTCGGCAGGGGTTCGCTTTGGATTTTGGGGGGAAGAGCTAACCCCCACGGCGCAGGTAGGACATTGGACAATTTGTCCAATGCGCCGCGATTCCGCGTCCCCGGTTGATGCACATCAAGGCAGACCGTCCATGGACATGGCAGGCCGCCGTTGTGGTGCCTATTTGATTCCCTCTGTCGCAATTGCCAGACGGTGGGGGGATCATGGGATCATCGACCACGGGGGCGTCCTCTGCGGCCGAACGGGACGCAAGGCTGGTCAACGCTCGCGAGCATCGGGTGAATCCGGATGAAATCGCGATCGGCGTCATCATCGGGCGGACGTCCGAATTCTTCGATTTTTTCGTTTATGCCATCGCTTCGGTGATCGTCTTCCCGAAGCTGATCTTCCCTTATCTGGACCCGCTGACGGGAACGCTCTGGTCCTTCGCCATCTTCGCGCTGGCCTTCGTCGCGCGCCCGCTGGGCAGCGTGCTGTTCATGGCCGTCGACCGCGCCCACGGGCGGAGCGCGAAGTTGACCCTGGCGCTGTTCCTGCTGGGCACCTCCACGGTCGCCATCGCCTTCCTGCCGGGCTATGAGCAGATCGGCGCGGCGGCGGTCTGGCTGCTGGCGGCGGCGCGCATCGGCCAGGGTCTGGCGCTGGGCGGAGCCTGGGACGGGCTTGCCTCCCTGTTGGCTCTGAACGCGCCGCCGGACCGCCGCGGCTGGTACGCGATGATCCCGCAGCTTGGCGCCCCCATCGGGCTGATCATGGCGAGCGGGCTGTTCGCCTATTTCGCCGGCAGCCTGTCGGCGGAGGATTTCTTCGGCTGGGGCTGGCGCTACCCCTTCTTCGTGGCCTTCGCGATCAACGTGGTGGCGCTGTTCGCGCGGCTGCGCATCGTGGTGACGCCGGAATACACGCGCCTGTTCGAAAGCCGGGAGCTTCAGCCGGTTCCGGTGACCGAGATGCTGCGCAACGAGGGGATGCGCGTGGTGCTGGGCGCCTTCGCGCCGCTGGCCAGCTTCGCGCTGTTCCACATGGTCACCGTCTTCCCGTTGTCCTGGATCTTCCTCTACACGCAGGACACCCCGGCGGACTTCCTGGTGATCGAGGTGGTCGCGGCCTTCTTCGGCCTGGGCGCCATCGTCGCCTCCGGCTGGATCGCCGACCGCATCGGGCGCCGCACCCTGCTGGGAAGCTGCGCCGCCGCCATCGCCGTGTTCAGCGGCGTGGCGCCCCTGCTGCTGAACGGGGGGGTGGTGGGCGAGATGGTCTTCATGATCGTCGGCTTCGTGATCCTGGGCCTGTCCTTCGGCCAGTCGTCGGGCGTGGTGACGTCGGGCTTCTCACAGCGCTACCGCTACACCGGCGCGGCCATCACCTCGGACCTCGCCTGGCTGTTCGGGGCGGGCTTCGCGCCGCTGGTGGCGTTGCTCCTGTCCAGCAACTTCGGCCTGTTCTCCGCCGGGGCCTATCTGCTGTCGGGCGCGGTCTGCACACTGCTCGCCCTGCGGATCAACAAGACGCTGGCGGGGTGAACCGTCCGGGCATCGGGAACCGGACCCCGCTTCACACGCTTTGCGGAATGCGGCGGTCCGAAACCGCTAAGCTGGCGTTCTGAGAACGGCATCCCGATGGGCCGCATCAGACCGCCAGTTCGGCCATGATCTCGGGCACCTGGGCCAGCAATTCACGGGCCAGGAAGCCCAGCGGACCGCGACGGGCCAGACGGTTGCCGGCCTCCCCGTGCAGATGGACGCCCCATATGGCGGCCTGGGCCGGGTCGGCGCCCCGCGCGGCCAAACCGGCGATGACACCCGCCAGCGTGTCGCCGGACCCCGAGGTGGCAAGCCCCACATTGCCGCCGTCGTAGGCCCACATCCGGCCATCGGGCGTGGCGATGTGGGTGCAGGCGCCCTTCAGCACGACGATCACCCGGTGAAGGCCGGCAACCCGGCGGGCGGCGGCGGGCGGGTCGGCCTCCACCTCCTCCCGGCTGACGCCGGACAGACCGGCCATTTCGCCGGCGTGCGGCGTGATGATCGTCCGCCCCTCCCGCCGGCACAGCGCCTCGTTGGCGCCGTTCAGCCCCATCAGCGCCTCCGCGTCGATGACCAGCGCCGGGCCGCCCTCCCCGTCCAGCCCGGCGATCAGGGCGGCGGTCAGGGCGGCGACCGCTTGCTTGTCCATCATGCCGGGGCCGATCAGCACCGCGTTGCAGAGGGCCGCCCGCTCGCACAGCATGTCCACGCAGTCGGGAGCGATGCCGCCCTCCCCCGTCTCGCGCAGGCCGAGCACCAGCGCTTCCGGTACGGCCAGCCCGAGATGCGGCGCCACGCTGCGGCAGGTCGCCATCTGGAGCTTCCCCGCCCCGGCGCGCAGCGCCGCGGTGCCGGCCAGCAGCAGGGCGCCCGGCACCTCCACGCTGCCGCCGATGACCAGAACCCGGCCCCGCCCGTCCTTGTCGGCACCCTCGCCCGGATGGGGAAGCGGCATGCCGCGCAGCAGGTCGCCGGTGACGGGAATCGCGTCGTTCTTATGAAGTTCGGTCATCGGGCGGCCACATTGGCGTCGGGTTCGGAGGTCAGCGGCGCCCCGGCCACCTCCAGCGGGACGACGAAGTTGTAGCGGTGGAGCATCATCCGCCCGCTGTGCCCCTGGGCGGGATCGAAGGCGTATTCGGTGACCGCGCAGTTCGCCACGTCGCCCTCCCGGTCGATGGCCAGGATCTGATCCTCCGTCATGCCTTCCAGCAGATAGCGCAGGCACAGCACGACGACCTGATGGCTGACCACCAGAACGCGCTGCCCGCCATGGTGCAGGCTGATGGTGTCCAGTGCGCTGCGCAGCCGCAGGATCACGTCGCACCAGCTTTCCCCGGCGGGCGGGCGGAAATAGAACTTGCCGAGGACGCGGCGGAACTCCGCCTGATCGGGATGCTCCTGCGCGATGCCGACGGCGGTCAGCCGGTCGAGGATGCCGAATTCCTTCTCCCGCAGCCGCTCGTCCACCACGAAATCCGCGGGATCGACCGGCAGGCCACCCCCGGCCTGGATGATCTCCGCCGTGCGCCGGGCGCGCAGATAGGGGGAGGTCAGCACCACGTCGGGCCGTTCGCCCGGCGGCAAGGCGGCGAACCAGCGCGCCAGCGCTTCCGACTGCTGTTCCCCCTGCCGGGAGAGCGGCACGTCCACGTCGCGCTCCGCGATCTCGATCCGCCCCAGCCCGGCGGCGTAGGCGGCTTCGCGCGCGACGTTCCCGGCGCTTTCTCCGTGACGGACGACCCAAAGCCTCTGCGGCCAGCGCTGCTGCATGGTGAACGACCTTTTCCCGCCTCAACCATGCCTTTCAACGGGGAAAGAACCATTCCGTCACGCGGCGCCGGCCTTTTCCGCGGTCAGGCCGTACGGCGTTCGAAGATGCGTTCGGCGGTGGACTTGCCGGGACGCCAGGGCACGATGCTAATGGGGGCCGCGGGGTCCAGGCTGCCGTTCGCGCGCAGGAGGTCGATGGCGGCCAGCGGCTCGTCGCTCTGGGGCAGGCCGGGCCGTTCAAGCAGATATTGCCGGCGGTTCTCCGTCACCGCCCAGCCCGGCGGACGGCCAAGCGGGCTGGTGGCGACCACGCCGATGGGTTCGGAAACGAGCCACGCCTCGTCCGTGACGCTCCAGCCGACAAGGCGGCGCTCGCCGGAACCCTCTCCGCAACCGATGTCGAGCCAGGCCCACTGGCGCAGGCGGGTGGCGCGGTCATCGTCGACGCATACGAACATGATCCCATCCTCTCCCGTCGTTACGTGGTGAATGAAGGCGATCATTGTTCCCTTTTTGTTCTATTTCCGCAAGCGGATTCCGTGCCCATTCAGCCTGGATCGTCATGGAAGACGTAGGCGCCGCGGCCCGCCTGCTTGGCCCGGTACATGGCGCCGTCCGCGGCCACCAGCAGGCTGCGGGCGTCCGTCCCGTCGGCGGGGGACAGGGCGCTGCCGACGCTGGCGCCGATGGAGGCGGTCTTCCCCTCCACCGGAATGGGGAGCGCCACGGCCTCCACGATCTTGGCGGCCACACCCCCGGCATCCACGGCAAAGGTCGAATACTCCAGCATGACGGTGAACTCGTCGCCGCCCACGCGGGCCACCGTGTCGCTGCGGCGCGGTTATCCCAAACCATCCGCCCGTGTTCGCCGTCGTACAGCCACATGGGCGCCCACAGCCCGTCGAGCCGCGGCAGGTCGGCGGCTGTCAGCGGACCATTCGAAGGCGGACCGTTCGAAGGCGGACTGTTCAAAGGCGGGTGGTTCGACAACCTTCTCTCTTTACCGCGCTGCCTACACGTTCCCCTCGACGGCCCTTCCCTCCATGCGCTTTTCCGTTGCGCGGTGTTGTTCTTGTCCCAAGCGATTTCATCCCAGGCGCCCGGAGCGATCCCGTCAGCCATGGTCCACACCGCACACCCCCCGGAGTCCCGCGAAGAAGACCAGCCGTCCCGGACCGCGACCGGAACGCAGCGGCTGCTGCGCTACGGCACGGGGCTGCTGATCCTGGCGCTTCTGGGCGGGGCGCTGGTCATCCTGAACCGCTGGCTGGACCAGTACAGCGTCGCCGACATCCGGCAGGCGCTGGGGCGCATCACGTCCGCGCAGCTTCTGGCGGCGGCGGGGGCGGCGGCGGTCAGCTACTGGCTGCTGACGCTCTACGATCTGCTGGCCCTGCGCCATCTGCGGCGGCCCCTGCCCTACCGCTGGGTGGCCTTCACCGCCTTCACCAGCTACGCCTTCAGCCACAGCCTGGGCTTCGCCAGCATCATCGGAGCCACCGTCCGCTACCGGCTCTACGCGCCGCATGGCTTGAGCGGGCTGGAGGTCGCGCAGGTCACTCTGTTCGTCGTCACCACCTTCATGCTGGGGCTGGCGACCGTGCTGCCGGTGGTCATGCTGATCGACCCCACGGCCCTGAAGGCGCTGCATGTGCCGCCGGGAAGCGCCGTGCTGCTGGGGCTGACGGCGCTCGCGGTGCTGGGAGCCTATGCGGTGGGTGGATTCTGGCTGCGGCGGCCCCTGCGGATGTTCGGGCACGCCATCGCCTTTCCACGCCCGGCCATCGCGTTGCGGCAGCTTCTGCTGGGGCTGTGCGACCTGTCGCTGGCGGCGCTGGTGCTGTATCTCTGCCTGCCGCCGAGCGGTGCGGTGAGCTACGCCGACGTGCTGGTGGCCTTCGGGCTGGCGCTGGTCGCCGGGATCATCAGCCATGTTCCGGGCGGCTTGGGCGTCTTCGACGCCATCGTGCTGGTCAGCCTGACCCCGGCCATGCCCGGCAACGACGTGATGGCGGGGCTGCTGGTCTTCCGGCTGATCTATTATCTGGCGCCGCTGGTGATCGCCGGGGTGATGTTCGGCGCGCTGGAAGCCTTCCAGGCCCGGCACCGCATCGGCGGCCTGTCGCGCGGGCTTTCCGCCGCCGTCAGCCCGGCGGTGCCGCTGGTGCTGGCCGCCTGCATCTTCATCACCGGGGCCTTCCTGCTGTTCTCCCGCGCCACGCCGGAGGAGACGCTGCCCTCCCCCCTCGACGCCACGGCGCTGCCGTTGATTGAGATGTCGCACTTCACGGGCAGCGTGGCCGGGGTGCTGCTGATCCTGCTGGCCCACGCGGTGCAGCGGCGGCTGCACGCCGCCTGGGTGCTGTCGCTGGTGCTGCTGGCCGCCGGCTGCGCCTCGGCCCTGCTGAAGGGGGGCGACTGGCAGGAGGCCATCGTGCCGGGGCTGATCTTCCTGGCCCTGCTGCCCGCCCGCAAGGAGTTCCATCGGCGCGGCAACATCCTGCGCAACCCCCTGACGCCGAGCTGGTTCATCGCCACCGGCGTGGCGCTGGCCAGCGCCTTCTGGCTCGGCCTGTTCTCCTACAAGCACGTCGCCTTCAGCGACGAGCTGTGGTGGCATTTCACCCTGCACGGCGACGCCTCGCGCTTCCTGCGGGCGTCGGTGGCGGTGGGGGTGATCGCGCTCTGCGCCGCCCTGGCCCATCTGGTGACGGCGGCCAGCCGCGAGCCGCGGGGCGACGAAGCCTCCCCGCGCGCCCTCACCGCCGCCAGAAGGACGGACTGAGCACGACCAGGATGGTGAAGAACTCCAGCCGCCCCAGCAGCATCCCGGCGGACAGCGCCCATTTGGCCCCGTCCGGCATGGTGGCGTAGTTGCCCACCGGCCCGATGGTCGGGCCGAGACCCGGGCCGACGTTGCTGACCGCCGTCGCCGCCCCGGACAGCGCGGACACGACGTCCACCCCCAGGAAGGCCAGCACGAAGGCCAGCACGAACACCGACATCAGATAGACGAAGCCGAAACTCATCACCGAGATCATGATGTCGGCGCTGACCGGCTTGCCGTTGTAGCTCAGCGGAATCACCAGATTGGGGCTGTAGAGGCGGCGCTGGAGCGCGCGCACGACGATGAACAGGATCTCGAACCGGAAGATCTTCAGCCCGCCCGAGGTCGATCCGGTGCAGCCGCCGACGAAGGTCAGGATGAAGAAGA
Source organism: Pseudomonadota bacterium (assembly GCA_023411035.1). Classification (GTDB taxonomy): domain Bacteria; phylum Pseudomonadota; class Alphaproteobacteria; order Azospirillales; family Azospirillaceae; genus Azospirillum. The sequence continues at coordinate 27,607 of JAEYPE010000040.1, forward strand.
CCACCGACGCCATCGGCCCCCACCGCTCGTAATCGATGGAAGCGTAGCCCGTGGTGGTGACCACCGACACGACGCTGAAGGTGGTCACGCGGATGGCGTCGTCCCACGGCACGCCCCGCGTCAGCGTCAGCCAGACCGACATCCCGAAGGACACCGCCGCCAGGAATCCCAGATACCAGCGGATCTGCGTGTCCGCCCAGAAGCTGGCCGCCCGCCCCTGGGCAAGGCTGATGAAGCGGACGAAGGGCATGCCGCCCAGCACCATGAAGACGACCAGAACCCATTCGACGGCCGGGCTGTTCCAACTGGCGACCGACGCGTCGCGCGTGGAGAAACCGCCGGTGGACACGGCGGTCATCGCGTGGTTGACGGCGTCGAACCAGGACATGCCCGCATAGGCGAGCATCACCGTGCAGACGGCGGTCAGGAACAGATAGACCCAGCCCACAGCGATGGCGAGGTCGCTGGCCCGCGGCGTCACCTTGTCCGACCGGTCGGAGGATTCCGAGCGGAAGAGCTGCATGCCGCCCACCTGGAGGAAGGGCAGGATGGCGATGGCCATGCCGATGATGCCGATTCCGCCCAGCCATTGCAGCAGCGACCGCCACAGCAGCAGGCCCGGCGCCAGCCCGTCCAGGCCGGAAATCACCGTAGCCCCGGTGGCGGTCAGGGACGACATCGCCTCGAAATAGGCGTCGGCCGCCGACAGGTCGATCTGCGACACCATGAAGGGCACGGCGGCGAAGGCGCACACCACGACCCAGGACAGGGCGGTCAGCAGGAAGGCCTGCCGCAGGTTCAGCGAAATCCGGTCCATGCGGTTGGCCAGCATGAACTGCACGCCGAAGAACAGCGTCAGCGCGAAGGCGATGGCGAACACCATCCAGTCTGGATTGCCGACCGCCAGATCCACGGTCATCGGAACCAGCATCGCGACGGCCAGGACGCTGAGGAGAGCGCCGATGATGAAGAAAACGGGGCGGGTGTCGAAACCAGTCATGCACAGGCCATAGCCAATCGGAATTGCGGCCTAAATTGTCACGATTGCGCCGGTTCGGCATTCCCGAACCGCGCGACGCGGCAATTTTTCCTCCGGATTCCACCATGGGCTGTGCTCAAGCAGGGAAAAGGCCGCCGATCCACCCCATAGACGATCGAATACCCCCAAGCATGTCTGGAATCGGGCCGGATGCGCACTGGCCGCACCAGCATGAAAAAGGGCGGCGCCATCGTGGCTCCGCCCCTTCCGTTGCCGGCCAGCCGGACCGGGTCAGCCCCGCTTGGCGAGACGGTCCACCAGACCCGACCAACTGCTGACCGAGATCAGATGGGCGTAGACCAGCCCCAGCCATCCGCGGTCGCGCCACTCCACCAGCGTCTCCGGGGGAAGCTGGTTGAAGACCGCCTCGTCGATCACCTTGAAACCGGCGAGGCTCAGCCGCTCGCCGTTGTTCAGGGTGATGTCGGCGCGCTTCTCCGTCAGCAGTCCGGCGCCGTTCACCGCCGCGACGAACTCCGTGGTGATACCGTTCTGGGCTTGGACTTCCTTGGCGAACTCCAGCGCGTTGTTGGCCAGCGCGGACGGTTGCCCATCCACGAAGAAGGGGTTGTCCCGGCCCGGAACGACGGCCTCCGCCGCCTCGTCGACGCACAGGGTGAGCTGGGACCTGTCCTCGTTCTCAAGGAAGATGAAGGGGTAGCGGCGGACATAGGCGGGGATGTAGGTCCCCTCTTCCCAGGCACCGTTCGCATCGACGAACAGATTCTCGCCCGTGCGCAGGCCGAGCAGCGCCACCGGCTGCACCACCGGGCCGTCGGCGAACAGGATCGGGAACTGCTTGCAGGCCGCGACGAACTCCACCGCCATCAGCGGCACGGAGTTGGTGCCCGCTGCGAAGGCATAGTTCGGCTCCGTCCGCAACGACAGGTCGGCGTCGCGGTCGGCCCGCAGCGGGCGGGGGCTTTTGTAGAACAGGGGCAGGTTCGATTCGGTCATCGTGCGCTATCCAAAGGGGAAAGTCCGTCGGGACGATAGGTTTGCCGTTGAGGGAGGCGCGCCTCCCCCTTCTCCGTTTGCGGGTTGTCGGTCACGGACGGTGCAGGACCGTTGATCATAACCTCCAATTGTAAACCACGGCGCGGATGTGACACGGACGGCGCCTTCAGGCGTCGTCCGTGTCACCCTTTCAATCAATGCTACCGCATTGAACTGTCGGGTCTGACAGCGGGCGGATGATGGAAGCCATCATCCGCCCGCTGTATGAGACATCCGACCGGGCTTGTTCAGGCGGCCAAGGTTAGCGCGGCCACGGACGACTGATCAACCCGGAGTTGGTCGGCGCGCTCGGGGACGCTGATCGGTGCGCCAGCCATCGGCTTTGAATAATTCTTGCGCGCCAACGCACAGCGTCCTCCCCCTACCCGCCTGTTCCGGTGATCGCGGAGCCGGGAAGGAGTATGATCGAACTTTCGAAGGCCAAGAGAGGCCCGGCGATGACAAAAGCCGCGGCCGTTCGCTGGGCGAGCGGTGACCTCTATGAACCCTATGTGGGACGCTGGAGCCGTCCGGTGGCCCAGGCACTGCTCGCTTGGTTGAACGCCCCGGCCGGACTCGACTGGCTTGACGTGGGCTGCGGCACCGGAGTGGTTGCAGAGACAATCGCCGAGCGATGCACGCCTAAGCGCTTGGTCGGGATTGACCCGTCAGCCGGCTTCCTCGACTGCGCACGTCGGCGGTTGAAGGCATCTGGCGCCGAACTGCTTCGAGCCAGTGCCCTTGGCTTGCCGTTTCCCGCCGCCCGGTTCGATCGCGTGGTGTCCGGCCTCGTCCTTAACTTCGTGCCCGATCATCGGCTCGCGGCGTCCGAGATGCTGCGGGTCGTCCGACCGGGCGGCGAGGTGGCGCTCTATGTCTGGGACTACGCGGGCAAGATGGAGTTGATGCGCCGTTTCTGGGATGCGGCGATCGCTCTGAACACACAGGCCCTGGAATTCGACGAGGGACGGCGCTTCCCGATATGCCAGCCGGAATCATTGCACCGGCTGTTCGAGGGCGCCGGCCTTTCGCAGGTGGAGACCCTCGCGATCGACATTCCCACCAAGTTCCGCGACTTCGACGACTACTGGACCCCGTTCCTTGGGGGGCAGGCGCCGGCACCGGCTTACTGCATGTCGTTGACTGAGGATCGCCGAGCCGCGTTGCGCGAGCGCCTGCGGGCGTCCTTGCCGACAGAGGCGGACGGCAGCATTCATCTTGTCGCGCGGGCCTGGGCGGCGAGGGGCCGCAAAGCCTGACGAGAAAGGGCAAGCGCCCCTGCCGCCGACGCGACGATCCCCGTCAGCATCCGTTTACTCAGCATCCGTTTACAGGGCACAAGCCGCCGGCCTTGGGCGCGCCCATGACCTGTGGGATGAAACCTGGGGTAAGAACCATGCTGTTTCGCACTGTCGGTGACGATGCGATCGCCATCCCCCAGCCAAGCCATGCCTGGCTGTCGGGCCAGTTGCTTCGCGCTTGGGGCAACGAGGGGGGCAACGGAACCTTCGCCCCGGCCGTGCCCTACGAGGAGGTCTGCCTCGGGGCGGAGCAGCACGACATCGGCTGGCTGTCCTGGGAAGCCGCCCCGACGCTGAACCCGGCGACCGCCCGCCCGCACAGCTTCCAGGAACTCGGCGCCGCCATCCACACCAGGCTTTGGGCCGACGGCGTGCGCCGCGCGCTTGCGTTCGGGCGCTATCCGGCCCTCCTCGTCTCGCTACACGCCGACACGATCTACGGCAGCTTCTTTGATTTCGCCAAGGCATCGCCGGAGGATGCCGCCTTGGTTCGCCGCTTCCTGGACGGCCAGCACCGCTTCCAACGCGCCTGCATCGAGGCGCTGTCGGGCAACCCGCGTTATGCAACGACCCTCTCCCCACAGGCGATCGAGCGCAACCGATTGCTCGTCGCCACCGTGGACCGCATGTCCCTGGAGATCGGATGGGGGCTCACCGGCGAGGCGCGCATCCCCAATGTCCCGGCAGCCGGCGAGGCCCGGACCGAGGTCTGCCTCCGCTCACCGTCCGGTGACCCGACGGAACTGGTCGCCGATCCCTGGCCCTTCGCCGCCGACCATGTCGAGGTGATCTGCGAGGGACGGCGCCTGAACGGCCGTTTCACCGACGAGGAAGCGATGCGTCAAGCGCTGGACGATGCGGAGCCCGTCACCATCCTGACCGTGTTGAGGCGCCCATGACGGCGGAGTGGCACGCCGCCACCGATGAACGGCATGCGATCTATCGACTTTCGCAGAATTGCGAGAAAAATTACAGAGTTGTGGACAAAATTTCGTGAATTCATTGGCCGAAATGGGCTGAGAAGGCCCGCCATGTGGCAATGAAATCTGCTCTATGAGCTTTTGCTTCTCGGATTTTGGTTGAGATAGTCTTGTCCGCTCGGAGCGCATCGATCAGGGAAGGTGCCCGATGGCGACCTGGACTCCCGACCCCAGCTTCTACCCTTCTCCCCGCATGGCCATGCAGGCTCCTCCCGAACGGCTTGCGTATGTGGCCATGCTGAATGTCGAAGCGGACGCGCACCCGGACGCGCTGGCCGTCGTCGACGTCGATCCGGACTCGTCGCGCTACGGCCAGATCCTCGCCCGGGTGGACATGCCCAACACCGGCGACGAACTGCATCACTTCGGCTGGAACGCCTGCAGTTCGGCCTTGTGTCCCTATGCGCCCCATCCGCATGTGGAACGGCGTTACCTGATCGTGCCGGGCCTGCGGTCGTCGCGCATTCACATCCTGGACACCAAGCCCGATCCCGCCAGCCCGAAGATCGTCAAGGTGATCGAGCCGGAGGAGGTGGCGGCACGGGCCAACTATTCCCGCCCCCATACCCTTCACTGTGGGCCGGAGGGCATCTACGTCAGCGCGCTCGGAAATGGCGAAGGCAACGGCGGCGGACCGGGCGGGGTGTTCCTCATGGACCATGAGACGTTCGACGTCCTCGGTCAGTGGGAGATCGATCGCGGGCCGCAGTTCCTGGCCTATGACGTGTGGTGGCACCTCGGCCAGGACACCATGATCACCAGCGAGTGGGGCACGCCCGACATGATCGAGAACGGGCTCGACCCCGACCTGCTGCTCGGCGCCAAGTACGGCCATCGCGTCCACTTCTGGGATCTGCGCAACCGCCGCCACCGGCAAACCATCGATCTCGGCCCGGACTATCAACTGGCGCTGGAGTTGCGGCCGGCGCACGATCCGACCAAAGCGCACGGCTTCATGAACGCCGTGGTCAATCTGACCGACCTGTCCTCGTCGATCTGGCTGTGGCACCGCGAGGGTGACCAGTGGGCGATGCGGAAGATCATCGACATCCCGGCCGAACCGGCGGACCCGGATCGGCTGCCGCCCCTGCTCAAAGGCTTCAAGGCCGTGCCGCCGCTCGTCACCGACATCGACCTGTCACTCGACGACCGCTGGCTTTATGTGGCCTGTTGGGGCACCGGCGAAATGCGCCGATACGACGTGGCCGACCCGTTCCAGCCCAAACTGACCGGCTCCATCCGCCTGGGCGGCATCGTTGAGCGCGCCGGCCATCCAGCCGCAGCCGGCGGCTTGAACGGAGGCCCGCAGATGGTCGAGGTCAGTCGCGACGGGCGGCGGGTCTACTTCACCAATTCCCTGTACCGGACGTGGGACGATCAATTCTATCCGGACGGCATCAAGAGCTGGATGGTGAAGCTCGATGCCGCCCCCGATGGCGGCCTCGGCATCGACGAGCGCTTCTTCCTGCGCTTCGACGACGGGTACCGCGGGCATCAGGTCCGGCTCCAAGGCGGCGATGCCTCCTCGGACTCCTACTGCTACCCATGAGCGGCTCCTGGCCGTGGCTGGCGCTGATCGGGCTGGGCGCCTTCCACGGGGCCAATCCGGCGTCGGGATGGCTTTTCGCCGTGGCTCTCGGCCTCCAGGAAGGCCGCCGCCGAGCGGTGTTGTCGGCCCTGCCGCCGATCGCTCTGGGACATGCGCTGTCGGTGCTGGCCGTGGTTCTGGGCTTCGGGCTGACCCATTTTTTCGTCGCTCCGGAGGTTCTGAGGCCGGTCTTGGCCGCCATCCTGATCGGGTTTGGCGCCTACCGGTTGATGCGCGGCCCGCGACAGCGGTTCCGGATCGGGATGCGCACCGGCTTCGCCGGGCTGACGCTGTGGTCGTTCCTGATGACCTCGGCCCACGGCGCCGGGCTGATGATCCTGCCTTTGCTGCTGGGCATGCTGGCTCCGGCCCAGATGCTGGCCTTGTCCCTGTGCGGTCCGGGCGCCGAAATGACGGGCACGATCGCCGCGCTCGGCGCCGCCCTGGCCGGGACCACCGTGGTCCTGGTGCACATGGTGGCAATGCTCACGATGATCGCCGTCGTGGCGCTGCTGGTCTTCGACACGGTCGGTCTCGGCATTCTGCGGCGCGGTTGGGTCAACTTCGACTGGTTGTGGGCCGGGACGCTGATCGGCACCGGCCTCGCGGTTCTGCTGATCCGATGACCGCGGCACAATGGGACGTGAGCTTTCCCCGGAATGATGGCTCCCCGGCTTCCCGCTCCGGAACGGCCCCCCAAGGGCAATCCGGACGCATTTGCAGCGCCTTCGATCATTTTCCGCTGGTATGGGTATATGAAATCGCCTAAAAGCGGCTTCCCGCTGCAAGGCGGCGACAGGAGTGTAGCTCAATTGGTAGAGCACCGGTCTCCAAAACCGGGGGTTGGGGGTTCGAGCCCCTCCACTCCTGCCATCCGGCACAGCAATCGGATGGCGCCACACGCGGCAGCGTGTCTTCCCCTGACATTTTGAAATCCGGAAGCATTCGTCAACCTCGGCTCCCGGGATTCGCCCCCTCCCATCGCGGCATCCTTGCCTTTGAATTCCATGCGCGGCCCTGCGCACGCCGCTCCACGCGCTGACCGCGCGCGAAGCGGAGGCGTTCCGCAAGGTTAACCGGCCCGCGAGACGCGGACGTCGTAGGGGGTACATCCCGGATGTCACGTCATCCCATGCGGCGGACCGCACCCCCCGCCAGAGCACGCAACCGGCCGGCGCGGCAGCGGTTCGCCGCGTCTCCGGTTGCCGCAATCACCGAGAGGCGCCGCGCCAGCGCCCGTTCCACTGCGCAGACCTCTTCGCACAGCGCCCGCATCTCCGCGATGGAGGGGCGCCATTTCCGTGTCCGGCGCCAACTCCGCGCCGCCGCATCGACCGCCCAGGAGGGAAATTCCCCCAGATCCTCCGCCCAGTCGAGCGCGACCAGATGCTCCACCTCCGGCGCGGTTCCCTTGGCCGGATAGTGGCTGAGCAGGGCCAGCACGCGGGCCAGCAGATGGTCCGGCGAGGCCGGAGCCAGGACGGAGCCCATCAGTTCGTCCAGCGCGCGCCGCGCCATCAGCGCATGCTGGCCGGTCACCCCCTCGGGCGGAGTCCAGTCCTCCGTCACGCCGTCGAAGCCGCTGTCGCCGAAGCGCGGCCTGCGCTCCATCCGCCCGGCGGCCAGGATATCCCTGAGCGGCGTGGGCAGAGCCGTCGTCAATGCCAATCCACGCTCACCGGCGGGTGCTGCGGGATCGAAGGCGGGTGGCGGGCGTGAGGGCAACGACGTTACGACCGATGGATTCGGCCCCCCATGAGGGGCTGGACGCGGCTGTACGGTCATGGCGTTTCCTCACCTCCGGGATTGCGGGATGGTGTCACCGCTGCGGGCGGCTTTGAGCTTCGCTGCGGCAGCCATCCAGGCGCCGAGCTTCAATTCGGGAGCGGCTGTGGCGGCAGCAGGCCGTCCGGCTCCGGAGGGAGCGGTCTGCCGCCGCATCGGCGCCTTGCCGGCGGCGGCGTCCTGGGTCAGCCAGGCTTTCCAGGCGGCCCCGACGTCGCGGTAACGGTAACCGTGCGCCCGGCAGCGCAGCCGGAAGCCTTCGGCGTGGCGGTCCAGGTCGACGCCGTCGAAGCGGGCTTCGGCCCAGGCGCGATCCTCCGCATCCGGCGCCCAACCTTCCGGCACTTCCTGCGCAGGTCCGCGCGAAGCGTGCGAGTCCGGAGTCTGTTCGGATTCCGGCTGTTTCTGTCGCACCGGTGCACAAGGGGAGTCGGCGGGTACGACACCCTTGATCGTTGGCTGCACAGGGGGCATCGCAGGGGGTATCCTGGTCCGGCCTTCCTCCGCGCCGGCCAGCGGAATCGGTCCCTCGCCGGGAACCAGCCGCAGCCGGTACAGGCAGGACAGGCGCCCGCCCGAGGCGGAGCGGCGGGCCTCCATCCCGATCACCCCGGCTTCGGCGAGGTGGCCGAGAATGCGGTTCACCGTGCTGCGGCTGCGTTTCAGCGCGGTGGCGAGCGTCGCCTGCGACGGCCAGCATTCGCCGCGGGCGTTGGCGTAGGTCGCCAGCGCCGCCAGCACGGCCAGACCGTCGGCGTCGATGTCGGGGTGGCCGAGCCACCAGGCGGGGATGCGGCCCCATCGCCCGGTGTCGGCGGGTGGGCTTTCATCCGTCGGGGCGTCCGATGGGGCATCGTCGCGGGCATCGTCGCGGGGTGTCATAACGGGGTCTCCGCAAGGCTGTAGGGACCGGCTCCGCGGGGAAGGCGGGCCGGTGGATTTGCGGATGAGGATTCCCGGCGGCGCGCGGCTCTTCAAACCGCGGGCAATCGCTCCATAGCCGGACATGGAGCGTTAGCCCGCGCCGCTGAAGTCCCTGCCCGCGCTCCTGGAGCCTTTGCCCGCCGCCATGGAGCGACAGCCCGCGCTTCGCCGCCGAATCGGAATCCTGGAGTGGGAACCCGCGTCCATGGAGCGATAGCCCGCGCCCCTGGAATCCCGGCGATGGAGCCACGGGCCGCGGCTGGAGCGCGCGACCATGGAGCAACAGCCCGCGCTTCGGCGGGGGACCATTCCTCCTCCATGGAGCGATAGCCCGCGGGTATGGAGCGTTAGCCCGCGCCTTGCCATCCTCCCTCGCCCTGGGCGGCGATCCGGCGGCGTGCAGAGGCTGGAGCTTTTGCTCGCACCTGCCCCTCGGACCCTCCCCGCGGACCCTATGGAGTTCCGACTCGCGGCTGGTCGAGGCGGCCATGGAGCGATAGCCCGCGCTTCATCATCGGAGTCGCGGAGCGATTCGCGCCGGGCGGCGGAGTCGCCGGAACTTTCGAAGGAATTCAAGGGCTGGGCAAGGGCTGGCCGGCAAAGCGCGGGCTAACGCTCCATATCCGCGGGCTATCGCTCCATAGGCGCGGGCAAAGGCTCCATACCGAAGGAGGTCGCCCGTCACGAAGCGGTTGTCAGCGCGCGCATCCCGCCGCATGGTCATAGCCGGGCAAGGAGGGATTGGATGAGCAAGATCGCGACACCCAGCGCGCTGCAACTGGTGCTGTTCGAACTGGAGGACCGCTCCCAGTCGCACCTGATCGCGCTGTACGATCTGGCGCCGCGCTACGTCTTCGCCTCCCGCGACGGCGGGCGCTCCACCGAAACCACGCCCGCGAAGGGCAATTTCGTCGCGTCCATCAAGCGCGAGTTCACCTATCGCGGCAGCACCTTCCACCTGACGATCCAGCCCGCCCGTCTGACCAAGATGGTCAACCGGGACGACGGGGCCGCGCAGGCCGACGGCCCGACCGAGATCGAATACGAGGTCTTCCCCGCCGAGCGCGAGCAGGTGGTGGAGCATGTGGTGCGCCGCCTCGCCATGGACCGCTCGCGCCTGTCGCTGGGCGGGGAGAACCGCGACAAGGTGCAGATGCGCTTCACCCTCTATGAAATCCAGCGGGAACTGAAGGCGGTCGGCCACACCCTGTCGATCCGCGACATCCGCGAGTCGCTGACCATCCTGGCGCGCTCGCGCATCATCATCGGCAAGCCGGCGGAGGGGGTGAAGAAGGGCCGCGGGGCCAACCTGCTGGAATCGACGGCCTTCCCGGTGCTGGCCATCCGCTCCCGCCCCGACCTGATCGGCGACGAGGGGGGTGACGAGGAAACCCACCTGCAATTCAACCCGCTGGTCTCCTCCGCCATCCGGAACCTGGAGTTCAAGCCGGTCAGCTACCAATGGCTGATGCGGCTGAAAAGCCCGGTTTCCCGCTGGCTCTACAACCGTCTCAGCGCCGAGTACGATTATTCGGGGGCGGAAGCGCCGGGCGATCTGGGCACCAAGGCGATGACCCTCTCCGCGGACGAGATCATCAAGAACAGCGGCATGAACGTGTGGAGCCGCCGGCGCGACACGCTGCGCGCGGTGACCGCCGCCGTGGACGCCCTGGTCGAGGAAGGCATCCTGACCAGCGCGGAAAAGCTCTATGACAAGGTGGGCGCCCGCATCGAAGGGATTACCTATGTGATGCTGCCCAGCGCCAAGTTCCTCGCCCAGGTGCGCAAGGCGCAGGCGGTGGAGAGCGCCAACGTGGCGGCCATGCGGGCGATCATCGGCGACAGCCGCCGCCCCACCGATTTCGTGCCGGTCACCCCCGCCGCGACGGTGGAAACCCGTGTACGCCGGGCCAAGCGGCTGACTCAGGAGATGCCGCTTCTGCCGATGGCGGAGGCCGGCTGACCGGACCGGCGGTTTATCGGGCTCAGTCCCGGTCGGCGGCGGCGTTCAGCGAGTCGCGCAAATTCAGGAGGGCCTCGCGCAGCCCGGCAAGTTCGGGCAGCGGGCAGTTCGCCGCCGCCGCGATGCGCTCGGGCAGAGCCGTCGCCCGCTCCCGCAGGGCGGTGCCCTGCGGCGTCAGGTGGATGCGCACCAGCCGCTCGTCCGCCGGGTCCCGCGCGCGGGTGACCAGCCCCTGCCCTTCCAGCCGCTTCAGCAGCGGGGTCAGGGTGCCGCTGTCGAGCAGCAGCCGTTCTCCCAGCGCCTTCATGGTCTGGCCGTCCTGTTCCCACAGGAGGAGCATGACCAGATATTGCGGGTAGGTCAGTTCCAGCGCCTCCAGCAGGGGGCGGTAGACCCGCGTCATGGCGAGATTCGCCGAATAGAGGGCGAAGCAGGCCTGGTTGGCGAGAAGAAGCGGGTTGTCTTTGTCCATGCTCATCGTTCGGGGATTCCCAGCCGGGGAAACGTCGCAGGCCTGTTGCGCGCGACCCCATAGCGCATGGGGGTATGGCGCGCAACAGGCCCGAGAGCGCGGAACCCGGTTCCGCCCCAATTCTGCGAGGAGTTACGCGATGACCGTGTTCACCGCGATGTTGCCCTTGGTCGCGTGGCTGTAGGGACAGACCTTGTGCGCGCGGGCCACCAGATCCTCGGCCGCCGCCTTGTCCAGGCCGGGCAGCGACACGGTGAGATCCACCGCGATGCCGAAGCCCTCGCCGTCATCGCGCGGGCCGATGCCGACCTGGGCGGTGACGGACACGTCCGCCGGAACGGCGATCTTGTCGCGGCCGCCCACGAACTTCATGGCGCCGATGAAACAGGCCGAATAGCCGGCGGCGAAAAGCTGTTCGGGGTTGGTGGCCCCGCCTTTGCCGCCAAGCTCCTTCGGGGCGGCCAGCGCCACCGACAGCAGGCCGTCGTCGCTCTCCGCCTTGCCGTCACGCCCGCCGGTGGCCGTCGCCTTGGTCGTGTAGAGGATCTTCATCGCATGCGCTCCTTTGAAAAGATGGGTCGTTTGGATCGGGAAGGCGGGTCGCCGCTTGTTGCCGGAACGGACTATTGTACAAAATTCAATTGCGCGCAATGCATTTGGTTATGCGTTATTGAATTGCGCGCAATGCATCGACGGAATGGCGCCGGGCACGCGCTTCGCAGGGAAAGGCGATCAGAAAAAGGAAGGAATCAGGGAACGCGCCGATAGGACCCGATGAAGCTGCCATTGTGGCCGCACCAAAAGCCGCTGGCGGCCCGGTTCGGTTCCAGGTCGGGGATGGCGATGCCCCCGCCCTCCTCCGCGACCAGGATCAGGCCGCCGCCCTCCGGGTCGGGCGTGCCGACGGCCAGGCGCCCGGCGTCGTCCAGCCGTCCGATGCCGGAGAAGTCGCATACCCAGCGGCCCGCCGTGGGTTCGGCGCCGCTGACGTTGACGGCGACCGTCCCGTCGCGCAGGGCGAGGGCGGCGATGCTGATGAAGCCCTTATGGTCGAAGCGGCCCACATAGCGCTCGGCGGGGGGCGAAGCCGCCGGATCGGTCCGAAAGGAAAGGACCGCCCCGCGTCCTTCATAGGCGCGGCGCAGGCAGGGCGCGTTGGCCCCGCAGGCGTCGCGCTCGTGCAGCCACGCCCGCTGGTCGGCCTTCACGGCGGCCCCGGCGACGCCCTCCTCCGGACTGGCGCCCGACAGGCGGTCCAGCGCCGCGCGGTAGGATGCGGACAGCCGCTCGTCCAGCGCGGAGAGCGCCGGATCGGCGCAGATCGCCTTTTCCGTGGGGGTGGCGGCCTTCGAACAGGGAAAGCCCGCCGCGGCGGCGGCGGACGGCAGGGCCAGAAGGCCAAGGGCGAGCAGGGCTGGGCGGAGCATGAATTTTCCCATTCGGCGGTCGGGTCCCGACTCTGCCGTGACGATGGAGCTTGGTCAACCGGCCCTCTGGGGATCATCCGGCTTGGCACGCTTTCGGTGCTCTGGGAAGACAAAAGATCCAATCTTCGCAGCGCTGCGGAAGTTCCCGCCGTGACAGCTCTGCGGAAATCTCTTTTAACAGCGCTGCGATAACTTGTTTCCTTGGATGATAATGCTCGATTTCATTCATGATTGTGCGATGCATCATAGTAATGGAAGCCATGCGTTATCGGCGTCTCGTCCAGCGGGGTGGCGATGCCATTCTATCGAGGCAGGCAACACCGCCCCTCCGCCGGCATCGCGCAGGCCCCATCGAACCGCGGCCTTCGACGCCACCATGAGGACAACCATGAACGCCAAGACCTTCGCGAATCCCCTGTCGTCCACCGAACTGCGCGCCATCCGCCTCCAGGCGGAAGCCATACGGGTGGCCTATCTGCGCCGCCTGTTCCGCCGCCTGGGTGCGGCGTTCCGCCGCCCGGCGGCTTCGGCCAACGGCGGGCTGACCGCCACCCGCTAAGGCCAGACCACCAAAGCCTGCCGCCTACACGCGACCGGACGATCCGGTCGCGGCTTTCTCACCCGCTTGCAACCTTTCCCGGCAAGATTCGTTAAGATTTCGCGGTGTATCATTTCAAAATGATACTTGAAATGGTGCTTTGGAGCGGGCGGGAAAATGCAGGTTGTAATCGTCGACGACGACCCCGGCACCCTGTTCATCACCAGCGCGGTCATCCGGCGGATCGACGATGCGGAGCCCGTCGGGATCGGCAACCCGCTGGTGGCTCTGGAATGGTTGGCCGGCAACACGCCCGACCTGATCCTGCTCGACCATGACACGCCGGCTCTCGACACCGCCAAGGCCTACATCGCCGAGCGCAGCGGTACCCATTTCGATCCGGCCTGCATCGATGCCTTTCTGCGGGCATGGAACGCGGTGATCGCCATCCACCACGCCTACCCCGAACCGGACATCGCCGGACCGGACATCGCCGCGCTCCGATAGACGGGAGCCTCCCATACGGGGCGTGCCCACCCCCTTCGGCGTCCGGGATGTGCGTTTTCGCACAGGCTCCAGCCGTCCATGACGGCACTCTCCAGCCGCGCCGCGAAGCGTTGGCCTGACCGTTCCATCCCGGCAGGCCCACCGCCAGCGCCCCGTTTCCTGCGGCATGGAGTGCCCCGACGATGGCTCTGCTCGATGATCTTGTGGTGCAGACCGCCCTGTTTCCGCTTCTGGCCGGGGCCGCCGCGGTCGGCGCGGCCCGGCTGGCGGGAGGGCGGTCGCTGGGGCCCCGGCTGGCGGCTGCGGGCGTTGCCGTGGCCTTCCTGGCGGCCTATGCGCTGATCGTCGGCCTGCCGGCCCTGCCACCGCCCTCCAGCATGGGCCGCCTGTTCTGGAGCGCCGCGATCGGGCTGCTGCTCGGTGTCGGCGCCGATCTGGCAGGGCTGGACCGCCGCCGCGGCACGCTGCTGCTCGGCGCCTGGATGGCGGCAGCCCTGCTGTGGATCGCCCTGCCGGTGCTGCCGGGCAGCCTGGACACCATCACGGCCGCCGTCCTGCTGCTGGCCGGCGGCTGGATCGCGCTGTCCCGTAACGCCTCCCGTACCGCCGCGGAGGGCGAGGGGGTGGCCACGCCGGGCGTCGCCCTTCTGGCCGCCGCGGTGGCGGTGGGCGGGGTGGCGCTGGCCGGTGCCTCCGCCTCCGTGGCGCAGCTCGCCTTTGCGCTGGCCGCGGCCACGGGTGGCCTGCTGCTGTGGAACTGGCCGGTGGAGCGCCACGTCTGGGGCAACGCCGGTCAGGCGGCGCTGGGCATCCTGGTGCTGCTGGCCGCCACGCTGACCTTCTTCTCCTCCGCCCGCGCCGAAGCCTTGCTGCTGGTCCTGCCGGCCTTCTTCGCCGACCAGCTGCGCGACCGCCTGCCCCTGCCGCGGACGGCGGCGGGACGGGCCTTGGGCACGGTGGCGCTGACCGTCATCGCCCTGGTTCCGGCCATGGCCGCCGTGGGCGTCGCCTTCCTTCTGTCCGCCGGTTCCGACGTGTCCGGCTACTGACCGACCCCAATCGTCCCTTCAATCAGACAAAGGACCCGAATCATGAAGCGTCTTCTCGCCGCCGCCGCTCTGTCCACGGCCCTGACCGCCGCTGCCACCCTGCCGCTGACGGCGCAGGCCGCCCCGGTCGCCTACAAGCTGGACCCCGCCCACACGGCGGTGGTGTTCATCGTCGACCATCTGGCCTTCTCCAAGGCGGTGGGCCGCTTCAACACGGTGGCCGGCGAGCTGTCCTTCGACAAGGACGCGGCGGAGAAGAGCGCCCTGTCGGTGACCATCGACGCCGCCAGCGTGGACACCAACCACGCCAAGCGTGACGAGCATCTGAAGTCGCCGGACTTCTTCAACGTGAAGGAATTCCCGAAGCTGACCTTCAAGAGCACCAAGATCGAGAAGACGGGCGACAAGACCGGCAAGCTGCACGGCGACCTGACCCTGCTGGGCGTCACCAAGCCGGTGATTCTGGACGTGACCTTCAACAAGGACGGCGTCAGCGCCGCCAGCAAGCTGGACACGGTCGGCTTCTCCGCCCGCGGCACGATCAAGCGCTCCGAGTTCGGGATGAAGTACGGCGTGCCGAACATCGGCGACGAGATCCAGATCATCATCGAGTCCGAGGCGGTGAAGGCGTAAGCCGCGCTCTCACCCCTCCTCCGCCGCCCGCCTGATCCGTTCGCGCAGGCGGCGGGTGTCGAGCAGGACCAGCGCCCCCCGCCGCTTTTCCAGCAGCCCGTCGCGCTCCAGCGCGCTCAGCTCCCGCGAGACAGCCTCGCGCCGGGTGCTGACACGGGCGGCAAGCTCGGCGTGGGGCGGCGGCGGGGAGACGGTGGCGGTGTGCTCCCCCCGCCCGTCGGGACGGGCCAGCCGCAGCAGCTCCGCATAGATGCGGTGGCGCACGTCCAGCGTGTTGAACTCGTTCACCCGCGTGGCGAGCTTCCGGATCTCTCCGGCCAGCAGGACCATCACCTGATCGCAGACGTCGGGGTGCCGGTGGATGCAGGCGCGGAACAGCGGAGCGGGCATGCAGGCGACGGTGGCGCCGGTGACGGCGACGATGCCGGCGGAGCGCGCCTTTCCGTCGATGGCCGCCAACTCTCCGAAGAATTCTCCCGCCGGGATGTCGCGCAGGATCACCTCCCGCCCCGAAATCGCGCGGATCTTCACCCGGACCAGACCGGCGGCCACGAAAAAGACGTCGGTCCCCTCATCCTCGAAGTCGATGATCCATTGCCCGGCCTCGACGCGGCGCCAGACGCAGCGATCCTCCAGCGCCCGCAGGTCGGCGGGGGAGAGGGAGCGGAACAGCGCCGCTCCGGCCAGCGTTTCGGTCAGGCGCCTCATGGTTGGTTGCGGGTGGCGGGCTGTGGCATGGCGAGGAATGATCTCATAGGATGCCGGGGGACGCCACGCACAAGCCGAGCCCCACAGACCGAGCCTGCCGATCGACATGGACGCCCGCCCTCGCCGCACCTTGGGACGCCGGATCGAACGCCCGTTGCGCCTGTTCACCGGCCTGACGCTGTTCACCTTCGTCGTTACCCATTTCATCGCCCACGCCGCCGGCCTGCTGCTTCTGCCGGCGATGGAGGTGGCGCGCCACACCCTGCTGTGGGTCTGGGACACGCCGGTGGGCGAGGCGCTGCTGGCCGGTTCCTTCGTCACCCACGCCGGGCTGGGGCTGTGGGCGCTGTACCGGCGCCGCCACCTGCGGATGCCCGCGGGGGAGGCGTGGCAGCTCGGGCTCGGCCTGTGCATCCCGCTGCTGCTGATTTCGCACGGGATGACGGGCCTGTTTTCCGACGATCTGTATGGCGATCCGCTGACCTACCCGCGGGCGATCGTCCTCTATTGGATCACCGCGCCGGAAACCCTGCTGTGGCGGCAGCTCCTGCTGCTGGTGATCGTGTGGATACACGGCTGCATCGGGGTGCGCGGCTGGCTGATGCTGAAGCCCTGGTACCGGCGCCGGGCCTCGCTGCTGGGCGCCTTCGCCATGCTGCTGCCGCTGCTGGCGCTGGCCGGGATCGTCAACGCCGGTTGGGATGCGGAGCGCCGGGCCGCCGCCGATCCCGCCTTTCTGGCACCGTTTCAGCCGCCTCCCGCCGGAACGCCGTTGGCCGAGAACCGCGCCGCGCTGGCGGCGCTCAGCGGCGGGGTGTTCAACGGCTATGTCCTGCTGCTGGTCGGCACTCTGGCCCTGCGGCAGTTCCGCAACTGGCGGGCGCGGGCGACCAGCCCCGTCCGCATCACCTATCCGGGCGGGCGCACGGTGACGGTCCCGCGCGGAACCACGGTGCTGGAGGCGAGCCGGGCCAACGGCATTCCCCACACCGCATTGTGCGGCGGGCGCGGGCGCTGCTCCACCTGCCGCATCCGCGTGCCGGAGGGGGTGGGCACGCTGCCTCCGCCCAACGCCACGGAGCGGGCGGTGCTGGAGCGGATGAAGGCCCCGCCTTCGGTCCGTCTCGCCTGCCAGCTCCGCCCCGTGGCGCCGCTGTCGGTCACGCCTCTGCTGGCGGCGCGGGACAACGGGCGCACCTTCGCCGTCTCCGCCCCCATGGACGGCGGGCGGGAGCTGGCGATCACGGCTCTGTTCGTGGATTTGCGGGGATCGACCTCGCTGGCGGCGGCGCGGCTGCCCTTCGACGCGCTGTTCATCGTCACCCGCTACGTCCAGGTGGTGACCGACGCGATCCGGCGGCACGGCGGCTACGTCATCGCCATCGCGGGCGACGGGGTGATGGGCATGTTCGCCGACGAGAAGAACCCCGCGGCGGCGGCGGCCAGCGCGCTGCGCGCCGCGTCCGACCTGTGGCGCGACATCGAGCTGCTGAGCCGCGACCTTGCGGAGGAACTGGACCAGCCCCTGGCCTTCGGGGCCGGGCTGCATTCCGGCCTCGCCGTGGTCGGGGCGGTGGCCGGTCCGGAGGACGGGTCGCTCCAGTTCATCGGCGACACCGGCAACGTCGCGGCGCGGCTGGAGGAGATGACCAAGCAGCTTGACGCCACCGTGGTCCTTTCCGACGCGGTGGCCGAACTGGCGGGCTGCCGGCGGCTGGAGCCTCTGGAGCGCCGGGAGGTGGCGATCCGGGGCCGCGACGGCACGCTGGGGGTGTGGACGGTCCGCCGCCAGGAGGATCTGCGGGCGGTACTGGAGGGCGGAAGCGCCTGAACAGAAAAACCCCTCGCCCAGCGGGGCGAGGGGTTTTCGTTCCATCAGAGCAGGTTGGCCATCAGAGCAGATGCGCCTGGACCAGCACTTCGTTGCCGCCGCGCCAGATCATGTCGAGCGCGACATAGGTGATGATCGCCAGACCGATCCATCCGATCCAGCGGTGCTTGTGCAGGACATGCGCGATCATGTTGGCCGCAGCCCCCATCAGCACGACGGACAGCAGCAGGCCGATGACCAGGATCGTCGGATGGTCCTTGGCCGCGCCGGCCACGGCCAGCACGTTGTCCAGCGACATCGACACGTCCGCCACCACGATCTGCCAGACCGCTGCACCAAAGGTGGTCGTCGCCACCGCCGCGCCGACCGCGGCTTCCGCGGTCCCCGTGTCGGCCAGCGCCTCGTCGGGGGCCACCACCTTCGGCGCGGCGATCTGGCAGATCGTGGTGGCGGACGTGTCGATGTCGCTCGACAACGTGCTGGCGGTGGCCGGCGCCGCCAAGGAGCACCCGACCATCCTGGTGATCGGTCTGGTCCTGTCGGTCGTCCTGATGGGCGCCGCCGCCAACATGATCGCGCATGTCCTGCACAAGCACCGCTGGATCGGCTGGGTCGGCCTCGTCATCATCTCCTACGTCGCGCTCGACATGATCTGGCGCGGCAGCAACGAAGTCCTCCGCCACATGGCGTAAGGACATGCAGTCGAGTCCGACCGCCGCTCGCGGTCGGGCTCGCTGACCGGGGGCGCCCGCCGCACCATGACGGTGCCGGGCGCCCCCGTTCGTTTGGGAATGGTTAAACGGCGGCCGTCTACGGCATTTCACCACCAAGGCACCAGGAATCCTCGCGACCGGCATGTCGCGGGTTCCTGGTGCCCTGGTGTCCTGGTGGTGAAACCACCTCCGCCTCTTCGACGACGCCCACCCGGCCCCGGCGCGAAGCCTGGACT
>JAEYPE010000201.1 GCA_023411035.1 Pseudomonadota bacterium
CGGGTCGAAGGTGCCGGGATAGACACCGATGCGGCGCTTGGCCATGCGAGTACCTTCCGCCTTTTCTTATTCGGTCACATCCCCGGGCGCGTCCCCGGGGCCAGCATCATCGACCGGGGCATCCTCCGCGGACGCCGTCCCGCCACCGTTCGGACCGCCGTTGCCGTTGGTCCCGTTCCCGTTGGTGTCCTCATCCTCCGCGATGGACGCGACGGACACCACGCGCTCCTCCGCACCCACGCGGAACAGCGTGACGCCCAGCGTCTTGCGGCCCGCGATGCGCACGTCGTGGATCGGCATGCGGATGACCTGACCGCCATTGGTGACCATCATCACCTGATGCGTGTCCTCCACCGGGAAGGCCGCGACGATGGAGCCATTGCGGTCGCCCATCTCCATGTTCCAGATGCCCTGGCCGCCACGGCCCGTCACCCGGTACTCGTAGGAAGAGGTCCGCTTGCCGTAGCCGCGCTCGGTCACGGTCAGCACATACTGCTCCTGACGCTTCAGTTCCTCATAGCGTTCGGGGCTGAGCGTGACGGATTCGGTCGGCACCTCGTCGGCCTCCGGCGCCGCCTCGCCTTCCATGTCCACGCCTTCCTCGCGCTTCCTCTTCAGGAAGGCGGCGCGCTCCTCCGGCGAGGCATCGACATGGTGGAGCGTGGTCATGGAGATGACCTCGTCGCCGTCGGCCAGACGGATGCCGCGCACGCCGGTCGAAGTGCGGCCCGCGAAGACGCGCACGTCGGCGACCTCGAAACGGATGCACTTGCCGCCGCTGGTCGCCAGCAGAACGTCATCCGCCTCCGAGCAGGTGCGGACGGCGATCAGACGCTCGCCCTCCTCCTCCAGCTTCATGGCGATCAGGCCGTTGGAGCGGATGTTCTGGAAGTCCGACAGCCGGTTGCGCCGCACGTTGCCCCTCGAGGTGGCGAAGACGACGTGCAGGTCGGCCCACACGGCCTCGTCCTCCGGCAGCGGCAGGACGGTGGTGATCGTCTCCCCGTCCACCAGCGGCAGCAGGTTCACGAAAGCCTTGCCGCGCGCCTGCGGGTTGCCCAGCGGCAGGCGGTAGACCTTCAGCTTGTAGACCATGCCGCGGGACGAGAAGAGCAGAAGCGGCGTGTGGGTGTTGGCGACGAACAGGTCGCTGACCGCGTCCTCCGCCTTCATCGACATGCCCGACCGGCCCTTGCCGCCGCGCTTCTGCGCGCGATAGGTGGAGAGCGGAACGCGCTTCACATAACCGGACTGGCTGACCGTGACGACCATGTCCTCGCGCTGGATCAGGTCCTCGATGTCGGCCTCGAACTCCAGCTCCTGGATTTCGGTGCGGCGCGGGTTGCCGAACCGCTCCTTCATCTCGACCAGCTCTTCGCGCAGGATGCCCAGCAGCTTCGCGCGGTTGGCCAGCGTCTCCAGGTAATCGGCGATCTGGTCGGTGACGTCCTTCAGTTCGGCACCGATCCTGTCGCGCTCCAGACCGGTCAGGCGGTGCAGGCGCAGATCCAGGATGGCGCGGGCCTGCTCCTCCGACAGCCGGTAGGTGCCGTTCTCCGACACGCCGCGGCCCGGCTCGTCGATCAGCGCGATCAGCGGAGCGACGTCCATCGCCGGCCACTCGCGCTCCATCATCTGCTCGCGCGCCCAGACGGGGTCCGGAGCGCTGCGGATCAGCGCGATCATGGCGTCCAGATTGGCGACCGCGACCGCCAGACCGACCAAGGTGTGCGCACGCTCGCGCGCCTTGCCCAGCAGGAACTCGGTGCGCCGGGTGATGACCTGCTCGCGGAACCGGACGAAGGCCGCGATGATGTCCTTCAGGTTCATCAGCTCCGGGCGGCCGCCGTTCAGCGCCAGCATGTTGACGCCGAAGGAGGTCTGGAGCTGGGTATGGCGGAAGAGCTGGGCCAGAACCACGTCGGGCACGGCGTCGCGCTTCAGCTCGATCACCACGCGCACGCCGTCGCGGTCGGATTCGTCGCGCAGGTCGGCGATGCCTTCGATCGTCTTGTCATTGACGACCTCGCCGATGCGCTCCATCAGCTTGGACTTGTTGACCTGGTAGGGGATCTCCGTCGCCACGATGGCGAGGCGGTCCTTGCGCACCTCCTCGATCTCGGTCTTGGCGCGGATGATGACCGAACCGCGCCCGGTCATCAGGGCCGAGCGGACGCCCGACCGGCCCAGGATCATGCCGCCCGTCGGGAAGTCCGGGCCGGGCACGATCTCCATCAGCTCTTCGACGGTGACGTCGTTGTTGTCGATGTAGGCGCAGCAGGCATCCACCACCTCCCCCAGATTGTGGGTGGGGATGTTGGTCGCCATGCCGACGGCGATGCCGCCGGCGCCGTTGACCAGCAGGTTCGGGAAGCGCGCCGGGACGACCGTGGGCTCCTTGCCCGAATCGTCGTAGTTGGCCTGGAAATCGACCGTGTCCTTGTCGATGTCGTCGAGCAGCGCCTCCGCCGCCTTGGCCAGCCGCGCCTCGGTGTAGCGCATGGCCGCGGGCGGATCGCCGTCCATCGAACCGAAGTTGCCCTGCCCGTCGATCAGCGGCAGGCGCATGGAGAAGTCCTGCGCCATGCGGACCATGGCGTCGTAAATCGCGCTGTCGCCGTGCGGGTGGTATTTACCCATCACGTCGCCGACGATGCGCGCCGACTTCTTGTAGGGCTTGGTCGAGTCGTACCCGCCCTCCTTCATCGCGTAGAGGATGCGCCGGTGCACCGGCTTCAGCCCGTCGCGGACGTCGGGCAGGGCGCGGCTCACGATCACGCTCATCGCGTAATCGAGATAGGACCGGCGCATCTCGTCTTCGATGGTGACCGGCGCGATATCGGAAGCGGGAGGAAGGGGCGTCGTGCTCAAGGAGACAAACTCATTCTACGGGCTGCGGCGATGCTCGGTGTTCAACGCTTGCTGTTCAACGGTGGCACTTCCGCACGGCCCTGCGGGCCGCTGCATGTAATATAAGAATTCCTATCAGCTTTCGCATGTGCACACAACGCTCCGGCGGTCCAATGGTCTTTGGCCTTTGCAGGTCAATGGCCTTCGGCCTTTGCAGGCCGAGGGCGGCTCAACAGCGCGAAGCGCAGCGAAAGGATGGTCACGGATACCACACTGGCGATCAGAATTCCCTCAAAAAGACCGCGTGCGCCGCGCTCCAGTCCGAAGGCGAGCAAGGCCGACACCGGGATCATCACCACCGCGTAGGAAATGAAGTGCAAGGCGGTGGGAACCCAGGCATCGCCGCGCCCGCGGAGTGCGTTCGCCATGACCGTCTGCCCGCCGTCGACCACCAGAACCCAGGCGGTGAAGGCGATCAGCGGCGCCACTGCGGCAATCAGCGCAGGGTCGGCGCTGTAGATGGAGGCCAGCGTCTCCGGCATCCAGCGGTACAGCACCCCGACTCCGGCCAGGATCAGGCTGGTCACCCCCAGCCCGGTCCAACCGGCCAGCGCCATGTCCAGCGGGTCGCGCCGGCCATAGGCCACCCCCACCCGCACCGCCGTGGCCGAGCCCAGCCCGACCGCCGCCATGAAGGGCAAGGCCGTCAGGTTCAGTCCAACCGTGTAGGCGCCCAGCGCCAGAGGCGAGATCATTCCGGCGAACAGGCCCAGCGTGGCGAAGGCTCCGCTTTCCACGCCCAGGCTGACGCCCGCGGCGTAGCCGAGATGGCGCTGCTTCCGGCTGCCGCTCCACCAATCGCGGACCGGCTCCCGCACCGCCCAGCGCGCGTGGTCGCTCATGCTCCAGGCGTAGAGGACGAGACCCAACCCCATCCCCCAGCGCACCACGGTGGTGGCCCAGGCCGACCCGACCGCTCCCATCGCGGGAAATCCGGCATGCCCCCAAACCAGCGCCCAGGCCAGCAGGGCGTTCAGCAGATTGCCCAGGATCATCACCACCATGCCCGGCATGGGCCGTTTCAGCCCCTCCAGAAAGAAGCCGGTGGCGACGTACAGCATCATGCCCGGCATGCCGTAGCCCAGCACCGCCATCACCCGACCGCCGCCCGCCGCCAGATCCGGCGACTGACCGGTCAGGAGAAAGAAGGGCTCCCCGGCCAGCGAGGCCAGGGCGAACAGGATGCCCAGCAGCAGGGCATAGGGAACCGAGCGACGCCAGGCCCGCCCGCATTCCGCGTCCTGGCCCGCCCCCAGCGCGTAGGCGGTCACCGCGACCACGCCCATCATCAGCCCCACCCCGGTGGTGACCAGCAGGTTGGCCGGCAGATGGGCCAGCCCGTAATAGGCCAGCTCCTGCGCGCTGTAGCGGCCCACGATGGCGGTATCCACCGCCATCATGACGACCAGCCCGGCGCGCGAGACGATGACCGGAGCGGCCAGACGCAGCAGTTCGCCCGCGTGGGTGCGCAGACGGTCGGTCAGGCGAAAGGCGGGAATCGCGCGATCGGTCATGATGGATGGTGCCGGTATTTTTTGAGAGTTCCCTCCGCCGTGGGCGGAGCGGGCCATCTTGGCCTCACGGCGTACCACGTCAAGTGGCGGCGGATTCTCCTTACGCCCTGTTGCAAATCCGCCGAATGGGGCGGAACCAACGCCCGCGGCGCCGCGTTGACGAGACAACAGCAGCCATTGAGGAGTTCGGGATCATGAGCCGCTCCATGCCGTTCCCCGTCCGCCAGATTGCCCTCGCCAGCTTCGTTCTGACCTTCGCGGCCCTGCTTGCCGGCTGCAACACGATCGAAGGGGCCGGGCAGGATGTCCAGGCCGGCGGTCGGGCCGTCGAACGCGCCGCCGAGTGACGCACCCCCAATCCGTTCAACCGCAGAGAGCAGTCCGCATGAGCGATCCCATGACACCGCAGCGCCCGACCGAGGTGCCGTCTCCGACCACCCCACAGACGCCTCAGCCAGACCGGCCGAGCACCCCGGACCCTTATCCGGTTCCCTCGAACCCCGATACCCCGCCCGAAATGCCGCCGCCCGCGGAACAGCCGATCCCCGGCATGCCGTCGCCGACCCAGGCGTAAGGCGCCGGACATCAGACGCCGCAGCCATCCGAACAAAGCCGTTTCCGCGCAAGGCCGGCGCCCCTGGAGCGCCGGCCCTTTCTTTGTGCGAAAGTCGAAGGTTCGAATCTGGGAACAACACCGAAACACAGCACCGAAACACAAGGGCAGCAACACCCAAGGGGCCGTGTCAAATTTCGGCACGGCGATGTTAATTGTCTTTTTACCTTTTCGCCCTCCGACCTCAGTGTTAACGATTATTTAACCAATGAGGAGAGGCAACCATGGCCAGGTTTTCGGGAACCAACGCCGCCGAACGCTATCTCGGCACCGACTCCGCCGACACGGTCTATGGCAATGGGGGGAACGATTCGCTCACCGGGGGGCTCGGCAACGATTTGTTGGACGGCGGGCTTGGGAATGATTGGCTGGGCGATCCCTATGCCGGCGATCCGGACGACGACCTCATGCACGGGCGCCAGGGCGACGACCGGCTTTTCGGCGGGGCCGGCGACGACTGGCTGGACGGCGGGTCGGGCAACGACACGGTCAAGGGCGGGGGCGGCGACGATACGCTGGTCGGCGGAACCGGCGACGACTGGCTGATCGACACGCTGCGCGACGACGGGTCCGACATTTTTCTGCCCGGCGCCGGCAACGACCATATGGTCAGCTACCGCGACGGCGCCAAGGACATCTTCCGCTTCGACGTGGTGACGGGCGGATTCGGGACCGACGATATCGGCTACTTCGAGGCAGGGATCGACCGGATCGAGTTCCGTGGCTTCTCCGCCGCCGACCTGACCGTATCCACCACCGCCACCGGAACCGGCACGGCCTTCGGGTTCCGCGACGGGTCGTCGCTGACCGTGGACGCGGTGGGTTTGCAGCCCGGCCGTGACTATGCGTTCACCTGAACGAAGTACCGCGGGCATGAGGGCCTGACGGCGCAAGGGGCGTGACCGCGGCTGGCCGCGCCCTTTTCCGGTCCTCGCCGCGACCCATTCGCTCTGCTGCCGCGTTACAGCCTTGTCCACGCGACGGAGGAGCCACGCATGAACCATCCACGCATTCCCCCCAGCCCCGCCTTCCGGCTGCTGGCCGCCTGCGCCCTGGCCGCGCTCGGCGCCTGCGCGGAAACCGGCGACACGCAGCGGTCCATATCGCAGATGTCGCCACTGGAACTGGTCGGCCTGATGGTGCAGTCCATCCCGGAGGATCGCATTCTGGGCACCGTTGAGGATGTCGTCCTCACCCCCGCCCGCGAGCCGGTCCAGCTCGTGGTGGCAAGCGGCTCGCCGGTCCATCCGGTCAAGCGCCAAGTTACTCTGGACACCGGGCAACTGCGCTACTCAGGCGAGCGGCAGGCGCTGGTCCTTACCGACATGACGGCGGACCAGTTCGAGGCGCTGTTCCCTCCACCAGCCTTGGTGATGTCCCCCTCCGCACCCGACCGCATCCCTGGCAACCCGGCGGACGCCACCAACTGGAACCGGGCCACCGCGCCGCGCTGAGCCGCCTTGGACCAGACGGTGCGAGGTCCGACCGGCAGGCTCGCTCTCGCGCGGTAAGGCCGGTGCGGGAACCCCGCCGGCAATGGGCGGGAGGGCGGTTCCGGCACCGCTTTCAGAACGGGATTTCGTCGTCCAGATCGTCGTGCTTGGGGGGAGCGCCGCCGCCGCTGCGGCCGCCACCGAATCCGCCGCCGCCACCGCCGCCGCCATACCCACCGCCGCCGCCGGCGCCGCGCGACTCGTAACCGCCGCCACCGCCGCCATAACCGCCGCCTTCGCCCTCACGGGCGCCGCCGGTGAAGTCGATCTCGTTGACACGCACGGACAGGCCGGCGCCGCGGGTGCCGTCGCGCTTCTCATACTCGCGGATCGTCACCTCGCCGGAAACCACCACGGCCTTGCCCTTGGTCAGATGCGGCGCCAGCGCCTCCGCACGGCGGCCCCAAATGGAGCAGTCCACCCACTGGGTTGTCTTGCGCTCGCCGAATCCGACGTCGTTGGCGACGCGGAAACCCAGTACCTTCTCGCCGCTCTGCGTGGTGCGAAGCTCGCCATCCGCGCCGAGGCGCCCCGTAAACGTCCATACATTCATCGCATGTGTCTCCTAGCGCGGGTTCCCGGTACCCCGTCCGACCCGTTCGGGCGCCCGGCGGAAGGGCGTCCGGATACCGGGGGTGTCTGTTCGCAGGGCCGGTTTGATCCATGGATCGGTCCATGCCCCCTGCCCCGCCCATGCCTCACAAAGCACGCGCGATGGGCGCGGGTCAACCGCCGCCGCGGAGCGCTTCGCCCCTTCCGCACGGTCAAACCCGCCCAGTCCGCGCGAAAGAGAACACTCCATGAACAAATATAGCAGGGAGTGTCCGCGGCGCAAACAATTTCCTTGGCCGCACCTCCGCATTCCCATCGGTGGCTCCGCACCCCGCGCGAAGGGAAAAGAAGGCCCGCTGGTGGCAATGCGCCTGCGCGTGGCACATATCTGTCCGGGCTTCCCAATCCGGCCTGCGGCGCCTTCTCCGGACCTTCGCCGGGCTTTCTCTGACGGCTTCCCTTCCCCACCCGTTTCAGCTAAGAACACTCCATGAACAAGCACATCAGTGTCCGCGGCGCGCGGGAACACAACCTCAAGAACGTCGATGTCGATCTGCCTCGGGACGAGCTGATCGTCATCACCGGCTTGTCGGGATCGGGCAAGTCATCGCTGGCGTTCGACACGATCTACGCGGAAGGCCAGCGGCGCTATGTCGAGAGCTTGTCGGCCTACGCGCGCCAGTTCCTGGAGCTGATGCAGAAACCGGACGTGGACTCGATCGAGGGCCTGTCGCCGGCCATTTCCATCGAGCAGAAGACGACCTCCAGGAATCCGCGATCCACCGTCGGCACGGTGACGGAAATCTACGACTACATGCGCCTTCTGTGGGCGCGGGTCGGCATCCCCTATTCCCCGGCCACCGGCCTACCCATCGAAAGCCAGACGGTCAGCCAGATGGTGGACCGCATCCTGGCGATGCCGGAGGGCACGCGCCTGCTGCTGCTGGCGCCGCTCATCCGGGTCCGCAAGGGCGAGTACAGGAAGGAGATCCAGGACCTCCGCAAGCGCGGCTTCCAGCGCGTGCGCGTCGACGGCACGATGCACGAGATCGACGAGGTTCCGGCGCTCAACAAGAAGCTGAAGCACGACATCGACGTGGTGGTGGACCGCATCGTCGTACGCGAGGGGCTGGGCAACCGTCTGGCCGATTCGCTGGAGACGGCGCTCGGCCTCGCCGACGGAATCGTCTTCGTTGAGAACGCCGAATCGCACGAGCAGACCGTCTTCTCGCAGAAGTTCGCCTGCCCGGTGTCAGGCTTCACGATCCCGGAGATCGAGCCTCGGCTGTTCTCCTTCAACAACCCCTTCGGCGCCTGCCCGGCCTGCGACGGTCTGGGCAGCAAGATCTACTTCGACCCCATGCTGGTCGTCCCGGACGAGCGGCTGTCGCTGAAGAAGGGCGCCATCGCCCCTTGGGCCGGCTCCTCCTCCCAATATTACGTGCAGACGCTGGAAAGCATCGCGCAGCATTTCGGCGTGTCCATGGAGACGCCCTGGGAATCGCTGCCGGAGAAGGTCCGCCAGACGATCCTTTACGGCTCCGACGGCGCGCCGATCACCATGACCTACGACGACGGGCTGCGCAGCTACCAGACGCACAAGGCCTTCGAAGGCATCGTCAACAACCTGGAGCGCCGCTACCGCGAGACGGAAAGCGCCTACATGCGGGAGGAACTGTCCAAGTACCAGTCCTCCCAGCCCTGCGAGACCTGCAAGGGCGCCCGCCTGAAGCCGGAGGCGCTGGCCGTGAAGGTCCACGGCCTGCACATCTCCCAGGCGGCGGAAATGTCCATCGCCGACGCGGCGACGTGGTTCAGCGGGCTGAACGACCATCTGCGCCCGAAGGACAAGGAGATCGCCTACCGCATCCTGAAGGAAATCAACGAGCGGCTGGGCTTCCTCAATGCCGTGGGGCTGGAGTATCTGACGCTCAGCCGCGGCTCCGGATCGCTGTCCGGCGGCGAGAGCCAGCGAATCCGCCTCGCCTCGCAGATCGGGTCCGGCCTGACCGGCGTGCTCTATGTGCTGGACGAGCCGTCCATCGGTCTGCACCAGCGCGACAACGACCGGCTGCTGGCCACCCTGAAGCGCCTGCGCGACCTTGGCAACACCGTGATCGTGGTGGAGCATGACGAGGACGCCATCCGCACCGCCGACTATCTGGTGGACATGGGTCCCGGCGCCGGCCAGCACGGCGGCACCGTGGTCGCCCAAGGCACCCCGGCGGAGGTGCAGGCCAACCCCGACAGCGTCACCGCGCAGTTCCTGAACGGCACCCGGTTCGTGCCGGTCCCCGACCAGCGCCGCCCCGGCCACAAGGGGCAATTCCTGGAGGTGAAGGGGGCTCGCGCCAACAACCTGCGGAACGTGTCGGCGCGCATCCCGCTCGGCACCTTCACCTGCGTCACCGGCGTGTCGGGCGGCGGCAAGTCCACCCTG
Source organism: Pseudomonadota bacterium (assembly GCA_023411035.1). Classification (GTDB taxonomy): domain Bacteria; phylum Pseudomonadota; class Alphaproteobacteria; order Azospirillales; family Azospirillaceae; genus Azospirillum. The sequence continues at coordinate 9,523 of JAEYPE010000201.1, forward strand.
ATCATCGAGACGCTCTACAAGGCGGTGGCGCGCAAGCTGATGGGGGCGCGCGAGCATCCGGCGGAGCATGACGAGATCCTGGGCCTGGAGCATCTGGACAAGGTCATCGACATCGACCAGTCGCCCATCGGGCGCACCCCGCGCTCCAACCCCGCCACCTACACCGGCGCCTTCACCCCGATCCGCGATTGGTTCGCCGGGCTGCCGGAGGCGAAGGCCCGCGGCTACGGCCCCGGACGCTTCTCCTTCAACGTGAAGGGCGGGCGCTGCGAGGCGTGCCAGGGCGACGGCGTCATCAAGATCGAGATGCACTTCCTGCCCGACGTCTACGTGACCTGCGACGTCTGCCACGGCAAGCGCTACAACCGCGAGACGCTGGAGGTCACCTACCGCGACAAGACCATCGCGGACGTGCTGGACATGACCGTCGAGGAGGGCAAGGAATTCTTCAAGGCCGTGCCCGGCATCCGCGACAAGCTGGAGACGCTGGAACGGGTGGGCCTCGGCTACATCCACATCGGCCAGCCCGCCACGACCCTCTCCGGCGGCGAGGCGCAGCGCGTGAAGCTGTCCAAGGAATTGAGCCGCCGCGCCACGGGCCGCACGCTCTACATCCTCGACGAGCCGACCACCGGCCTGCATTTCGCCGACGTGGAGAAGCTGATGGAGGTGCTCCACGCGCTGGTGGACCAGGGCAACACGGTGCTGGTGATCGAACACAATCTGGAGGTCATCAAGACCGCCGACTGGATCATCGACCTCGGCCCCGAAGGCGGCACCGGCGGCGGCGAGATCGTCGCGGAAGGCACCCCGGAGGACGTGGTGAAGATCCCCCGGAGTTACACCGGCCGGTATCTGGCGCCCTACCTGAAAGCAAAGCCGAAGAGCCGGAAGAGGGCGTGAGGACGGGCCGGAATCATCCCGGCTCCGATCCAGGGTGCGCCGTTTGCCCCGGAAACAAAGACGTGACGGGTGCGTTCCCTCTCCATCTTTCGCCAATCAGGATGGAGAGGGAACATGTCCAGAAGCATGATGTCCGGCGTGGCGCTGGCCTTCGGCGCGGCTCTGCTGGTCAGCGCCTGCGGGTCCGACGACACCACCCGCAGCACCACGACAACCACCACGACCACCTCGCCGAACTACGGCTCCACCTTGACCACGCCGCCGGTCAGCGGTTCCACCACCACCGAACGGTCCACGACGACCAAGACCGAATAGAACATCGCCCGTGGACCAGGAAGGCCGGCACCGCCATCCGCGGAGCCGGCCTTCCTTGGGATCACTGTTCCCGCACCGCGGTCCAGGCGAACAGTCCCTGGACCGCGTAGGTGAGTACGGTCGTCCCGGCCAGCCCCACGCCCCAGATCAGGCCTACCAGCAGCCAGTCCACCGGACCGCCGGCATCGGAGAAGCCGGAGATGGTCACCACCGCCATCAGGCCGAGCGCGGCGAATCCACCGAAGATCCCGGCGATCTCCGAACGGATGAGGCGACGGCTGACGAGCCCGCCCTCATGCAGAAGGACTGCGGCAAAAGCCACCAACCCGCCGATGGCGAGCGCCGGCAGAACCCACAGCAGCGGTCCGAGCATTTCCTGGAACACCACCAGGAAAACCGCGGGATCGAGTTCCTTCATCGTCCTGCCCTCCCTTATGCCTGACCGCGCAACATCGACACGTAGGTCGGCTTCAGCGCCATGGTCTTCATCACCCAGGTGACCCACAACTCCTCCAGCGGCGCGATCACGCCGGGGAAGGACGGGACGAGGTTGTCCTCGTAATCGAACTCCACCAGCATCGCCCGGCCGAGCCGGGTGATCAGCGGGCAGGAGGTGTAGCCGTTGTAGACGCTGGCGGACGTCTTCCCTTCGATGCTGGCGATGAGGTGGTCCACCGCCACGGGGACCTGCCATTTCACGCTGGCCGCCGTCTTGCCCTTGGGCACCCCGGCCACGTCCCCGACGCCGAAGACGTTGGGAAAGCGCCGGTGCCGCAGGGTGGGCTTGTCCACCTCCATCCAGCCGTCGGCGGCGAAGTTGCCCTCCTGCCAGCGCAGCGGGCTGTTGCGCACGGCGGCCGGGGCCCGCATCGG
>JAEYPE010000240.1 GCA_023411035.1 Pseudomonadota bacterium
GGCAGGCCGGAGGAGGCCACGGTGAGGCGGCCGATGTTGTAGCTCTGGTTGCCCTGCTGCGAGGCGTTGCCCGCGGTGATGTGACGCCCTTCCTTCACAAGCGCGCCGTCCTTGTAGATGGGGGCGAGCTTGGCAAGCCCTTCCAACGTGGTGTCGGCCCGCGCGCCCTCGTCGCGGGTCAGCGTCACCTCCTCGTAGGTGGTCTCGTTGGTCTCCTTGTTCAGCACGGCCTTGCGGGTGGTGAGCGGTGCCAGCTCGGCATCGAACCGGCCGGCGGCCTGGGCCGCGGCGGTGCGCAGATGGCTGCGGACGCTGAACTGGTCCTGCGCCTCGCGCGAGATGCCATAGCGCTCGGCCACCACCTCGGCCGTCTCGATCATCGGGATCCACATGTGCGGCATGCGATCGAGAACAGACTGCGAGCGGGTGCGGTAGGTGCTCTTGTGCTTGGTCTGGGTCAGGCTGATGTTCTCGACACCGCCGGCCACCACCACGTCCATGCCATCGGTGATGATCTGCTTGGCGGCCGTGGCGATGGCCATCAGGCCGGAGCCGCACTGGCGGTCCAGGCTCATGCCGGCCACGCTCTGCGGCAGGCCGGAGGAGGCCACGGTGAGGCGGCCGATGTTGTAGCTCTGGTTGCCCTGCTGCGAGGCGCAGCCGATGATCAGATCCTCGACCATGGCCGGGTCGATGCCGGCCCGGCGGACCACCTCCGCGGCGACGTGCCCGGACAGGACGGCGGCGTCGGTGTCGTTGTAGGCGCCGCGGTAGGCCTTGCCGATGGGGGTGCGGGCGACGGAGACGATGACGGCTTCACGCATGGGGACGCCCTTCTAAAGGAAATAGCGGGAAACGGTGTCGGCGACGCAGGCCGGCTTGTCCTGCCCGTCGATCTCGACGGTCATGCGGACGACCGACTGGATGGCACCACCCTTGACCTCCTCGACTCTGACGATCTCGCCGCGGCCGCGGATGCGGGCGCCGACCGGCACCGGAGCGACGAAGCGCAGCCGGTCCAGCCCGACGTTGACGCCCGAGGAGAAGGTCCGGATCGTCAGGATCTGCGGCAGGAACAGGTTGACCAAGCTCAGCGTCAGATAACCGTGCGCGATGGTCGTGCCGAAGGGGCCGTCCTTGGCGCGGACCGGATCGACGTGGATCCACTGGTCGTCGCCGGTGACGCGGGCAAAGGCGTCGATGCGGTCCTGATCGATGGCCAGCCAGTCGCTGGCGCCGAGGTCGGTGCCCTCCTTGCCCAGCAGGTCGCGGGGGGTGTCGAAGACGGCCGCCACGCTCAGGCCCTCTGGCTCGACACGGACAGGACCTCGCCCGTCATGTAGGACGACAGGTCGGACGCCAGGAAGACCATGACGTTGGCGATCTCCCACACCTCCGCCGGGCGGCCGAACGCCTCCTGCGCGGCCAGCCGGTCCAGTGCCTCCTGGGTGGTCACCTTAGCGAGGAACGGGTGCATGGCGATCGACGGCGCGACGGCGTTGATGCGCACGCCGTGACGCGCCGCCTCGATCGCGGCGCAGCGGGTAAAGGCCATCACGCCGGCCTTGGCGGCGGCGTAGTGCGCCTGACCCGCCTGGGCGCGCCACCCCAGCACCGAAGCGTTGTTGACGATGGCGCCCGTCCCCCGCGCGTACATGCTGGGCAGGAAGGCGCGCGACATGCGGAAGACGCTGGTCAGCGTCACGTCGATGACGCGCGCCCACTGCTCGTCGGTCATCTCGACCACGGATACCTCGCCGCCCAGGCCGGCGTTGTTGATCAGCACGTCGACGCTGCCGAAGGTGGCCTGCGCCGCGTCGCGCAGGGCTTGGACGTCGCTTTCCTTCGTCACGTCGCACACGACGGTGGCGGGGTGGCAGCCGGTCTCGGCCTCCAGCCGATCGGCCGCCTCGCCCAGGCGCCGCTCATGGAAATCGCTGATCAGCAGGCGCGCACCTTCCTCGGCCGCGCGCTTGGCGACGGAGTAGCCGATACCGGTGCCGGCGGCGGCGGTGATGACGACCGACTTGTCGCGCAGCAGGTCGCGGGCCGGCGGGTAGACGGGGGTCAGGCTCATGACGGTCATTCCTTACGTGGCGCCGGCCCGGCCGATCAGCCCAGGCCGATCAGCTGTGCGACCCGCTCGCGGTGATGCGCGGCGTCGCCGAACCAGGTCGAACTTGACCAGGCGCGCTTGAAATAGAGGTGGGCGTGGTGTTCCCAGGTGAAGCCGATGCCGCCGTGCAGCTGGATCGCCTCCCCGGCGCACATCCGGTAGGCGTCCGTGCACCAGCTGCGCGCGACCGAGCTGGCCTCGAACAGCGCGTCGCCGCCCTGGTCGATGGCGGCCGCGGCGTAGAGCGCGGCCGAGCGGGCGGCCTCGACCGCCACCATCATGTCGGCCAGCTCGTGCTTCACCGCTTGGAAGGAGCCGATGAGTCGGCCGAACTGCACGCGCTGCTGCGCGTAGTCGACGGTGGTGGACAGGCAGAACGCGGCACCGCCGGTCTGCTCCGCCGCCAGCAGGCCGGCCGCGACGGCCAGCGTGCGCTCCAGGGCCGGCCCGGCGGCGTCCGGCGGGCCGAGGATCGCGTCCTCCCCCACCGCCACGTCGCGGAACAGCAGCCGCGCGAAGGGGCGCGTGGGGTCCAGGCCGGGCAGCGGTTCGACCGTCAGGCCGGGCGTGCCCGCCGGCAGCGCGACGATGCTGACCGCGTGCAAGCCCGCCGAGCCGGGCGCGCGGGCGGCGACGAGGATCAGGTCGGCCACGTGGGCGAACGGGACGAACCCCGCTTCGCCCGTCAGCCGCCAGCCCGCGCCGCTGCGCGTCAGCACCGCGGTGATGCCGGCGGGCGAGGGCCGTCCGTCCGGACCGGTGATCGCCATCGTCGCTTTGCGCGATCCGTCGGCGAGAGCTGGCAGCAGGGCGTCCCGCTGGGCTGCGGTTCCGGCGTTCAGGATAGCCTGGACGGCGAGGACCGCGGTTTCGAAGAAGGGGATCACCGCCAGCCGGCCGCCCAGCTCCTCGAGCACCAGGGCCATTTCCACGGCGCCGAAGCCGATGCCGCCGTGCGCTTCCGGAACCATCAGGCCGGCGTAGCCCATCTCCACCGCGAACGCGTTCCAAAGCGCGGCGTCCCATCCCTCGGGCGAGGCGAGGGCGGCGCGGAGTTGCTCCAGCCCCGCCTCCTTGGCGAGGAATGCCTGCACGCTCTCCTGGATGGCGCGCTGATCGTTGGTTAGGCCGAACTGCATGGCCGGCTCCTCAGGCGGCGCCGTAGACCGGCTTCGCCGGCACGCGGGTGTGCAGCAGGCGGCGGACCACCGCTCCCAGTTCGTTGGCGTTCCAGCGCGCCTTCTTGTCCACGTCCGGGCTGTCGGTCCAGCCCTGCGACAGGAAGATGCGGCCGCCCTTCAGCTCGAAGACCTGCCCGGTGACATCGGCGGACTCGGCGCTGCACAGCCACGCCACCAGCGGCGCGGTGTTCTCCGGCGCGTAGACGTCGAAGCCGCCCTCGGTGCGGTTCATTTCCTCGGCGAAGGCGGTCTCGGTCATACGGGTGCGGGCGTTGGGGGCGAGCGCGTTGGCGGTGATGCCGTAGCGGGCCAGCTCCGCCGCCTGAACCAGGGTCAGGGTGGCGATGCCGCCCTTGGCCGCCGAATAGGCGCTCTGCCCGACGCTGCCCTGCAGGCCGGCGCCGGAGGTGGTGTTGATGATCCGCGCATCGACACGCTTGCCGGCCTTCTGCTGGCCGCGCCAGTAATCGACCGCGTGGCGGCTGGTGCAGAAATGGCCGCGCAGGTGGACGCGGGTGACGGCGTCCCACTCCTCGGGCGTGCAGGACACGAACATGCGGTCGCGCACGAAGCCCGCGTTGTTCACCACCGCGTGCAGGTCGCCGAAATGGTCCAGCGCGCATTGGACGATGCGCCTGCCGGCGTCCCAATCGGTGACGTCGTCGGTGTTGGCGACCGCCTCGCCGCCCAGCGCGCGGATCTCGTCCACCACCTTCTCGGCGGCCCCCTTGGTCGCACCGTCCTCGCCGTGCGTGCCGACGCCCAGGTCGTTCACCACCACCTTGGCGCCCTCGGCGGCGAGACCCAGCGCGTAGGCGCGGCCCAGACCGTTGCCAGCACCGGTGACGACGACAACCCGACCTTCGCAAATGCGCGACATCACTGTTCCCCGTTCTTCGTGGCGTCGGCCAGGCCGTAGCGCCGTTCCCGTTCCTGGGCCGTCTCACCGCGCAGGCGGACGGCGATGGCGTTGGCGCGAATGCGCGGGCGGCCCGGCTCGGCGGCCGGGATCGGCTGGCATTCGGCCATATCGGTGAAGGACTCCCGGGCGAGGCGCTGGTACTCGCCTTCGCCGGTGTTGCGCCAGGTGATCTGCTCCGGCGCGAAAGGGCGCAGGACCCGTGCCGGGTTGCCCGCGATCAGGCTGCGCGTCGGCAGGCGGGCGTCCGGCCGCACCAGCGACAGCGCCGCCACCAGGCACTCGTCCCCGACCTCGGCGTTGTCGAGGACGACCGCGTTGATGCCGATCAGCGTGTGGCGCCCGATCCGGCAGCCGTGCAGGACCGCGCCGTGCCCGATCGTGGCGCCGAGACCGACCGTGCAGTCGTTCCCCGACGAGGTGTGGATCGTGCAGTTGTCCTGCACGCTGCTCGCCCCCTCGACCGTGATGCGGCCGAAGTCCCCGCGCAGCGAAGCCCCGGGCCCGATGTAGCAGCCGGGACCGACGATCACATCGCCGATCAGCGTGGCCGTGGGATGCACGAAGCTGCTCGGATCGACGACCGGAACGATGCCCTGGTAGCGGTAGACCGGCATGGGATCACAGCCGCTCGATGATGGTGACGTTGGCCTGCCCGCCGCCCTCGCACATGGTTTGCAGGGCGTAGCGGCCGCCACGGCGCTCCAGTTCGTTGAGCATGGTGGTCATGATGCGCGCCCCCGTGGCGCCCAGCGGGTGGCCAAGCGCGATGGCGCCGCCGTTCACGTTCACCCGCTCGGGGTCGATGCCCAGCTCCTTGACCCAGGCGAGCACGACGCTGGCGAAGGCTTCGTTGCATTCGAACAGGTCGATGTCCTCCAGGCGCAGGCCTGCCTTGGCCAGCGCGTGGCGGGTCGCGGGGATCGGCGCGGTCAGCATCCACACCGGGTCGTCGCCGCGCACCGACAGGTGGTGGATGCGCGCCCGCGGCGTCAGGCCGTGCGTTTTCACCGCGCGTTCCGACGCGATCAGCAGCGCCGCCGAGGCGTCGGCGTTCTGGCTGGAGACGCCGGCGGTGATGGTGCCGCCCTCCAGAAGCGGCGCCAGCGTCGCCATCTTTTCCAGCGAGGTGTCGCGGCGCGGCGTCTCGTCGTGCCTGACGTCACCGAACGGCACGATCTCGCGGACGAAGAGGCCGGCGTCGATGGCGGCCATGGCCTTGCGGTGGCTGGCGTAGGCGAACGCCTCCATCTCCTCGCGCGAGATCCGCCACTTGTCGGCGATCATCTGGGCGGAGCGGAACTGGTTGACCTCCTGGCCGCCGTAGCGGGCATTCCAGCCCGGCGAGGTGGAGAACGGATCGGGGATGCCGTACTGCTGACCGACGATCATGGCGGCCGAGATCGGGATCATGTTCAGGTTCTGCACGCCGCCGGCGACCACCAGGTCCTGGGTGCCGCTCATCACGCCCTGCGCCGCGAAATGCACCGCCTGCTGAGCCGAGCCGCACTGCCGGTCGACGGTGACGCCGGGAACGTGATCGGGCAGGCCGGCGACCAGCCAGCAGCTTCGGGCGATGTCGCCCGCCTGGCTGCCGATGGTCTCGGTGCAGCCGAAGACCACGTCGTCCACCGCTCCCGGATCGACACCGGTGCGCTGGATCAGCGCCTTGATGGCGTGCGCGCCCAGGTCGGCGGAGTGGACGGCGGCGAGCGAGCCCTTCTTGCGGCCGATCGGCGTGCGGACGGCGTCGATGATGTAGGCTTCAGGCATGGTCGGCCTCGTGCTGGAAGGTCTGGTCGGGTCCCAGCGGGTGGTTCAGCACGCGCTGTTCGACCCGCGCCGTGTGGAAGGCCGGATCGCCCCAGGCGTAGGTCAGGGCGAGCGCGCGCTTGAGGAAGAAATGCACGTCCACTTCCCAGGAATAGCCCATGGCCCCGTGCACCTGGATGGCGGTGCGCGCGCTCAGGTCGGCGGCCTCGGCCGCCACCAGCTTGGCGTGGGAAATGACCGCCCGCGACCGGACGTCGCGCGCCGCGAAACGGGCGGCGGCGGAATGGAGCACCGGCCGGGCGAACTCGATCTTCACCTGAACGTTGGCAAGCAGGTGCTTCACCGCCTGATAGGAGCCGATCGGCTTGCCGAACTGCGCGCGCTCCTTGGCGTAGTCGACCGCGAGATCGACGCAGCGCTGGGCGATGCCGAGGCACTGCGCGGCGGCGAACAGCGCGCCGCGGTCCAGCGCGTCGGCCAGCAGCGGTGCCGCCGTGGCGGCGTCGGCGAGGCGGGTCGCCGGCGACGGCGTCCACTCCACCGCGAAGAGGCGGCGGAACGGGTCGATGCTCGGCTTGCGGGTCAGGCGGACCGCCTCGCGCTCCACGAGGTGGATCGCCCCCTCGTGAACCAGCAGCAGGGCGGCGGCGCCGTCGGCGTCCGCGACCAGCGGGTTGACGGGGTGGCCGATGGCGACCGTGGCCGCGCCCGCCATGGCATCGGCGAGCAGCGCGTGCCCGGGTGCGGCGGCGGCCAGCAGGGGCAGGGCGACGCCGGCGTGCTCGACCAGAGGCTCCGGCAGCGCGGAACGGCCGGCCGCTTCGGCGACGATGGCGAAGTCGATCTCGGCCAGCCCCAAGCCGTCCTGCTCGGCCGGGACGAGCACCGGCACCAGCCCGGTGTCGACGATGGCGGTCCAGCGGCCCTGGTCCCGGGCGGCGCCGGCCTCCATCAGCTTGCGCAGGGCCGGGGGCGGGCAGCGGTCGTCCATCAGTTTGCGGACGACGTCGGCCAACATCTTCTGTTCGTCGGTGAAGGTGAAGTTCATCGGCCCGTCCCTCAGCGCGGCAGGCCGAGCATCCGCTCGGCGATGATGTTGCGCTGGATCTCGTTGGAGCCGGCGTAGATCGGTCCGGCGAGCGAGAAGATGTAATCGTCCAGCCAATCGCCGGTCGGCTCGGGGGCGTCCGGGTCGGGCATCAGCTCGGCCCGTGCCCCGAGAATCGACAGGGCGACGCGGTTGAGCGCCACGTCCAGCTCCGACCAGAAGATCTTGTTGGTGCTGGTCTCCGGCCCGATGGGCTGGCCGGCCAGAAGGCGGCTGGCGGTGGAGTAGATGGACAGCGCGTAGGCCTCGGCGTCCATCCAGGCGCGGGCGACGGCGGCGCGGGTGGCGGTGTCGGCCGGGTCGCCCTGGCGGCGGTACAGCTCGGCCAGACGGGCGGCGGCCACCTGGTAGCGGGCCGGGCTGCGCAGCATCAGGCCGCGCTCGAATCCGGCGGTGACCATGCAGATGTGCCAGCCCTGGCCGTCGTCGCCCAGGCGCTGCGACACCGGGACACGGACCTCGTCGAGGAAGATCTCGGCGAAGCCGACCTTGCCGTCGATGCGGGCGATCGGCTTCACGGTGACACCCGGCGCGTTGAGCGGGAAGAGGATCAGCGTCAGCCCCTTGTGGCGCTGGCTGCCCGGCTCGGTGCGGAACAGGCCGAACGCCCAGTCGGCGAAGGCGGCGCGCGATGACCAGGTCTTCAGCCCGTTCAGCACGTAGTGGTCGCCGTCACGGGTGGCGGTGGCGCGCACCCCGGCAAGGTCGCTGCCGGCCTGCGGCTCCGACCACGCCTGCGCCCAGATCTCGTCGCCGGACGCCATGGCCGGCAGAAAGCGGGCCTTCTGCTCCGGCGTGCCGAACTCCATCAGCGTCGGACCCAGCAGGAAGATGCCGTTCTGGTTGACGCGGCCGGGCGCTCCGGAGCGGTAGTACTCCTCCTCAAAGATCAGCCACTGGATCAGGTCGACGCCGCGGCCGCCGTAGTCCTGCGGCCAGGTCACCATGCCCCAGCGGCCTTCCGCCAGCGTGCGCTCCCAGGCGCGGTGCGCCTCGAACCCTTCGCGCGTGGCGTCGAAGGAGGGCAGCGGCGCCTTGGGCACGTGGCGGACGAGCCAGTCGCGGATCTCGGCGCGGAAGGCCTGCTGTTCGGGCGTGTAGGTCAGGTTCACCGCTGGCTCCTAGAACTGTGCCGCTTGGCCTTTGTTGTGGACGAAGGCATCCCGCGCCTTCTGGCTGTCCTCGTGCATGTACATCTCGAGGGTGAAGCCCTGTTCGAAGCGGTAGCCGAGGCAGGGGTCGGCCGCCTCCAACCCGTTCAGCGCCTGTTTGGCCAGCGTCAGCGCGGTGCGGCTCTTGGCGGCAATGACGGCGCAGAAGGCGCGCGCCTCGTCGAGCAGCCGGTCGGGCGCCACGACCTTCTCGACCGCGCCCAGGCGGTACGCCTCCTCAACCGTGACGCGGCCGCCGGTGAAGAAGGCGGCGCGGACCTTGTGGAGGGGCAGCATGCGCGACATGAAGGCGGCCCCGCCCATGGCGCCGCGGTCGATCTCCGGCAGCGAGAAGTATGCGCCCTCGGCGCCGATCAGCGCGTCCGACGCGCCGGCGATGTTGACGCCGCCGCCGATGACGAAGCCGTGCAGGGCCGAGACCACCGGCACCGGGCAGTGGCGGATCGCCTTGAAGGTCAGGTAATTGTCGCGGTTCAGCTTGACGATGCGCTCCGGGTGGGCCTGCATCTCCTTGATGTCGACGCCGCCGCAGAAGCCCTTGCCCTTGGCGTGGATCAGCACGCAACGCACGGACTCGTCGGCGCCGGCCTGCTCGACGAGGCGCGGGATCAGCTCCCAGCCGGTGGTGTCGAACGCGTTGACCGGCGGCCAGTCGAAGACGATCTCCGCAACGCGGTCATGGATGTCAAGCGTGATCGGCATGGAGCGTCCTCGTGGCGGGAAGGGCGTCAGGGTCGGCCAGCGCGGTCAGGCGCTGGCGGGCTTCGGCGACGATGCGCTCGACCAGGTCGCGGCAGGTTGGAATCTCGGTGATGCGGCCGCCGACGACGCCGGTCGCCATGACCCCCTCGTCGGGCTTGCCCTCGACCACCGCCTTCTGGATCAGCATGGGGGCGCTGGCGGCCATCATCGCCTGCTGCAGCGTCAGCCCGCCGTGCCCGGTCATGCCGCGCACGGAGCGGAGCAGGTCGCCCCAGCCGGCGCCGGTCTGGCGCTTCATGGCGAGGCCGCTCTCGATGGCGCGCAGCCACATGCCGAGGCGGCCGGAGCGCTCGATGCGGTCCATCAGCGGCGTGCGCACCATGCGCTGGGGCAGGCCGTCCAGCTTGGTGGTGAGCACGATGGCGTCGGTGGTCGCCTTCAGATAGCGCTCCTTGCTGGCCGTCGGCACGGGACTCTCGGCGGTCAGCAGGAAACGGGTGCCCATGGCGATGCCCACCGCGCCGTAGGCCAGCGCCGCGGCCAAGCCGCGGCCGTCGGCGAAGCCGCCGGAGGCGATGACCGGGATTTTCACCGCGTCCAGCACCTGCGGCAGCAGGACCGTGGTGGGGACCGAGCCGGTGTGGCCGCCGCCCTCGCCGCCCTGGACGTTGACCATGTCGACGCCCAGCTCCGCCATCTTCTGCGCGTGCTTGACGGCGCCGACGGTCGGCACGCACAGGATGCCGGCGTCGCGGAAGCGGGCAATCATCCTGGCATCCGGCCCGCGCCCGAAGCTTACCGCGCGGATCTGCTCCCGGTTGGCGATGATGACGTCCACGATCTCCGCCGCGCCGGGCTGGAACATGTGGAAGTTCACGCCGAACGGCTTCGTGGTCATCCGGCGGACGGCGGCGATCTTCGTCCGCGCTTCCTGCGGGGTCATCACCGCCGCGCCCAGGAAGCCGAAGGCCCCGGCCTCGCACGAGGCGGCGACCAGCGGCGGCTCGGCGACCCAGCCCATGGCCGTTTGGATGATCGGGTAGCGGCAGCCGAGCCGATCGACCATGATCGTATGCAACGGGTCGCGCGCCATCCGCTCAGCCCTCCCCGGCCTGGGCCTTGTTGGCCGACGCCATCGACTTGGCGTCGAGGCCGCCCAGGCTGTTGGTCGAGGTCAGGTCGTTCTGGGCGTGGGCGAAGTGGTGCATGTGGAACACCGCGTCCATCGCCGTCCGCTTGCCGCGCAGGTCCTCGACATGGTTGAGGGCCTGCTTGGTCAACCAGTTGCCAAGGCGCGGGCGCGAGGCCAGTTCGGCGGCGACGGCGCGCACCTCTTCCTCCAGCCGCTCGCGCGGCACCAGACGGTTGACCATGCCGAATTCGTAGGCGCGCTTGGCCGGCATGCGCTCGCCCAGCAGGATGAACCCCTTGGCGATGCGCGGCGGCAGCTCGAAGCCGTGCGCGAAGTACTCGACGCCGGGAATGCCCATGCGGCCGACCGGGTCCTGGAAGAACGCATCCTCGGACGCGATGATCAGGTCGCACACCCAGGCCAGCATCAGCCCGCCAGCCACGCAGGCTCCCTGCACCATGGCGATGGTCGGCTTGGGCACATCGCGCCAGCGGCGGCACATGCCCAGGTAGACCTCCTGCTCGCGGGTGTAGAGCAGCTCCGCGGCCGGCTTGTTGACGTGGTCGGGGTAGAGCAGCTTGCGGTCGAACGAGCTGTGCAGATCGCGGCCCGGTGTGCCGATGTCGTGGCCGGCAGAGAAGTGCTTGCCCTCGCCCTTCAGCACGATGACGCGGATGGCGTCGTCGTCGACGGCGCGCCGGAAGGCGGCGTCGAGCGCGTAGGTCATCTGCGAGTTCTGGGCGTTGTTGAAGGTCGGGCGATCCATGATCACCCAGGCGATCGGCCCCTCGGTCTCGTAGCGGACCGGGGTGTCGGTCTCGTAGGTGGGCTGGACGTTCTTGGGTTCGACGAGATCGTTCATGGCCAGCCTCATGCAGCCCGGCGATCGCCGGGGGGATCGCCCTTGAACACGGTCTTGCGCACGCCGTTGGGATCGAGCCTGGCGATCAGATCCAGCTGCTCGGCGGTGGGGGCGGGCGTGTTGGGAATGTGGTCGGGACGGACCAGCGGGAAGCCGGTGTTGTCCTGCACCTGCTCGAAGGTGACGCCCGGATGCAGGCTGACCACTCGGATGGCGTGATCCGGTCCGCCGAAGTCCAGCACCGCCAGCTCGGTGACGATGATACGCAGGTCGAGCCCGGCCGGCGGCTTGCCGTTCAGGTAGCGGGCCGGGTTGTAGCCGGCGCTGCACACGAAGTCGACCTCGCCCGGCACGAAGGCGCGGGTGGTGTGGGAGGCGAAGAAGAAGCTGTTGGGGTGATGGACCGAGTTGCCCGGGAAGCCGCGCGCGCCCAGCATGGCCGACTTCGGCTTCGCATGGTCGCCGATGATGCTGATGTTGGTCTGGCCGTAGCGGTCGATCTGCACCGGCGCCACCATGGCGTGGCGCTTGCCGCCCCACAGCGTGGAGAACACGCGGTCGTAGGGCGACCAGCCCTCGATCTCCGGCTCCTGATCGCCGCGTGGCCCCGGCGGCACCGGCTCGGCGGTGTAGAAGCACTCGCCATCGGTGGTCTGCAGGGCGGGATTGAAGGTGGTCTTGGCCAGCGCGGTGCCGAGACGCGGCAGCGGCCCGATGCCGGTGGCCATCACTTCGCCCTCGTGGCGCCAGGCTTCCGCGGCGGCGACGATGACGAGTTCGGCCAAAGAGTAGTTGGGCGTAGTCATGCTTCGCCTCGCTCAGTAGACGGGCTTGGGCAGTGCGGCGATGCGGTCGCGACCGCCCACGGCTTCCAGATAATGCTCGGGTGGCAGGTCGATGAAGGAGGCCCGGTAGGCGGCCCAAGCCTCGGCGGAGGAGGCGCTGTCGACGTAGGCCTTGAGGTGCTTCAGATCGAGCTGGTAGTCGGGGTCGGCGCTGGTCGGATGGGCGCCGAAGGGCGCTTCGGCCACGCCGGTGATCACGCTGCGTTCGCATAGGTTGAACCGGGCGTTCGTCCGCATGTCCAGCTCGGCCGTGGACACGATCTTCTCGGCGGTCACATAGACCTTATCGGCGGCGCGGGCGATCAGTTCATCGAACAGCGGGTCCGGGCTCAGCGTCAGGACGTTGCCGCGCTGGTCGGAACGGTGAACGTGCAGCAGCGCGGCGTCGAGCTTCAGCGCCGGCACGGCGACCATTTCCTCGCCGTCGTCGTAGGGGCTGCGCACCGTGCGGATCGCCGGCTGGCGGATGATGTCGGTGCCAACGCCGATGCGGGTGGGCAGGAACGGAACGCGCATGGCCGCGGCCCGCAGGCCGAGATGGAACATGCCTTCGTCCAGTTCCAGCACCTCCAGGCCGGCTTGCCGGGCGGCGCGGAAATGCGGGTCCAGCGGGTAATGGTCGAGCGAGACAAAGGCGAACACCAGCTTGCGGATCCGCCCGGCGGCGGCCAGCATGCCGACCTCGGGGCCGCCGTAGCTGACCACGGTCAGATCCTTGAGGCCGCTGCGCAGGATCGCCCGCACCAGCGCCATCGGCTTGCGCCGGGTCGCCCAGCCGCCGATGCCCAGGGTCATGCCGTCGGAGAGCCGGCCGACGATGTCGTCGATGGTCATGCGCTTGTCGAGCATGGGATCAGCCCTCGCTTTCCGGACGAGCCCAGGCATGGCCCCAGTCGCTGACCGGCAGGCTGGTCGTCGGGATCCAGGTCTTCGGGTCGATCTGCAGGCCGTGGCAGCCGTATTCGATGTCGAAGCCGCTCGGGGAGCGCATGTAGAAGGACAGCATCTTGTCGTTCACGTGCCGGCCCAAGGTGCTGGAGATGCGGACGTTGTTCTTCTGCGCGCGTTCGAGGGCACGGCCGACGTCGTCGACGGAGGCAACCTCGACCATCATGTGGACGAGACGCGACTCGTTGGGCGGGAGCTGGCCCAGCGCCAGGCTGTGGTGGCGGGCGTTCTCGGCGTGCAGGAACGCGAAGCCGACGCCGGGGTCGTCGTCGCCGCCAGCCAGGTAGAAGTGGCCGAGGTCCGTGTCGCCGAAGCCCAGCACGTCCTTGTAGAAGGCGTGGACCTCGTCGAAGTTCAGGGCGGCCAGCACGACGTGCCCAAGGCCCATCTCGCCGGACTCGCCGGTTACGAAACGGCTGACACCGGCCGGCGACCGGAACGGAACGTAGTCGAGGAAACGGCCGTAGAAGATCTCCAGATCATAGCCGGCGGGATCGGACGAGCGCGCGAGCCCCGCCACCTGCCGCTCCTTGGCCTCGGCCGCGCTGGCCACTTCGACCGGGCGCCCGGCGGCCCGCAGACGCTCGATGGCGGCCCGGAACGCCTCCTCGTTGGCGAATTCCCAGCCGGGCTGCACGAACGCGTCGCGGTCGCCGCGCTGCACCCACAAGCGGAACGGACGGTCGTCCATGCGGAACAGGAGCACGTCGTCACGCGGTGAGGGAGCCGGCATCAGGCCCACGATCTCGGTCGCAAAGCGCGACCACGCGTTCAGGTCGCGGGCCTCGATCACCACGTAGCCGAGCGATTTCACTCTCATCAGGCGCGCTCCTTTCCCCTTGTTCCGGCCGCCTCCCGCTCCGCTGGCTGCGCGAATGCGGCATCAAGGGGCCTGTTTTCTCTGCATATGCGCTATTCATACACGGAGTCTCAGCGCAAATCCACTATAAACTGCGCGGCCGGCGTGGCTTCGCGTTTCTGCGGCGCCGGTTCTCAACGCAGATCGCGGGCATGCGCCTTCACAAGCTCCAGAAACAGGGGGCGCTCGCCGCCACCATCCACGGCCAGCTGTGCGCCGCTGACGTAAGCGGCAAGCGGCGAGGCGAGGTACAGCGCGGCCGCGGCCACGTCGCGGCCGCGCCCCATCCGATGGAGGGGCAGGGAAGCGGCGATCGCGTCGCGCGCCGCGGCGGTACCGTAGGTCTCCTCGGGATTCTCCGTCTCGATCAGGCCGACGACGATGGCGTTGACGCGGATCCGCGGGCCCCACTCCTGCGCCAGACTCTGGGTCAGGCTGAGCAGTCCGGCCTTGGCGGCGCCGTAGATGGCTGTTCCCGGCGACGGCCGGATGGCCGAGACGCTGGCGACGTTGATGATGCTGCCGCCCTCCTCCTGTGCCGCCATCACGCGGTGCGCCGCTTGCGACACGTGCAGGGGGGCCAGCAGGTTCAGTTTCAGGATCGCTTCGGAGAAGCGCGGGGAGGCCGTGGCGGCGTCGGCCTGCGGCGAGCCGCCGGCGTTGTTGACCACGATGTCCAGGCGGGCATGGCGCTCGGCCACCGACTCGACAAAGGCACGGGCCTGCTCGGCGTCGCGGATATCGCATGCGTGGAAGCTGGCGGTTCGGCCGCCCGCACAGGGAAGAGTCTCCGGCTCGCGGCGGCCGCAGACGGCGACCTCGCACCCGGCCTCCAGGAAGGTTTCGGCGATGGCGCGGCCAATGCCGCGCGTTCCTCCGGTGACGATCGCGGTGCGGCCGGGCAGGGGAATCAGGGGCGGTGAATCGGACATGGCGAACTCCTGGCGGGGATGGTTGTATTGCAATGCAAAAATAGAGGAGAAATATGCATTTCAATGGAAAATGCTTGATGAATAGCTAATCTGCGCAGATAATTGTGCCACATCCTACGAAGGATGCTACGCCCCGACGGGCATGCGTCCCCTCAATCAAGGAGTCCCGACCGTGGCCACGACAAGCGCGCTTCCCCCCCTTCCGTTGTCCAAGCGTCCGGCGCCGCCGACGGACGTCACACCCGAAGAGCTGATTGCGCGCGCGCGCGCCATGTTCCCGACGTTGCGGGCGCGGGCGGCGCGCACCGTCGCCGAGCGTTGCGTCCCGGCGGAGACCATCGCCGAGATGCAGGAGGCCGGGTTCTTCCGCATCCTTCAGCCGCGGCGCTGGGGCGGCTACGAGATGCACCCCAACGTCTTCTTCGAGGTGCAGAAGGCGGTGGCGCACGGCTGCATGTCGTCGGGCTGGGTGCTGGGCGTGGTCGGCGGCCATCCCTACGAGGTCGCGCTGTTCCCGGACCAGGCGCAACGCGACGTCTGGGGCGAGGACCAGAGCATTCTCGTCTCCTCCTCCTACCAGCCCGTCGGCAAGGTGGAACGGGTGGAGGGCGGCTACCTTCTGAGCGGCCACTGGGGCTTTTCGAGCGGCTGCGACCACTGCCAGTGGGTGCTGCTCGGCGCCGTCATCCCGCCGGAGAAGGAGGGCGACGCGCCCGACATGCGCACCTTCCTGGTGCCGCGCGCCGACTACGAGATCGTCGACGGATGGACCGTGTTCGGCCTGCAGGGGACCGGCAGCCAGGACATCGTGGTGAAGCGCGCCTTCGTTCCCGAGCACAGGACGCACAAGGCGTCGGACGGGTTTCTGTGCACCAACCCCGGCCAGATCGAGAATGCGGCACCGCTGTTCCGCCTGCCCTGGGCGCAGCTGTTCCTGCGCCTGGTCTCGACCTCGGCGCTCGGCGGCACGCGCACCGCGATCGAAGCGGCCATCGGCATCATGAAGGAGCGCGTGTCGACCAACACCGGAAAGGTGTCCAAGGCGGACCCCCTGCTGCTCAACGCCATCGCCCGCGCGTACGCGCAGCTCGACGAAATGGAGGCGGTGCTGCGACGGAACATGGACGACATGCTCGCCCACGCCGAGGGCGGCGAGGAGGTGCCGATGACGAAGCGCACGCTCTACCGCTACCAGTCGGCCAGCGTGGTGCGCCGTTGCGCCGCCCTGGTGGACGATCTGCTGCCGATGCTTGGCGGCCGGGCGATCTACATGTCGAGCCCGATCATCCAGCCCTGGCTCGACCTCATGGCCGCGCGGGCGCACGTCGCCAACGACCCGAACAACTTCGGCCCCGACCTGACAAACGGGTTGCTGGGCGACGCGCCGGCGTTCAAATTCCTCTGAGTGCGGCGGACGAAAGGACGACGACCAATGGTCAAGGCTGCGCTCAAGACGGCCCGGCACCGCCTCCGGTCCGGGTACGAGATCTGCATCAACGAGGCGGGCGCGGGGCCGGCTGTCGTGTTCATCCATGGCAGCGGTCCCGGGGCCAGCGGAGCCTCCAACTTCCGCCAGAACATCGACGCCTTCGTCGCGGCGGGCTTCCGGGTGATCCTGCCCGACCTGATCGGCTATGGCGCCTCGTCGAAGCCGGAAGGCGTCGACTACACGCTCGCGCTGTTCACCGACACGCTCCACGAGGCGCTGGTCGCGCACGGTGTGGACCAAGCGACGCTGGTGGGCAATTCCCTGGGCGGGGGCATCGCTATCCAGATGGCGCTGGACCACCCGGCGTTCGTCGACCGGCTGATCCTAATGTCGCCCGGCTGCATCGAGGAGCGCGAGGTCTATTTCGGAATGCCCGGAATCGCGAAGATGGTGAGCGACTTCGGCGGCCCCGACTTCACCATCGAGGACCAGCGCCGCCTCGTCACCAACCTCGTCTACGATCCGGTGCACGTCACGGACGAGCTGGTCGCCGAGCGCTTCGCCGTCGCCCGCACCCAGCCCAAGGACGTGCTGTCCCGCATGCGCACCCCGAACCTGGCGCCGCGCCTGGGCGAGCTGCGCATGCCGATCCTCGGCTTCTGGGGCTTGCAGGACCAGTTCCTGCCGGAGAGCGGCGCCAAGCGCTTCCTGGAGGCCTGTCCGGATGCCCGCTTCCTGACCTTCAACAAGGTCGGCCACTGGGTGCAGGTCGAACGCGCGGAGGAGTTCAACCGCTACTCCGTCGATTTCCTCAGAACTTTCGAAGGCGCACGCGCATGATGCCCCACAGCGACGAGCTTTACCGCGCCCTGCGCGGTCGCTTCACCGTTCCGCCCCTGTCCGAGCGTGATGGGGCGCTGACCATCGACGACGCCTACGCCATCTCCCTGTCGGTGATGGCGCGTCGGCAGGAGGACGGCGAGCGGATCGTCGGCAAGAAGATCGGCGTCACCTCCAAGGCGGTGCAGGACATGCTTGGGGTGCACCAGCCGGACTTCGGTTTCCTCACCGACCGCATGTGGATTCACGGCGGGGTCATCGACATTGGTGCGAATGGCCTGATCCAGCCCCGCGCCGAGGCGGAGATCGCCTTCATCCTGAAGGCGCCGCTGCGCGGTCCCGGCGTTACAGCGGCCGACGTGCTGGCGGCGACGGAGGCCATCGCCCCCTGCTTCGAGATCGTCGACAGCCGGATCCGGGACTGGAAGATCGGCATCGTCGACACGGTGGCCGACAACGCCTCCTGCGGCGTTTTTGCGCTCGGCGAGGCGCGGGCCGATCCGCGCCAGCACGATCTGGCGGCGCTGAAGGTCACGGTTCAGAAGAACGGCGCCCCGCTGTCGGAGGGCTACGGCTCCGCCGTACAGGGATCCCCGCTGGAAGCGGTGGCGTGGCTTGCCAACACGCTCGGCGCCTACGGCGTCACGCTGGACGCCGGCGACATCATCCTGTCGGGCAGCCTTGTCCCCCTCGCGCCAGCGGAGCACAGCGACCGCTTCGAGATGGACCTGCAGGGGATCGGCACCTGCACCGTCCGCTTCGTCTGACCGGCCGCCATGCGCCTTGCGCTCGACCACCTGACGGCCGTCGACACGCGGCCGGCGGAGCTTGCCGAGATCGCGGCGACGGCCGGATACGGCGGGATCTGCCTGTTCCTGCAATCCATGGCCGTGCTGCCCCGGATGCCGCGGTTCGATCTGGTCGCCGACGCCGCCGCGCGCCGGGACCTGCGCACGCGGTGCCGCGATCTCGGCCTTACGGTCGATCTCGCCTATCCGTTCACGCTGGGTGGGCGCTCCGCCCCCGGTGACTTCCAGGCTGCGCTTGATGCGGCGGCCGACCTGGGCGCGGCGTGCGTCAACGCGCTGCTCTACGACCGGGATCCGGTCCGCCGCCTCGACACCTTCGCCGGTCTCTGCGAACGGGCCGCGGAGGTGGGGCTGAAGGTCGCCGTGGAGTTCTACCCGCCGTCCCAGGTGAGGACGCTGCGCGCGGCGAGCGCGCTCATCGAGGCCGCCAGCCCACCGGGAACGGCCGGCATCACCCTCGATCTTTTGCACCTCGTGCGATCCGGCGGCTCGGTTGCGGACATCGCAGACGTGCCGTCGGACCGGATCTTCATCGCGCAGGTCTGCGACGGTCCCGCCGTTGCCGATCCCGAACGGCTGGTCGCCGAGGCGGCGGAGCAGAGAATGCTGCCGGGGCAAGGGGCGTTCGATGTCCGCGGCTTCCTGGCGGCTCTGCCGGCCACCGCGCGCCTCAGCGCCGAGGTTCCGCAGGAGGACTGCATCCGGCGGGGCCTCGCGCCCTTGGAGCGGGCCGCGGCGGCTCTCGCCGCCACGCGGGCGGTCCTGGAGGCTGCGCGACGGGAATCCCGCCCGGACTGAACACGGCGCTGAGCATGCGGCCGATTGGCCTCGAGCACTTGTCGCTCGTCGACGTGACGGCGCTCGACCTCATTGCGGTGGGGGCTGAGTTGGGCTGCGCCAGGGTCAGCCTCTTCGTCTCGCCGGTGCCGATGGGCCCTGCGCTGGACCTCGTCAACGACCGATCGGCGCGGGCCACGGTGCTGCGCGCTTTGCGCGATTTATCGAGGCGACCCGCCGTCTGCTGATCTGAGATTTCCGCACGCCGATGGTCGTCAGGCGGGCGAAAACGGTCGCGTGACCTGGGTGACGTTGCTACATTGCGTAGCCACAGGCACCGCTGGCAACCAATCGCAGGGTTTTCCATGCAGATCAGAAAAGGGCGCCGGGCCGCCGGGGCCGGCCTCGACTCGGTGGACGAGGCCATCATCGACATCCTCCGGTCCAACGGGCGGGCGACCAACCAGGAGATCGCTGACCGCCTGTCCATCACCGCCGGCACGGTGTCCGCACGCCTGCATCGCCTGGAAGAAAGCAAGGCGATGAAGGTGGTGGCCGTCGCCGACTTCGCCGCCCACGGCTACGACATGCTGATCGCCACCGGCGTGAAGGTGCTTGGGCGCCCGGTGGCCGACGTGGCGCGGGATCTGGCCGCCTTGCCGGAGGTGTTCAGCCTCCATATCATGAACGGGAATTACGACATCGAGATGTTGGTCATTCTCCACGAGTTCCAGGAGATCAACACGTTCCTACTCGACCACGTCGCCAAAATTCCGGGGATCAGCGAGATCAACCCGGGCATCGCGGCGGACATCGTCAAGTTCGAATTCAACGTGGCGCCGCTATGACCGGGAACAGACTCGACGACCTCGACCACCGTATCGTCGAGGCGCTGAGCCGCGACGGCCGCTCCTCGAACCGTCAGATCGCCGCTGAGCTGGGCGTGACGGAAGGAACGATCCGGACGCGCATCAAGCGCCTGCAGAACGAAGGTCTGATCCAGTTCACCGTCGTCACCAGCTTCCGGATGGCGGGGTCGCCCAATCTGGTGATGATGGGCATTCACGCCGAGCCCAGCCACGTGCCGGAACTGGCGGCCGAGCTTTCGGCAATTCCGGCCATCGGCTGCGTCATGGTGCTGCTCGGCCGCTACAACCTGATGGCCATGGGGCTGTTCACCAGTCTCGAGCAGGTGCACGATCTGGTCTCTACGCGGATCAAAACGCTGTCCGGCGTCCGCCAGGTGGAGGTGTCCGTCTCGATCCACAGCCTGAAGTACGACGCGCGCATGGCGCGGATCATTCCCCGCCCGACCCCCCTGCCGTCCCTGGAAGAGTGATACGGACGGCGCATGAAGGCTTCCATGATCGGCCGGCCATATCACCCTCTCGCACCGTGCGTGCAGCAAAAGTGCTGCCGGGGTGGATCAAAGGCGCTCGATGGAAGCCATCAGGCGCCTTTGATATGACAGGGTCGACAGGGTCGACAGGGCGGCGGTTCACATGCCCGGATAGTTTGGGCCGCCGCCTCCCTCCGGGACCACCCAGGTGATGTTCTGGGTGGGGTCCTTGATGTCGCAGGTCTTGCAGTGCACGCAGTTCTGCGCGTTGATCTGCAGGCGCGGGTCGGTGCCGTCCTCGTTGCGCACGATCTCGTAAACGCCGGCCGGGCAGTAGCGCGTCTCCGGCGCGTCGTACAGCGCCAGGTTCACGCGGATCGGCGTCTCCGGATCCTTCAGCGTCAGGTGCGCCGGCTGGTCTTCCTCGTGGTTGGTGTTCGACAGGTACACCGAGGACAGCCGGTCGAAGCTGATTTTGCCGTCGGGCTTCGGATACTCGATCTTCCGCGCCTCGCCGGCCTTCTTCAGCGTGGCGTGGTCCGGGTGCTTGTGGTGCAGGGTCCACGGCGACTTGCCCTTCACCGCCGTCTCGTAGGCCGCGTTGGCCAGACCCGCCCACAGGCCCTTCTGGAAGCCGGGGCGGATGTTGCGCACCCGGTACAGCTCGTCCCACACCCACGACTGCTTGAGGCGCGCCGGGTACTCGGTGACCTCATGCCCGTTGTTGCCGCCGGTCAGGTGCTCGAACACCGCCTCGGCCGCCACCATGCCGGACTTCATGGCGGTGTGGTTGCCCTTGATCTTCGGCACGTTCAGGAAGCCGGCGGTGTCGCCCACCAGCAGGCCGCCGGGGAAGGTCAGCTTCGGGATCGACTGGAAGCCGCCTTCCGACAGCGCGCGGGCACCGTAAGCGATGCGCCGGCCGCCCTCGAAGGTCGGGCGGATGGCGGGGTGCGTCTTGTAGCGCTGGAACTCCTCGAACGGGCTGAGGTGCGGGTTCTCGTAGTCGAGCCCGACCACGAAGCCGACCGACACCAGATTGTCGCTCAGGTGGTAGAGGAACGAGCCGCCGTAGGTCTTCGGGTCGAGCGGCCAGCCCAGCGTGTGCTCGATCAGGCCGGGGTTCGACTTGGCCGGGTCGATCTCCCACAGCTCCTTGATGCCGATGCCGTAGGTCTGCGGATCGACGCCGTCGCGCAGGTTGAACCTCGCCATCAGCAGCTTGGTGAGCGAGCCGCGGCAGCCCTCGGCGAAGATGGTCTGGCGGGCGTGCAGTTCCATGCCCGGCGTGTGGTTGCCGGTCGGCTCGCCGTTCTTGCCGATGCCCATGTCGCCGGTGGCGACGCCCTTCACCGCGCCGGTGTCGTCGTACAGCACCTCGGCGGCGGCGAAGCCCGGATAGATTTCGACGCCCAGTTCCTCGGCTTGGCCCCCCAGCCAGCGGCCGAGATTGCCGAGGCTGATGATGAAGTTGCCGTGATTGTTCATCTGCGGCGGGGTGGGCAGGCGGAGCGCCCTGGTCGGCGTCAGCAACAGGAAGCGGTCTTCCTTGGCCGGCGTGTTGAGCGGCGCACCCTTGTCGCGCCAGTTGGGGATCAGCTCGTCGAGCGCGTACGGCTCGAACACGGCGCCGGAGAGCAGGTGCGCCCCCACCTCCGAGCCCTTCTCGATGACGCAGACCGACAGCTCCTTGCCGCTCTCGTTCGCCAGCTGCTTCAGACGGATGGCGGCGGACAGGCCCGACGGCCCGGCACCCACGACGACAACGTCGTATTCCATCACCTCGCGCGGTTCGCGCTCCATGTCTCTCAGGCTCCTGTGCGTTTGGCGCGCAAGGCGCGGATGTCATACCAACGGCACCTGAAGGCGCCCTTGGCATGACCCTCTCGATCAATGCTGATGCATTGATCTGCCGGGTTTTACGGTTGGAAAATGATGGAAGTGATCATTTTCCAACCGTATCACTCGTCCGCCGAAGCGGCATGCCGCCCGGTGGTGTACGCAGATCGCCCATGGGAGCATCACCGGGGGTCAGGGGTTGCTGCGCCGCAAGGGCTCCAAGGTCGTGCAGGCACGATGCGGCCGAGGGATCGATATCGCTGAACGCGAGGCAATCTTCAAAGGTAAGCATGGGGGTATCTCGGTGTCTCTCAACGTGATGGTATCGGAGGGTTGTGCGAGTAATCGTAGAAGCCGCGGCCGACCTTGCGGCCGATCCAGCCGGCCTCGACGTACTTCACCAGCAGCGGGCAGGGGCGGTACTTCCGATCGGCCAGCCCTTCGTAGAGCACCTGGATGATGGCCAGACAGGTGTCGAGGCCGATGAAGTCCGCCAGCTCCAGCGGGCCCATCGGGTGGTCGGCGCCCAGCTTCAGCGCCCTGTCGATGCTCTGCACGTTGCCGACGCCCTCATAGAGGGTGTAGACGGCCTCGTTGATCATCGGCAGCAGGACGCGGTGGACGATGAAGGCCGGAAAGTCCTCGGCGACCGCCACGGTCTTGCCGAGTCTGACGGTCAGGTCGACGATGGCCGCGAAGGTCTCCTCGTCGGTGGCGATGCCGCGGATCAGCTCGACCAGATGCATTGCCGGCACCGGGTTCATGAAGTGCATGCCCATGAACTTCGACGGCCGGTCGGTGAAGGCGGCCAGACGGGTGACCGGGATGGACGAGGTGTTGGTGGCGATCAGCGCCTCGGCCTTCAGGTGCGGCGCCAGATTCTTGAAGATCTCGCGCTTGACCGACTCGTTCTCGGTCGCGGCCTCGATCACAAGGTCGGCGTCCTTGAACATCGACAGGTCGGTGCCGGTGGTGATGCGGGCCAGCGTCGCGGCTTTGTCCGCCTCGTGCAGTTTTTCGTTTCGGACCAAGCGGTCCAGGTTTTCCGCGATGCCGGCGACGGCTTTGGCGAGAGCCTCCTCCCTGATGTCGCACAGCATGACGTCAAGGCCGGACCGGGCGCAGGCGTGCGCGATGCCGCTGCCCATCTGACCGGCACCAATGATGCCAACCATCCTGATCGTGGCCATGCCGCTGTCCTTGATAAAGAAGCCGGGCGCAGCGCGCCCGGCTCAAGTGTCGCACCCGGACAGGGAGGAGCCTGAGTGCGAGGGAACGCAGGAAAAAATCAAAGAGCGTCGGTCAGCTCCGGCACCGCCTTGAAGAGGTCGGCGACGAGGCCGTAATCGGCGACCTGGAAGATGGGGGCTTCCTCATCCTTGTTAATCGCGACGATGACCTTGCTGTCCTTCATGCCGGCGAGGTGCTGGATCGCACCGGAAATGCCGACCGCCACGTACAGCTCGGGCGCCACGATTTTGCCGGTTTGCCCGACTTGGTAGTCGTTGGGAACGAAGCCCGCGTCCACCGCCGCGCGTGAAGCGCCCACCGCGCCGCCCGCCTTGTCGGCCAGGGCTTCGAGAAGCTTGAAGTTGTCGCCCGACTGCATGCCGCGGCCGCCCGACACGACGACGCGCGCCGCGGTCAGCTCCGGACGCTCCGACGTCGTCAACTCCTGCCCGACGAACCGGGAGATGCCGCTGTCCTGGCCGCCGGACACGGTCTCGACCGAAGCCGAGCCGCCCTCGGACGCCGCCGCCTCGAAGGCGGTGGTGCGCACGGTGATGACCTTGACCGGGTCGGCCGACTGGACGGTGGCGATGGCGTTGCCGGCGTAGATCGGGCGGGTGAAGGTGTCCGCGCCCTCCACCGACAGGATGTCGGAGATCTGCGCCACGTCCAGCAGCGCTGCGACGCGCGGCAGCGTGTTCTTGCCGGCCGAGGTGGCGGCGGCCAGCACGTGGCTGTAGCCGCCCATCGCGGTCTCGGCGACCAGCGGGGCCAGAGCCTCGGGCAGCTGGTGTTCGAGCGCGGCCGAATCGGCCAGCAGCACCTTGCTCACGCCGGCGACCTTGGCCGCGGCGTCGGCCACCGCCTGGGCACCCTTGCCGGCGACCAGGATGTGCACGTCGGAACCGAGCAGGCAAGCGGCGGCCACGGCGTTCAGCGTGGCGGGCTTGAGGCGGGCGTTGTCGTGCTCGGCAAGGACCAGAATTGGCATGCTGGGAAACCCTGTGTTCATTCTGACGCGAGGCCGAGCGTACTGAGCCTGGCCTCCTGTTCAAGGATCGGTCGGAACGCCGGCGAGGCGATCGCGGCAACGATCTCCTCGCGGCTCAGCGCCCAGTCATCCTGCGCGCCCAGGATCCGGAGGAGCATGCCGGCGGCGTGCGGACGCAAACAGGCGGGCAACCCCGCGAACTCGTCCAGGCACCGGGTGCCGATTTCAATGCCCGAAGCGGCGGACGCTATGCTCTGCATGCGCAATACCCTTGCTCCGTTGGTTGCCCGGCAACGCTCAGATCACCCGCGCGTCGGTCTTGAGCTTGTCGACCAGGGCGGCCACGTCGGCCACCTTGATGCCGGCCTTGCGTTTGGCCGGCTCGGCCACCGTCAGCGTTTTCAGCCGCGGCGCCACGTCCGCACCCAGTCTGTCCGGCGTGATGGTGTCCAGCGGCTTCTTCTTGGCCTTCATGATGTTCGGCAACGAGGCGTAGCGCGGCTCGTTCAGGCGCAGGTCGGCGGTGACCACGGCCGGGAGCGTCAGCTCGATGGTTTCCAGACCGCCGTCGATCTCGCGTGTCACGGTCAGCGCGCCGTCGCCCGGCACCACCTTCGAGGCGAAGGTGCCCTGCGGCCAACCCAGCAGGGCCGCCAGCATCTGGCCGGTCTGGTTGCAGTCGCCGTCGATGGCCTGCTTGCCGAGCAGCACGATCTGCGGCTGCTCCTTCTCGACCAGAGCCTTGAGCACTTTGGCGACGGCCAGCGGCTGCACCTCGGCGTCGGTCTGCACCAGGATGGCGCGATCGGCGCCCATGGCAAGCGCGGTGCGCAGCGTCTCCTGCGCGGCCGCCGGGCCGATGGAGACGACGACCACCTCGGTGGCCTTGCCGCCCTCCTTGAGGCGAACCGCTTCCTCGACGGCGATCTCGTCGAAGGGGTTCATCGAGAACTTGACGTTGGCGGTCTCCACACCCGAGCCGTCCGCCTTCACGCGGACCTTCACGTTGTAATCCACCACCCGCTTGACGGGCACCAGGACTTTCATAGGCTCTTCCGTTCCTCGTACCGGGCGCGTTGCCGGTCCGGCCGGCTGCGTGCCGGGCACCCGTTGGGGGGGCGCCCGGCGGATTCCGTTCAGGCCACCGGGGACCGCTCCTTGATCAGATCCAGAGCGACATCGACGATCATGTCCTCCTGCCCGCCGACCATCTTGCGCCGGCCGAGCTCGATCAGAATCTCGCGGGCGTCGATCCCGTAGGTCTGCGCCGCCTTCTCCGCATGCCGCAGGAAACTGGAGTAGACCCCGGCGTAGCCCAGAGACAGGCTCTCGCGGTCCACCCGCACCGGACGGTCCTGCAACGGCCGCACGAGGCTGTCGGCAGCATCCATCAGCCTGAAGAGATCGCAGCCGTGCTCGTAGCCCATGCGATCCAACACGGCGATCAACGCCTCCAGCGGCGCGTTTCCGGCACCCGCTCCCATACCGGCCAGCGAGCTGTCGACGCGCACCGCACCGTGCTGCACGCCCACGACCGCGTTGGCGACGCCAAGGGTGAGGTTGTGGTGCGTGTGGATGCCGACCTGCGTCTCGGGCTTCAGTGCCGCGCGGAATGCCTTGACGCGTTCCGCCGTATCTTCCATCAGCAGGGCGCCTGCGGAATCCACGACGTACACGCACTGTGCCCCGTAGCTCTCCATCAGCATCGCCTGCTCGACCAGCTTCTCGGTCGGGATCATGTGGGCCATCATCAGGAAGCCGACGGTGTCGAAGCCCAGCGAGCGGGCGTGCTCGATGTGCTGTCGGGAAACATCGGCCTCCGTGCAGTGCGTGGCGACGCGCACCGAGCGGGCGCCGGCCTCGTACGCCTCCCTCAGATCCTCCTTGGTGCCGATGCCGGGGATCAGCAGCACGGTGACCTTGGCGTGGGTCAGCACGCCGGCCACCGCGGAAATCCACTCGTGGTCGGTGTGCTTGCCGAAGCCGTAGTTGAAGGTGCCGCCGGCCAGCCCGTCGCCATGGCAAATCTCGATGGCATCCACCTTGGCGGCGTCCAGCGCCTTGGCGATGGTGGTCACCGTCTCGATGGAATACTGGTGGCGCAGCGCGTGCATACCGTCGCGCAGCGTCACGTCCTGGATGTACAGCTTGCCCATGCTCTGGCCCTCCCTCAGGCCTTTAAGGTGCGCTCGACCCAGCGGTCGGCGGTGGCCATGGCGGCCGAGGTCATGATGTCGAGGTTGCCCGCGTAGGCCGGCAGGTAGTGCGCCGCCCCCTCGACCTCGAGGAAGATCGAGGACTTCAGGCCCGAGAACTCGCCGTAGCCGGGGATGCGCAGCGGGTTGTTGTCGCCGATGCGCTCGAACTGGACCTTCTGCTTCAGGCGATAGCCGGGCACGTAGCCCTGCACCTCCTTGACCATCGCCTCGACGGATGCCTCGACCTCCTCCGGCTCCGCGCCCTGGGAGAAGGTGAAGATGGTGTCGCGCATGATCACCGGGGGCTCGGCCGGGTTCAGGATGATCACCGCCTTGCCCCGGGCCGCGCCGCCCACCGTTTCGATGGCGCGCGCCGTGGTCTCGGTGAACTCGTCGATGTTGGCGCGCGTGCCGGGCCCCGCCGAGCGCGAACTGACCGACGCCACGATCTCGGCGTAGGGCAGCGCCTTGGCCACGCGCTTGACCGCGTAGACCATGGGAATGGTGGCTTGCCCGCCGCAGGTCACCATGTTGACGTTCGGCTGGTCGAGATGGGCGTCCAGGTTGACCGGCGGCACCGTGTAGGGGCCGATGGCGGCCGGGGTCAGGTCGATCACCTGCTTGCCGGCGGCGACCGCGATCTCCGAATGCTTCTTGTGGGCGTAGGCCGAGGTGGCGTCGAACACCACCTTGATGTCCCGCCACTCCGGCATCGTCACCAGCCCGTCCATGCCTTCGGCGCAGGTGGTCACGCCCAGGCGCGCGGCGCGGGCAAGGCCGTCGGAGGCGGGGTCGATGCCTACCATGACGCCCATCTCCAGGTTGCGCGCGCTTCGCATGATCTTGATCATCAGGTCGGTGCCGATGTTGCCCGAGCCGACGATCGCTACCTTGACTTTGGCCAAAGCCACCTCCCGCAAATTCATAACCGGACGTCGGCGCTTCCGAAACACCACGCTTCAGCCCGCCGTCAGCGACGCTAGATGATTTTTACGCAATCAGTCAAGATAAACCGCGAAAATGCGCACGAACGCGGTATTATAGGCGCAGCGAGAAACGCAAAGCCCTGATTGGCGCGCCCGCTCACCGTTCGGCAAACGCTACTCGATGACGAACTCCCCTGGCCGGTGGCTCGCGCCCTGACAGAAGGAAAGCCCCTATGACGAAGGTTCTGCACGGACGCGTTGCCCTGGTGACCGGAGGTGGCCAGGGCGTCGGCCAGGGCATCGCCCGCGCTCTGGCCGAAGGCGGCGCACATGTGGTGGTCGCCCAGCGTCGCGCTGAGGAGGGGGAGCGCGAAGCCGCCGTCCTGCGCGACCGCTACGGAGCGCAGGCGTGCTTCGTCGCCGCCGACGTGACGATCCCGGAACAGGTGGACGCCATGATCGAGGCGGCGGTGCAACGCTTCGGCCGCCTCGACATCCTGGTCAACAACGCCGGAGCCAGCGTCCCGAAGCGCTTGGAAAACCACACCGATGCGGAGATGGCCGCGTCCTTCGACCTGAACTACTGGGCGGTCTTCCGAGCGATGCGGGCGGCCTTCCCGATCATGAAGGCGCAGGGCTATGGGCGCATCATCAACCTGGGCTCGCTCAACGGCGTCAACGCCCACATGTTCACCGCCGCCTACAACGCCAGCAAGGAGGCAGTCCGTGCCCTGAGCCGCACCGCGGCGGTGGAGTGGGGGCCTTACGGCATCACCGTGAACGTGATCTGCCCGTCATCCAGCAGCCCGCAGGCGGAGGAGTACTTCGCCGCCAACCCTGCAATGCTGCAGACGATCCTTCAGCAGGTTCCGGTTGGCCGCCTGGGCAGGGCGGAGCGCGATATCGGCTCGGTCGCGTTGTTCCTGGCCAGCGAAGGGGGCGGCTTCGTCACCGGCAACACGATCTTCGCCGATGGCGGCGCCCACGTGAACGGAGTCGTGTGGCGGCCTGCCGTCGACGACTGAGGGCAACGGCCCCATCCGGCGGTGTGCCGGCCCGCTCCCCCGCTCCGGCGCGCGGGAGCGGGGGAGCGGGCACCGCAGCGCCACGTCCGATCAGGCGGCACGGAGCCGCCGCAGCTCCTCGGCGGAGAGGGTGAGGCTGCTCGCCGCGACGCTGTCGGCGATCTGCTCCGGCTTGCTGGCGCCGATGATCGGGATGGTCGGCGCCGGCTGCGAGGTCAGGTAGGCCAGCGCCACGTCGTTCAGGCCGGCGCCGCGCTCCTCGGCCACCTGCTTGAGCACGGCGAAGCGGCGGCGGTTCGTGTCGTTGAGGTACATGGCCCGCAGGTCGTCGGGCAGCCCGGCCTCGCCGGCGGTCGCCAGCTTGGTGAAGAAGCCGCGGCTCTGCGCCGAATAGGGGATCATCGTGAGGCCTCCGGTGTGGAGCGCCTCATACCCGTCCTCGTAGTAGTAGCCGTAGCCGGAGGCGGCGGCCACCGCGCGGTCCGGCGCGGCCAGCCCCCAGAACGGCTGGCAGGCGACGAAGCCGTCATGACCGATGCTGCGAGCGTAGGCCTGGGCCTCGGTGATCCGCGCCACCGACCAGTTGGACGCACCGAAATACCGGATGCGGCCGGCCTGCTGGTGGGCGATCAGGGCGTCGATGACCGCGCCGACCGGCTGCGCCTCGTCGTCCATGTGCAGCCAGTACAGGTCGATCGTGTCGATCTGCAGGTGTTCGAGGC
Organism: Pseudomonadota bacterium; assembly: GCA_023411035.1. GTDB lineage: Bacteria > Pseudomonadota > Alphaproteobacteria > Azospirillales > Azospirillaceae > Azospirillum. The sequence goes on from JAEYPE010000240.1 coordinate 28,675, forward strand.
TTTCGCGCAGATCCTGCTCGATGTGGGCGGGGGTGACGCGCTTCTGGTAGTCGCCCGCGCGGATGTCGAAGAAGGCCCCCTTGGTGGCAATCACGATGTCGTCGCGCCGCTTCGTCTTCAGCCACGCGCCCACCGCGCGCTCGCTCGCTCCTTTCGGCGCATCGGGGATCCAATCGCCGTAGGAGCGCGCGGTGTCGACGAAGTTGCCGCCGAGTTCGGCGAAGCGGTCGAGCAGCGCGTTCGCCCGTCCCTGGTCGACGGCGGTGCCGAACATGTTGGTGCCGAAGCACAGCCGGCTGACCGCCAGCGTCGTCTTATGCAGAGGAACCTTGGAGAGCATTCTTCTCAACCTCGTGGTCCGGCGATGGCCGCGCAGGGTCCGTCGCCCTGATGGACGCCGTTCACGCCCCGCGCGGGGCGGCGGAGCGTGCGGGCGAATTCATTTGTGGGAACAGAAGGGGGGCGGCGGCGCTCAGGCCACCGCTTCCATGTGGGTCGGCATGCCGCGAACGGGATGGGTGCCGTTGGCCAGCGACTGGAACTTCTCCGCGTCGGCGCGCGGGTTGTAGAACTGCTTGTACCACAGGCGCAGCTTCGAGAAGGCGCCGTCGCCCGGGACGGCCAGCGGCGTGATGCAGGCGCGCTTGTTCCCCCAGATCTCGAAGTCCTGGGCCAGAGCCGCCAGCGCGCCGGCCTGCGCCTGGCGGGCCGCCGGCAGGTCATCCGGCGTGGCGATCGCCTTGCCGGAGTTCACCAGCAGGCCGTGCCAGGCCATCAGCGAACCATCGTCCACCGGCGTGTGGGCGATGTACATGATGGCGCTGGCCTCGTTGTAGTAGGACAGCAGGATGCCGGGGCCGGTGTAGAAGGTATCGGTCTCCAGGATGAAGCCCGGCATCAAAGTGCGGTGCGGCGCGCCCTGGTACTGCCGTAACACGATCCCGTTGATCTCGTTGCGGAAGTATACCGGCGGGCCGCCGTGCGTCGGGCCCAGGTGGCCGACGTCGGCCATGTTGTCGACGATCTCCTGCGGATGGCAGGGCAGCATGCCGAGGTGGTCGATCGCCCAGTGCACGTAGGCGGGGTTCTCCCATTCCGGGATGACCGGAAGGTCGAAGTCCGGCTCGCCCCCTTCGGGATCGTGCCAGGTGAAGAGGCAGCCGTACTTCTCCTGCAGCGTCCAGGTGCCGACCTTCGCCGAGGGCGGGATTTTGCCCTGGAGGTAGGGGATGTGGTTGCAGTGTCCGTCCGGCCCGAACCGCCACGCGTGGTAGGGGCAGCGGATCGATTCGCCCTCGACGTGCTGGTTGTCCTTGATGACATAGGACGTCGTGTTCTTCGCCAGATGGGTGCCCATGTGCGGGCAGTAGGCGTCGATCATGTAGGCGCGGCCGCTCTCGCCCCGGTAGAGGACGAGATCCTGGCCGAAGAAGCGCACGGCCTTCGGCACCGACGTGACCTCCGCCGCCTCAGCGACCATGAACCACCCGCGCGGAAAGGTGAACGGCCCCAACCCATACTCCGCAGTTCCTGCCATGACGGCCTCCCTCAGCGATTTGTGCGATTTACCTGTTGTCTGCGATGCTAACACGGATTTTTTCTTCGCGAAATACGATTTCCATAGGCAGCAATCCGCAATTTGCGTATTTTTGATCCAGGCAAATCGCCTCTTCCGCCGATCTTTCGCATCGGGCGGGCGGGCGAAGACACACGCGGCAAGCGGGGACGTGATGAGCGGGGATCGAGCCTGGGATAGGGACGTCGATGTTCTGGTGGTGGGGTCCGGCGCGGGCGGGTTGCTGGCGGCGGTGGTCGCCGCGCACCGCCACGCCGAGGTGCTCGTGATCGAGAAGAGCGATGAGTACGGCGGCACCTCGGCCACGTCGGGCGGCGGCATCTGGATCCCGAACAGCCCGCTCGCCCCGCCGGACCTGCACCAGGACAGTCCGGAGGACGCGTTCCGTTACATCCGCCAGCTCAGCGACGCCAGCATACCGGACGAGAACATCCGCGCTTATGTGCAGTGGGCGCCGGAGATGCTGCGCTGGCTTACCGACAACACCCCGGTGCGCTATCAGAGCCTGCCGTACATCGACTACCACGCCGAGGTTCCCGGCGGTAAGCTGGGCTACCGCACACATCTGCCGGAGCCGATGGACGGCCGCCTGCTCGGCCGCGACATGCTGGACCTGCGGCCAACGTCGCCGGCGGCCAGCCTGTTCGGCATCATCAACTGGCAGCTGTCGGAAACCTTTGCGCTCCTGTTCCGGCCCAAGGGGTGGGTGCGCACCGCCGCGCACATGGTCGCCCGCTATTACGGCGACCTGCCGCATCGCTTCCGCTCCCGCAAAGACCGTTTCCTGACGCTCGGCACCGCGCTCATCGGCGGTCTCCGGCTGGCGGCGAAGCAGCGGGGAATCCCGCTCTGGCTGCGCACCCGTCTGCTGGAATTGGTCGCGGAAGAGGGGCGGGTGGTCGGTGCGGTGGTGCAGCAAGGCAGCCGCACATTGCGCATCCGCGTCCGCCGTGGCGTTGTGCTGGCGGCGGGCGGCTTCGAGCGGAACCCGGAGATGCGCGCGCAGCACATGCCCGCGGTCCCCGTCCCGACAGTGAGCGGCTCGCAGGAGAACAACACCGGCGATTCCATCCGCGCGGCGACGGCGATCGGTGCGGCGACGATGAACCTGCACATGGCGTGGTGGGCTCCGGTGTTCTCGATCCCCGGCGAGACCCGTGGCCGTCTGTCCACCATCGAGCGGGCGCTGCCCGGCTGCATCCTGGTGAACCAGGCGGGCCGCCGCTATTTGAACGAGGCGGCGTCCTATCACGTGGTCGGGCGCCAGATGATCGACGCCGACCGGCCGGACGCCCGCACCATCCCGTCCTGGCTGGTGTTCGACGCCACCTATCGGCGCACCTACCCGGTCGGGCCCATCCTGCCGCTCCTCCCGGACTGGGCGCTCGGGGCACCGCTGCGCGCCATCCTCAAGAAGGCGCCCACTCTCGACGGGCTGGCCCGCGCCATGGGCGTGCCGGCAGCCGCGCTCCGGGAGACGGTGGGCCGTTTCAACACCGGCGCGCGTCAGGGCGTCGATCCGGAGTTCGGCCGCGGCGCCCAGGCCTACGACCGGATGTTCGGTGATCAGCGCGTCCAGCCCAACCCGTCGCTCGGCCCCATCCAGACGGCGCCCTTTTACGCCATTCCGATGCATCCCGGCGACATCGGCACCTGCGGCGGTCTGAAGACCAACGCCGACGCCCAGGTGCTGGGAACGAACGGTCTGCCCATCGCCGGCCTCTACGCTGTCGGCAACAACGCGGCCTCCGTCATGGGTGGCAGCTATCCCGGCGCGGGCTCGACGCTGGGGCCGGCGATGACGTTCGGCTTCGTGGCCGCCCGGCACGCGACCGGCGCCAACGCCCCGGCCTGACACCGGGGCGTCGCTGGAGGAGGGCGGGGTATGGACCTGTCGCCGCACGCGTGCCGGGAGGCGCGGAGGCCGCCGGGTTGGTCCAGGCTGGAGATGCCGCGGCGCATCAGGCTCGCCTACAGCACCATCCGGCATTTCGGGACCGGCGCGCGGGCGACGGCGGAAACCCGGCGCCGGCTGCGCCTCGCGTTCGAGGCCGCCAGCGCCGGGTTCCTTCGCGATTCCGCGGACGGGCTCGCCGTCCGCCTGCGTCCGGTGGATCACGGGCTCACCTGAGCGCGCATGACGGAAACCACGTCCGCCTATGGTGTGGCTCCGGCCGCGGCCGGGATGCGGTTCAAGGCCGGATCGATGGCGTTCCCGGTCAGCGGGCAGTGGGTGCCGGACGGGCCGTACATCACCGCCACGCAGCGGTTGCACGCGGTGCAGCCGGAGTGGTGAGCCGGGTCGGCGCGGAAGCGCTGCACCAGATCGGCGTCGTGCACCAGCGAGCGCGCCATCACCACCGCCTCGAATCCCTCGTCCAGCACGCGCCGGGCCGCGTCCAGCGAAAGCACGCCGCCGACGTAGCCGAGCTTGCAGGACACCGCCGCGCGGACCTTGCGGGCCGCCTCAAGGAAATACAGCTCGGAAAAGCGTACGGTCTTCGGAGTCGCCAGTTTGAGCAGCGTAAACTGCAGCTTGTTGAAGAGCCCGCTCTTCATGGCGGCGAAGTCGTCGAAGGGCAGGGGGCTGGAGAAAATAGCCCAGGGGGCCTCGATGTTGCGCCCGCCCGACAGGACCAGCATGTCCGCGCCGGCACGCTCCAGCAGGCGCGCTGTGACAACCGCGTCTTCGACCGTGGCGCCGCCCTTGACGCCGTCGTAGAGATTGATCTTGGCGAGCACCGCGATCTTTGCGCCGACCGCCTCCTTGACGGCCGCCATCACCTCGACCGGGAAGCGCGCCCGGCCTTCCGCTGCCCCTCCATAGGCGTCGCGCCGTTTGTTCGAGAGCGGCGACAGGAACTGGTTGAGCAGGTAACCGTGTCCCATGTGCAGTTCGACCGCGTCGAAGCCCGCCTTTACCGCCAGGCGCGCGGCGGTGACGAACTCGTCACGGACCTGGTCCATGTCAGCGCGCGTCATCGCCCGCTGGAGGGGCCGGCCCAGCATCAGGCCGATCTTGTCGATGCCGCCGCTGGCGGACATGGCGCGTGGCGTGGTCAGCTCCTTGTGCTGCGCAAAGCTGCCGCCGTGCGTGATCTGTGCCGAAATCAGCGCGCCCTCGGCGTGCACCGCCTCGGCGATCGCGCGGTAGTGCGGGACGCTGCCCTCGTGCATCACTCCCTGGTCGGTGAAGGTGCGGCCATCCGGCGACACCGCCACATAGGCGAGCGTCGTCATGCCAACGCCGCCGGCCGCCAGCCGGCGATGGAATTCCAGCAGCGACTTGGTCGGCAGGCAGTCCCTCGTCATCATCTCGTTCGCACCGGAGCGGATGAAGCGGTTCGGCAGGGTGACCGGCCCAATGGTGACTGGAGAGAACGCGTCGATCATGACGTCACTCGTCTGTTTATTGACGTGGCGGGCAGGCACCCCGGCGCCCGCCGGGGTGCCGCTGGGCGGCGGCTCAGCTCGGGGTGAGCATTTGGGCGACTTCGATCAGGTGGCCCTCCGGATCGGTCACGAAGGCCACCCGCACACCGTGGGCGGGCATGTCGCGGGCCTCCTGCACCAGCCTGCCGCCGTTGGCGAGCGTGCGCTCGACGAACGCGTCGGTGCTGTCGGTGATGAAGCCCACGATGACCTCGTCCTTGGACGGCTTCGGCGCGTCGAGGAACGTCAGGAGGACGAAGGTCGCCGCCCCCTGGTAAGGCGGCTTGAACAGGATCTCGCTGATCTTCCGCCCGGCGATCTCGTCATCGACGCGGGCCAGTTCCTCCAGCCCGCACACGGCCTTGTAGAAGGTCGCGGCGGCTTCGAGGTCGGCGACCAGGAGCTTCGTAAAACCAAAGTTGCTCTGCACGATGTCCTCCAAGGGGGGTGATCGATGCCGCGCTGTGGGCGCGGGGGGCTTGCGTCAATTGCCGGACAGGGGCGAGGCGCGGGGCCGCGGGCAAACGGATGCCGGTGGTGTTCAGGCCGGCAGGCAGGTGCCCGTGGTCGTCGCGTACCCCTTATTGTTTTCCGGACGGAATGCCGCCCCGTCCAAGCATATCCTAAGTGAGCACTTACTTTTGAGCAAGGGCGCCGGATGCCGGGCCGGCTCGACGGCTCAGAAGCCGCCCTGCCAGACCTGAGCGAAGAAGGGGCTGCGCGCCGCCACGGCGTCGTAGGTCGACGGATCGACCATGCAGGTCGGGCACCAATGGCCGCCCCGCAGCATCAGGTTCGGCGACATGTCGAAGGCATGACCCATCGCGCAGCGCCAGCCGGCGGGCGCGTGCGGATCACCCGTGTAGCCCGTGGTGCAGTGCCCGCCGCGGAACGCCGCCGCCAGCCGCAGGTCGGCCGCCGTCCAGCTTTCCTTCGGCTTGCCGTCCTCGTAGCCGTGCTCCAGATACGACGGGGAGCGCGACGGCTGTTCGAGCGTGACGCGGTCCCAATCGGCCGGCAGTGCCTCCCATTGCGTCCGCGACCCGAAGAAGGCGTCGATGTGCGCCCGGTCGTCGTGCGCGATCCAGTGCAGCGGACCACCCTCCGCCTTCGCCAGCGCCTCGATCCGTTTGCGTGCGGCGCCGGGAGCCAGACGCGCGCCAAGCTTCACATAGAAGGGAAGCGCTTTGCGGAACTCCTCCAAGAAATCCGTGAAAGTCTCACGGCGGAACGGCACCAGCGCCTCCAGGGCGTCGGAGTCCGTGTACCACTGCCCGTGAAAGTTCCGTGTGGCGAACCAGCTCGGCTGGAAGACCTGCCGGAAGTCGGAGAATCCCAGCACCTGGAAAGTGGCGGCGGCGAACTCGTGGCTCACCTTGCGCATGCCCGCGCCGCCGCCGATGTTGAAGAAGTTGCGCCACAGCGCGTCCGGCACGCTGTCCTCGCAGGTGTTGGCGGCCAGGCGCCCGGAATCGCCCACCGTCACCCATTCCAGCACCGCGTTGAACGGGTTGTGGAACATGATCGGGTCGTGGATCTTCCAGAGATGGGGATGGGCGACGCCGGTCTGGCGCAAAGAGACCCAGCGCTTCAGCCCGGACTCGGCGACGATCGCCTCGGCCCGGGTCTTGCTCACCGCGTAGTGATCGAACCGGCTGATCTTGATCGGGTCGCCCGTGCGGCCCCAATGCACCGGCGCCTGCCTGTCCCCGGTCTGGGCGACGGTGCCGATGTAGACGAGCCGGACGCGACCCGGGTCGGGTTGCGCCTTGATCGCCTCCACGACGTTGCGGGCGCCGCCGACGTTCACCGCCATGGTGCGCTCGGGGAAGTGGTCGGCGAGCGGCGAGACGAGGCCGCCGATGTGGAGCACCTGGTCCGCCCCCGACACGCCGCGTAGGACATCCTCGTACCGGGTCAGGTCGCCCCAGACGATCTCCAGGTTGCGGTGGCCCTGGAAACGCTTTATGGTCGGGGTCTCGGCATCGCTTGGCAGGACGAGGGCCTTGACGCGGAACCGGTCCGAACGGTCCAGCAACTGGCGCAGCGTCTCGCCGCCCATGTTGCCCGACGCCCCCGTCAGGAAGATCGTCTTCTTCGTCCGCATCTCCGCCCCTTCCGCTTTGACGGGTGTGGTCAGAACGCGTCCGGACGCATCAGGGCGTCGGTGCCGCCGTCGTTGAAGATGATCTGGCCCAGCAGGTAGTGCCCCTCGAAGGTCAGCAGATAGGCGGCCAGTTCGGCCATCTCGTCGGGCTTGGCGAAGCCCTTCACCGCCATCGGGTTGGCCTGGGCGATCAGCGCGACCATCTCCGGATCGCCCAGCAGCGGCGCGGTCATCCCGGTCTCCACCACGCCCGGGGCGATGCCGTTGAGGAGGATGCCCGACCCAGCCCACGCTGGCGACACCGCCGCCCGGCGCAGCCACAGCGAGAGCGCGCGCTTGGAGGACATGTAGGACAGGTCGGGCCGCTCGGCGACGGCGGCGAGCGCTCCCGGTTCGTCGCCGGCCAGGCAGGCGGCGATCGCCGCGTCGTTGACCGGCAGAAGCGCCGCCGTCGAGCAGATGGCGACCGCCCGTGGCCGCGGCGCCTTGGCGAGCAGCGGGCGCAGCCCCTCCAACGTTGCCACCGCCCCGAAATAGTTGATCGACAGCGTCGCCGGCAGCGGATGCGAGATGCCGGCCGCCGCCACCACGCCGTTGAGGCTGGGCGTGAGTTGCGCGACCGCCGCGGTCATGGCCGTCCGTCCATCCTCGCTCCCCAGGTCGGCTTCGATCTCGGCGTCGCGCAGATCGACGCCGATGACGCGGTCGCCGTTCGCTTCCAGCCGCCGCCGGATCGCCGCGCCGATGCCCGAGGCCGCTCCCGTGATCAAAAAGGTGCGCATCATTCCCGATCTCCTCTTGTTTGATGTTTCTTGTGGCCGGAAACGGACGGGGCGTCAGGTGCCGTGCACGGGGCGGTCCAGCCGCCTCGGCGCTTCCGCCCGCCGGTGCCGGGGCAGGAGGAAGTAGGCCAGCGCCGGCAGCAGAACGAGCGCCCCCAGCATGTTCCACAGGAACATGAAGGCCAGCATCACTCCCATGTCCGCCTGGAACTTGATGGGCGAGAACGCCCAGGTCGCCACGCCGAGGGCCAGCGTGAAGCCGGTCAGCATGACCACCTTGCCGGTGAACAGCAGGGCCTGATAGTAGGCCGCGGACAGCGACATGCCGGCGCGCAGCGCGACCAGCACGATGCTGAGCACATACAGCGCATAGTCCACGCCGATGCCGACGCCGAGCGCGATCACCGGCAGCGTCGCCACCTTCACACCAATGCCGAGATGCACCATCAGTGCCTCGCCCAGGATCGAGGTGACGATCAGCGGCACCACGGCGCAGACCACCGCCTGCCAGGACCGGAAGGTGACGAAGCACAGCACGATGACCGCCGCATAAACCCACAGCAGCATCGTGCGCGAGGTGTCCTTCACGACGATGTTGGTCGCCGCCTCGATCCCCGCGTTGCCGGCCGCCAGCATCAGCTTGGAGTTGGCGGTGTCCTGCGCGCGGAAGGACTCCACCATCGCGACCACCCCCTCCAGCGTCGCCGCCTTGTGGTCGGCCAGCGAGATGGCGACCGGCGTCTGCTCGCAGTTCCGCCCCACCAGATCGACCGGCACCATGGAGGTCATCTGGTTCAGCGTCAGCTGGTTCGGTGTCAGGTCGAACCACTTCAGATTGCCTTCATTGAGGGCGATCAGCATCCGGCGGCTCATCGACGCCAGCGAGGTGGTGCCGGTTACGCCCGGCAGCGTGCGCAGCGACGCCTCCATGCTGTCCATGCGCAGAAGCGAGTCGTAGCCGGCGCATGTGCCCGGCGTGGTATTCACCATCGCCACCAGCACGTCGCTGCTCATGTTGTACTTGGAGATGAGATAGGCGTTGTCCTGGTTGTATCGGGAATCCGGGCGCAGCTCCGGCGCGCCCGGATCGAGGTCGCCGATCTGCAGCTTGTGGCTCTCGTACCAGCCGCCGGCGGTCAGGACAGCCGCCACGGCGATGGCAACCGTCGCCCATCCGCGCCGGGTGAAGAGGTCGAGGAAACGCCAGATGGCGTGTTTCTCACCCTCGCCGGACAGCGCCGCCGTCTCGGCCCGCAGGCTGCGCCGCGCCGCCGCGGCGTCGACGCCCGTGTAGCTCAGCAGGACCGGCAGCAGGATCAGATTCGTGAAGGTCAGGATGGCGACGCCGATGCTGGCCATGATCGCCAGGTCCTGGATCACCCGGATCTGGATGATCAGCAGGACGGCGAAGCCGACGGCATCGCACATCAACGCGGTGAACCCGGCGAAGAACAGCCGGCGGAAGGTCTGCCGGGCTGCGTGCAGCTTCGGCATACCGCGGCCGATGTCCTGCATGACGCCGTTCATCTTCTGGGCGCCATGGCTCATGCCGATGGCGAACACCAGGAAGGGCACCAGGATCGAGTAGGGGTCGAGCACATAGCCGGTCAGCGGCAGCAGACCCAGCTGCCAGACGACGGCGACGAGCGAGCAGGCCACCACCAGGAAGGTGCTGCGCAGGCAGCGCGTGTACCAGTACATCAGCACGGTGGCGATGACGATGGCGCCCGCGAAGAACAGCAGCACCTGCAGCAGGCCGTCGATCAGGTCACCGACCACCTTGGCAAAGCCGGTGATGCGAATTTTGATGCCTTCGCTCTCGAACTGGGCGCGCAGGGACTCCAACCGTTCCGACAGCTTGCCATAGTCGATCGGCTTGCCGGTTTCGGTGTCCTTTTCCAAAAGAGGCGCCAGGATGATCGTGGAGCGGAAGTCATTGGCCACCAGCTGCCCGACGATGTTGGCGCGCAGGATGTTTCCCTGCAGCTCCTGAAGGCTGGCGGGCGAGCCGTTGTAGTCGTCCGGCATGACGGGCCCGGACGCGAAGCCGTTCTCCGTCACCTCCGACCAGCGGGTGCCGGGGGTCCAGATCGATTTCATGAACTGCCGGTCGATGCCCTCGGTCAGGAAGGTGGCGTCGTTGAGCCGCTTCAGCGTCTCCACGTAATGCGGATCGAAGATCGAGCCCTTCGTGTTTTCGACGACGATGCGGACAACGTTGCCCTGGAACTCCTGCGCAAGCGAGTTTTTGTGCGCAAAGTAATTCTGGATGTAGGGATGATCCGTCGGGATCATGTTCTCATAACTGGCGTTCAGCCGGATATTCAGCGCCTGCCAGCCGAGGAAGGCAGTCACCAACGCGCAGAGAAAAACGATCGACTTGCGGTGGCTGAACAGGAAGCGCTCGATCATGGAGCCGGCGTTGACGTCGAACGGGACATCGGCGTTCATATCGTCCGCCGCCTTCACGTGAGCCATGTCAATTTTTCCCATTTCTATACACTACTGCGCGCGAGGGGGGAGGATCGGCGTGACACCGGCCGGACCAACCGCCAGGACGGTCCCGTTGGCCGCCTCTACGAGGCCGGCGATGGGCACGCGCACCGGCGTCACGACCGGCTCGAAACGCGGGTTCCCGGCGTTCCGGCGGAAGATCTGCCCTCCCTGATCGGCCAGCAGGGCGGCGCCGTCCTTGAGTTGGAGGACGCTGGTGAGGGTCGCTGCCCCGGCCAATTCGATCCGGTTCCAGGACGCGCCGTGATCGGACGATTGATACGCGTTGCCGCGCAGGCCGACGATGACCACGTCCTCGGGCGCGGCCAGGGCGGCGAAAAAGCTGCCTTCGTAGGGGGAGGTCAACGCCTCGAACGAGGCGCCGCCGTTCCGGCTGCGGAACAGGCTCCCCTGCTCGCCAACGATGTAGACGTCCTGGCCGTTCGAGACGGCGGCCACGGCGTTCAGGTGCAGGTGGCCCTGGTTGTCGATCGCCGCGACGCTCGGGACCCAGGTCGTCCCGCCGTCCTCCGTGCGGACGGCGAGGCCGTAGGAGCCGAGGACAAGGGCGTGGCGCTCGTCGAACACGAGAAGGTCGAGGAACGGCTTGTCCGGCCCGTCCTGCACAAGGCGTTCGGCGGCCCGCACCGCTTCAGCGCTGCGGTCGCCTCCTGCCTTCGCCAGCGTGTCCTTCAGGATCAGCCCGGCGGCGCCGACACCGTCCAGCTGCTTGGTCCACGTCTCTCCGCCATCCTCGGTGCGCAGGATGACCCCGAAATGGCCGACCGCCCACCCTTTGCGGGCGGAACCGAACCGTACCGCTGTCACCGTCACGTTGACCGGAACCGCCGCCTGCCGCCACGTCGTCCCGTTGTCGTCGGACAGGAAGATGATGCCCCGCTCGCCCGCCACAACGAGGCGGTCGCCCGCCCGCGCGGCGGTGAGCAGGAAAGGCATGGCGGCGGGGCTGGAGACGGTGGCCGGCGTTTCAAGCACCGACCAGCGCCTTTCCGCCGCCGCCCCATCGGCGTGCCACAGCCCCCCCACGAGGGCCAGGACGCCTCCCCATATCACCACCCCGGGCAACCGACGCTTCATGGTCTTGCTCATTGCTTCTTGGCTGTTTCGGGCGCCGCCTGCGGAACGGACGGCGCCCGGCTCCCTGACCGGTCCTTGAGGATCAGAAGGTGCGCTGAACGCTGACGGCGATGAAATCGCGATCGACGAACGGCTGGCGCTGCAGGTCGCCGATCCAGTGCGTGTAGGTCAACCCGGCCTTCCAGACGTTCTGGTAAGTGAAGTTGGCCGCCAGCGAGACCGAACCGGCGCCGCGCGTCATGCTCGGATCGATGGCCGAGTTGCCGAACAGGCCGTACCGCAAGTTGGGGCCGACGCTCAGGTCGAGGCCCGGCGCGATCTGGTAGTAGTCGAACATCACGCCGACCTGGGCGGCGCCGGCGGACCGGGTCTTGTCCGGATCCCGCAGGTCGACCGGGCTGAGGTTCTGATGGGACCGCATGACGTGGTTGAAGGCGAACTCGCCGGTGAGGGTGGCGCCCTCCCACAGGCCCAGATCCGAACGGGGCAGCGCGTAGATCGTCGAGATCTGCGCATGGAACGTGTCGCCGGTCGGGTACCAGCGGTTGTCGCGTCCATCGCCCCTCTGGCCGGGGAAGAGGACAAGGCCGACGTTCGGGTTGTAGGCCAGCGGCTGGTTGCGGCGGACGCTCACCTCGGCGCCGATGTTGGCGTCGCCGACGTTCGTGGTCAGGCTGGCGCCGTACAGCTGGACCGCCTCGGGAAACGCCAGGAAGTACTCGGGCGTGAAGAAGCCCGTCAACGGCGTGTAGACGACCGGGTCCTTGGCGTTGAAGCGCAGGGCGTAAAGGCCGACCGAGTAGTCACCGTCATCCGCGGTGTACTTGATCGAGCCGCCGAACTGGCCCTGGGCGTTCCGCGGCGTACGGTCCTCCAGGCGCGGGCCAATGCAGGTGCGGTCCGGGATTGCCATGCCGAACAGGCATTTGCCGCCGTAATCGACGAAGTCCACCGGGCTGAAGAAGCTGCCCACACCCGGAGTGCGGTTGCGGCGCCATTCGAGCTGGTAGTAGCCGCCGACCGAAAAGTTCCTGTTGATCTGCAACTGGCCGCCGATCTGAGCGACCGGCATGATCAGCTCTTTGACCTGGGAGCCCGGAACGCTGACCGCCTTGATGGTGTCGAGGGGAGCCATGCCGGCGGCGATGCCGTTGGCGCCGAAGTACAGGCTCTCGCCCCACAGCTGGGCGTAGCGGCCGGCGCGCAGGCTCACCGGCATGTCGGCGATCTCGCCGTTGCCGTAGGCGAAGGCGTCGAGCAGCTCGATGTTGCGGCCGTGCAGCTGCCGTGTTTTCTGCGGGAAATCGCGGTTGGAGATGTAGCCCGGCTGGTTGTAGGTGGCGTTGGAGTTGTTGTCGGTGTGCGAGTTGTAGACGGTGTCGTACCAGGCGGCCGCGCTGGCTCGGAAGCCATAGGTCTTGAGGTAGTTGACGTCGAATTCGGACAGCAGATCGAGACGGTTGGAGATCGGCCCCTTGCGAAGGTTGCGGTCACCATCGTCACGCTGACTTGCGGCCAGCCCGTTGACCACCGGGCCGTTGACCACCTTGTCGGAAACGCCCTCGGTGCGGAAGGCGAACGAGTACTTCAGGGTGTTGTCCCACGAGATCTTCCAGCCGTCCTGGTCCAGCAGCGACGCCGCGTGAGCCGGCCCGGCCAGCAGCGAGGCCCCGACCGCCACCAGCGGCAGCACACCGGCGACGGTGGCGTGACGGCGCGTCCTCGCCGCCCGGCGGCCGCCGACGTGGTCTTCATGCTTCATCATCTTGGGCTTATTGGTGCTCATCAGCAGTTTATCCCCCCGAAGGAAAGTATTCTTTATGCATTTCAAGCATTGTCGTGCCGAGACGAAAGACGCTCCGGCTATGAGCGTGGAGCCGAGGCTCCCCGTGCCCGACGGCGTGCGCCGGGCGCGGGCGATCGACATCCGGGCCCCATTGGCGGGCCCCGGTGGCGGGCCTTAGCGCACGCCGGCCGCGGCCAGCGCGTCGGGCGTGTAGTAGGTGGCCGGGCTTCTCGGCACCGTGTTGAGCGGCTTGGGCGAGTTGGAAATGTCCGCTTCGAACAGGTAGGAACCGTTCTGGAGGTTGATGCCGAAGGAGCCGGCGTAACCGACGACGCCGGCCTCGGGACACACGTATTGCGGCATGTACGTGACCTTCCAGGGCTTGCCGTCCGCGGAGAAGGAGTCGACGATCGCAAAATTCCAGGTGTCTTCGTCCACGTAGACGACGCGGTGGGGAACGGTGTTGCGCTGCCCCTCCTTGATCTTCATTTCGACCACCCAGACCCGGTGCAGCTCCCAACGGACCGTGTCCGGATTGGGGAAGTTCGGCTGGACGATCTTGTCGGGCGACATCAGCACCATGTTGTTGTTGTTGTACGGGATGAACATCTCCTTCTTGCCGATCAGCTTGACGTCGAAGCGGTCGAGCGGGCCGGCCACGCCGTAGGACTCGTCCACGTTGGACATGCCCGACGTGTTCGGGTTCGGCGCGTCATAGTTCAGGTTCGGCGCCTTGCGCAGTCGACGCTGGCCGGCGAGGTACTGCCAGATGTCGTTCTTGTAGGTGTAGGTGTCGGCGGGAACGCGGATCAGCTGCATCTCGCCGTTCTTCACCGGTGGGGCGGTGAACTCGGAACGGCCGAGTTGGAAGAAGCTGCTGTTCTTCTGGTATTCTTCGGGCGTCAGTGCCGGATCGAACATCGGCGCGTACCAGCGCTGGTTCACCTCGGACAGCAGAATCCGCTCGCCGCCCGCGGTGACCGCCCAGTTCTTGGCGACGTATTCGAACTCCGGCATGCTGAAGCGCATCATGCCGTTCCACATCACCTCGCGCCCGTCCTTCGGAATGGGAAAGGGAGGGCCGCCGAAGGCGTTGACCACAGTCAGACCGTCGTTCGTGGTGCTCGTCCGCGTCGCGTTCTGGAACGTCTGCTGCACGGCCCAGTCCGGGAACGACGCGGTGCGGCGCGTGGGGTAGATGTCGATGCGGAAATCCGGGTGCTTCGCCATCAGGGCCATCAGGTTGGCCGACAGCTTGTCCTTGTACTTATCCATGTTCTTCGAGTTGATCGAGAACTGGACCTTGTCTTCAGGGTGAATGGCCGGCCGCGGATCGCCCGGCTTGTAGCCGGCGGGCGCCTTCAGGCCGCCGGTCCAGGCGGGGATGGTGCCATCCTTGTTCCCTGCGCGCTCCGCCCCCCACGGGGTCAAATCACCTTTGAGCTTCTCCGCCTCCTGGGCGGTGACAGCCGCCTGCGCGCCCTGCGCAGCGAACAGCGCCAGCATGCCCAGGAGCCCAATCTTCGTGATCATCGCTTTGCCCCCCATAGGATTGTTTTTGCGTTCTGTGCGCCGCCGTCCACCACAACGAGCGGGAGGCGGCCGAATGTCGATCGTCGTCATGCTGCCGAAGTCCGCCGATAAAATCCAGCATATTCGTTGGACAAGCGTACTGTTTCTACGAATATCGTGGTTATAAGTGGCGTTGCCCCGTGCTTTGCACTTGGCTGCTGCTCCGTCCCTGCGTTGCGCAGCGGGCTATGGCCGTATGATGCGCAAAAACCAATGCACGAAAGTACGCATGAGTCGGATATTTTGCCCTTTGAAGCGCAATAATGCAGATCGCCCGTGGGCATTGGAGGGGCCATCTTGGTCGCATGGGTGGGCGAGGCGTCATCGTTGCCGGCATGGCCGAGACGGAAGGGGCGGGGGCCGCCGCTGAACTCCGTGGCGCCACGCTCTTCCAGACGCTCAACGTCGCCAACGAGAACGACCGGCCGCGGCTGGTCGAAGCCGTTCTCGGTCGCCCGGGTCGGGTCGACGTGCTGGTGAACAACGCTGGCATCGTCCTGTTCGCCGGCATCGCGGGCGTAAGCGCGGCCGACTTCGACCGCGTCTGCGCCGTGAATGTGAAAGGAGCGTTCCTTGGCATCCAGCACATCGGCCGGGCGATGAATGCCGCCGGCCGGGTCGCGACCGTCAACATCCCCTCCATCGACGGCCTGCGCGGTGCCAGCGGCGTGGCCGCTGACGTCACCAGCACTTGGGCGCTGTGCGGGCTGACAAAGGCCACGGCGCTGGAGTGTGGCCGCCGCGGCGCGCGCGTGAATTCCCTCTACCCCGGCTGCGTTGGCGCCGGACTGGGTAACCCCATGGACCTGCGCGGCCCCGCGCGGAACCGGGATTGCGAGCGCGATCCGCTGCAGCGGATCGGCAGGCTGGGTGAAATCGCCGCCGCGTCCCTCTTCCTGTGCTCGGACGAGGCCTTCTGCATCTGCGGCGCCGAACTTGCGGTGGATGGCGGTTGGTCGGCGGGCCATTATCACGTCGCGCTTCCGGTCGCCCCTGCGTCTCTGGCGCCGGCCGGCTGAGAGGATGGACCGTTCCCGTCGGACCGATCGACACTCGCCCCCCGTCACCTTTTTATAAGTAAGGACTTGCTTACACCTTGCCGACGATTCGAATCAAGTGTAATCCATTAGGCTGATGGCTGGCTCATCAAACCAAACCCCGCGCCGCGCCCGGCGCGATCAGCCCATCGCAAGGACGAACCGTGATGACCTTCCCAAGCGACGCCAGCCGCCAAGCGAAGCGGACCCTGGGCCACATGGCATTGAACTACCGGGTACCGGAGGAGGGACCGCTCGCCGCTCGCCTGATGCAGCGTCTCGGATTCAGCGTGGTCAAGGAATTTCCGCTGCCGCACGGCGGCCGCTTCTATCAGCTCGTCGTCGACGACAAGGCCAGCAACAACGGCGACGGCATCATCTATATGGCCCCAGTGCCGGAGCCGGAGCGTGCGCTCTACGCCGCCGTCCACGAGGCGCTTGGCGTCGGCACCGGACTGGAACACCCGGGCGTGGCCGCGCTCCGGGCGACGCAGGCGGCCGATCCGGAGGCCGGCTTCCACGTCGGCATCCTCTACGACTCGCTTGAGGCGATCGAGGAGGCGATGCTGACGCTTCAGGATTGGGCCGACAACGACCCCGACTTCAAGGGCCGTCTCACCCTTCTCTGCAACCGGTCGCGGCGCGGCACGCCGGCCGTGGACGAGCGGCTGGACGCGTCGCCGGTGTTCGCCACGACGCCGCGCTTCACCTACGGCCGCCATGCCGTTCAAGCCTTCGTCGAAACCGACATCTTCGCCTCCGGCCCGCTCGGCCGGTCGCTGGTCCTCGAACTCGACTACGTCTTCCCCGGCTATCCGGACAACATCTTCACGGCGACGGAACTCTGAGCGGCCTTGCCCCTGGTTCCGGTCGCGGTTCTCTGGAGACACGCATGAACATCGACCCTCAGTTCGCGCCATTCCTCGAGGGTGCCGCCCAGTTCCCGAAAGCCAGCAGCCTTCCGGCACCTGTGTTCCGCAACCTGGTGCGGCAGGCATCCACCGGGTTCCCGAAGCTGGACGTACCGCTGGGCGCCATCGTGGACCGGACCATCCCCGGTCCCGCCGGCGACGTGCCGGTGCGCATCTACACGCCGGCCGCCGGCACCCCGGCGCCGGTGATCGTCTACTTCCACGGCGGCGGCTACATCGCCGGCGATCTCGACACCCAGGATATGATCTGCCGTGCCCTGTGTCACGGCGCCGGCAGCGTTGTGGTGTCCGTCGATTACCGGCTGGCGCCGGAGCATCCGTTCCCGGCCGGCCATGAGGATTGCTGGGCGGCCACGCTCTGGACCGCCGCCAACGCCGCCGCCATCGGGGGCATCCCGGGCCGGCTGGCGGTGGCGGGGGACAGCGCCGGGGCCGATCTGGCCGCCTCCGTCGCGCTGCGCAGCCGCGACGCGAACGGCCCGGCGCTGTCCGGACAGGTTCTCATCTACGGCGCGGGCGGCTACCCGTCGATGGAGATGGAGTCCCTGCGCGAGAACCGCGATGCGCCGTTCCTGCACGCCGACGACGTGCTGTATTTCTGGAACCAGTACCTGTCCAACCCGGACGTCGAGCAGCACGACCTGCGGGCCAGCCCGGCGCGCGCCCCATCCCTCGCCGGGCTTGCGCCCGCCTTCGTCCTGACCGCCGAGGCGGATCCGCTGCGCGATTTCGGTGAAGCCTACGGGCGGAAACTGGTGGCGGCGGGCGTGCCGGTCCAGACGCGCCGGTATCCCGGCATGGTGCACGGGTTCCTGTCGTGGATCGGCATGATCGATGCCGCGCGGACGGCCGTGGACGACGCCAGCGCCTGGCTGACGATGCAGTTCGCCCGCGCGCCAAGCCGCTGAGCAATCATTCGTTGGGGCGCGAATCCCCGTTCTGGAGAGGACCATGGAAATCAGCAGAGACGTTTTCGGCGGTGGCGTCGCCGTCATCACCGGTGCCGGCGCCGGCATTGGCGAGGGCCTGTCGCGACGGGCTTGCGAACTGGGCATGAAGGTCGTGCTCGCCGACATCGCCGGGGATCGTGTCGAGGCGCTGGCCGCCGAACTGCGCGCCGCGGGGGCGGAAGTCATGCCCGTCACCGTCGATGTCGGCCGGCCGGAGGAACTGGACCGGCTTGCCGAGCGTGTCCACGCGGCTTGGGGCGATGTCCGGTTGTTGGTGAACAACGCCGGCATCGAGACGATGGGCTTGAGTTGGGAGATCCCGGCGGCGCGCTGGGAGCAGACGTTGAACGTGAACGTCCACGGGGTGATCCACGGCGTCCGCGCCTTTGCCCCGCGCATGCTGGCCAGCGGCAAGCCAGCCTGCATCGCCAACCTGGCCTCGATCGGCTCCTTCTCCGTGATGCCGACGCAGACCGCCTACATGGTGACCAAACACGCGGTGCAGGCCTTCACGGAGTGCCTGTACCTGGAGATGCAGCTCACCGGCAAGCCGGTCCAGGTCTCCTCGATCATCCCCGGCATGGTCAAGACGAGCATTTTCGACGCCAAGGCCGGTGAGGGCGAGCCGGACGGCGCGCGCCGGTACCGGACGGTGATGCGGGAGATGATGGCCGGCTACGGCATGGATCTGGCCGAGGCCTGCCGGATCATCTTCGACAAGCTGGCGGCCGGTGAGTTCTGGGTCGACACGCAGCCCGAGATGACCGCGGACTGCGTCAACGGCCGCATTGCGTTCCTGAAGGAGCGTGCGTACCCGGAGATTCCGGCCGCAGCCCGCGGCCTGCTGGGGCTGGACAACTGATGGGGACGCCGCGACACTTCCACGTCGGAGAGGTCGTGGCGTTTCATCCGTGCGGCCGGGGCGGGATGCCGTCTCACCATGCGTGAGTTGTCCGCAGGATCGCGACGTGCACCCACAGGTGCCTTGCGGGGCGCGGCGGCGCCACCAGCCGAGGGTTGAAGGGAAGACATCATCGCGGGGGAGGAGAATGACGAAGCTGCGCCTGCGAATGAAAGCCTGTGCCGACGGGCACCGATCATTTAGCCTGGTGTTGTCCTGCGCGGTGCCTTCTCCGGCGATCGAGCGCCGCCACCAAGCCCTTGACTTTGCTCAAAATCAGGCTAAATCAACTCCATGACACGCAAACGATTGGTTGGCGCTGACCGGCGCGCCTCTATTCTGGAAGCCGCTACGAAAGTTTTCGCGGAGCATGGCCTCAACGGGGCCAAGACGCAGAAGATCGCTGCTGAAGCCGAGGTTTCCGAGGCTCTAATCTTCCGTCACTTTCAGTCCAAGGATCAGCTTTACCGAGCTGTCCTGCGCAAGCTTATCACCGACCAGAACGAATCCTTTCAGGAAACCGGATTGCCGACGCCGGACACGGCCGGACTTGTTCAGATGATGAAGGGGTATTTCACCTATGTTTTGAACAGCCGGAATCAGCCGCATCCCGAACGCATCCGGATGCTTTACGCAAGTCTAGCGGGAGATGGCGCCTACGCACGATTGGTTTATCGGCGCGCGTTGAGGATCAGCCTGGGCCCCTTGCAGAGGGCGCTGGATGGCGCGCGGGCGGCTGGCGATCTGGTCGGCACGCCGATCGACGCCGCGAACTTCATGGCGCTTACGGAACATATCGGTTCCTATCTGTCCATCGCCCGCCTGCCTGACAAACCCATCATCCAGTATGCCGGTGACGATGCGGAACTGCTGCGGCAGCTCGTCTGGTTCTGCGGGCGCGGCATCGGGTTGACTGAAGAGGCTCTGCGCAAGCACTTCGATGCCCCGGCGGCGGGGCCTGCCATAGCACAACCGCCCGCCGCCAAGGCAAAGCGGAGCCCGCGGCGCTCGCCGCGCAAGGCGGAGACGGGCGGCTGACGGCGTTCCCGCGGCTGGGGAGCGTATTGACGATGCGGCCGGGGGAGGAGCGCGGGCTCGTGCACGCTGCGCCTGCCGTCTTCCGGCTTCGAGCCAAGACCGTTGTGAGTATCCTCAGTCAGGCAGTTGCCGTCCGTTCCCGTGCTGATATATCTGGGGTATGGCATGGTGGACGCGAGGACCCCATGACGTCCAGGGTTGGCATGGTGCGGGCGGGCATCGGCTGGTGTTTGCTCTCCGGGGTGATGGTCGGCATGCCGATTGCGGCAGCACGCTTCGTCACATCCGAGGGCACACCACGCGCAGCCTACGTCGTAGGCGACGCGGTGATGGTCGATCTCAAGGAGCTCTGGCGCCTTCGGGAGCTGAACGATGAGCACCCGCTCATACGCTGCTCCACCACACCCTCGGACCCGCCCGGTATGATCTTCCCCTTCCGCGCGACGGCGGCACCGACGGCGCGGATCCCGTGTTGCGCCCACCCCCGCCGGCCAAGGGCGACGAACGTCGCTGAGCCGAATGGAGCCCGCCGCGGCAAGGACGGCCAGCCGCGCGTGATCGCCATGGCTGCGTGGCTCACGTAGAGCCTTCGTCCATCGCGCGCGGCGTCGCCCGCTCGTCCGCTTCGAGCTTCTCTGCAACGTAGACGGGTTCACGACACCGCCGAGCGTGCCATGCTGCGCCCGAACGCTGACAAGCCCGCTCCGCCCACGCGTCCCGACGGGCACGGGGCATTATCACGGGAAGCGAGCCGGCGTGTAGAACCCCCTGAATTCGTAGCTTTGCTCACACTGCGGCGGTTGCGGCCTGCTAGTCGGCGATGGCCTGCGCCCGAAAGGAGCACAGAGTGCGGCGGGAGATCAGATGGCGCTGGAGGAAGAAGGTGCCCACCACCTCGGTGCGCCGCTTGATCTCGCCGTTCAGCCGCTCCAGCGGGTCCGTGCTGTGGATCTTGGCGCGGTGCTCCTTTGGAAAGGTCATGAAGGCCAGCACGTCCTCCTCGGCCTCGTCGATGCAGATTCCGATGAAGTCGGCCGGGTATTCCGATTTGAAGGCGGCCACCGTTCCGATGTGAAGCCGGCCAGCATTCCGAGGAAAGCGGCCGGGGTGGCATGTCCCCGCGAGGCGTTTTCGTGTGGCACGAGCGTGGCGTCGGGTCAAGCCGCCATGCTCGTGTCGAGGTGAAGGGCGTCCCCGGAATCCATAGGAGGGACCCGGGCGAGTCGGCCGCTCGCGCGCTCCATCACGCTGGGGAGCGGCCCGCTCGCCCGGGAGGTGCCTGTGGAGCTCCGGGGGCGCCCGGCGGGGCGTCGGTCACTCTCCTTCGGTGTGGGCCGGCGAACGGCGCGGCTTGCGCAGCGACTCGCCGGTCAGGTCGATGCGGTAGGCGTTGTGAACGATGCGGTCCAAGATCGCGTCGCCCAAGGTGGGATCCCCAATGAGCTCGTGCCAGCGGTCCGTAGGGATTTGGCTGGTGATGAGCAGGGAGCCGGCGTTGTAGCGGTCCTCTACGATCTCCAGCAGGTCGCGCCGCTGCTCCGCGGTCAGCGGCTCGGGGCCCCAGTCGTCCAGGATCAGCAATCGGACCCGGGCGAAGCCGCGCATCAGCCGGGCGTAGCGGCCGTCGCCGTGCGCCAGGGCCAAGCTCTCGAACAGCCGCGGCATCCGCTGGTAGAGCACCGACAGGTTCTCGCGACAGGCGCGATGGCCCAGCGCACAGGCCATAGACGACGGCCTGACGGTCAAGATGGCGGCCCTCGATCTTGCTCGGCAGCGTCCCGCTGATCCGCCTCGTGCGACTCATAACCGGCCTCCGCCGGGGTGCGGCCCTGCGCCATCCACCAAGCCAGTTGCCCCACCAGCACCGCCAGCCTCTGCCGGCGTGTGCGCGGCAGGTCGCCCCAGGACACCTGAACAACGCCTGCAAAGTCTCGCACCAACCAACCCGATGGCGCGAGCGGCACATGAAGAGATTCAAATCGGCCCGCCACGTCCAGCGGTTTCTTTCCACCCACAGCCCAATCCACAACCATTTCCAGCTGCGCCGCTATCGTGTTTCCGTCGCCGAGTATCACGCCGCCCGCGCTCGCGCCTTCACCACCTGGCGCGAGGCGACCGGCCTGCCCTGACCGCCTGACTCAGCAAACATGCAGGTTGTGCACACCCTCAGCGCATCAACTGAACGCGAAGTTGACAGCACCCTGCTGTGCCGTCCCTTGCAGGACCCTGCGGACCGCGCTAAGTAATACTTGACATCATGCAGGCATTACCGAGGCGGCCATGGCCACGACGCTCACCACCAAGGGGCAAGTCACCATTCCGAAGCCAATCCGCGACCGATTGGGCCTCGGTCCCGGCAGCGCCGTGGAGTTCGAGATCGCGGAGGATGGGCGCGTCGTTCTGAGACGGGCGGACCGAACAGTGACGGCAAGGAGCCGGTTCGAACGGCTGCGGGGCCGAGCCACCGCGGGCCTGAGCACGGATCAGATTATGGCGCTGACGCGCGGCGAGGACTGACCGCCGATGACCTTGGTCGACACCAACGTGCTCCTCGATCTGGTCACGAACGATCCGGTGTGGGCGGATTGGTCCATCCGGCAATTGGACAATGCCGCCGTCAAGGGACCGCTGATCATTAACGATGTCGTCTATGCTGAGCTGTCGGTGGGCTTTGAACGGATCGAGGATCTTGACGATCTGCTTGACGAGGCCGGGATTGCTATGGACGAGATCCCGCGCGAAGCCCTGTTCCTGGCCGGCAAGGCGTTTCGCCGTTATCGGACTGCGGGCGGCGCCCGCTCGGGCGTGCTTCCGGATTTCTTTATCGGTGCCCATGCCGCCGTGCTCAGGCTGCCGCTGCTGACCCGCGATGCCAAACGCTACCGCTCGTATTTCCCATCCGTTGTTCTTATAGCGCCGGAAGCGCAGTAAATTCGATACCGTCGAGCCGCCCGGCGGTGCTACGAGTATTTTCCATAATCAAACTTATGACATTTTTTAGGCGAAAAACGGTAGGTTCTATCCTGAAGTGCAACTCTTGTGTCAGTACAGGGGCTTACCGGCTTCAGGGGGTCAGGATGGGCACGCAGTATTCCCACATCGATCTGGCGGAACGGCGACGCATTCAGAAGATGCGTGACGCTAAGAGCGCCTAACAAAACGGGGATTGGGCTGTTGGGAGGGGCATGGCTGCACCTCTCGTCTCCGATGCCCTGTGGGCATCAGCATCGGTATTTCGACGTGGTCGAAGACGTGCCGGGTGACGGCACCGGTGACGCCGAGCGCTACGGGAAACGGCAGGGCGCGGCCGGGTACGGGATGCGCCCCCATGACGAGGACGTCGGCGCCGAGCGCCTTCGCCTGATCCACGAGTGCTTGAGGGGTCTGGCGGTCGCGCACCTCCAAAGGAACGATTTCCGCCCGAAGATTATGCCGTGCCAGACAGGCCTGGAGCACTTGGTTTTTGGCGGCATCGCCGAGGATCGCTGGATCGCACAGCACGAGCACGGCATCGGCGCGGCCGAGCAGCGGCAGGGCGCCGTCGACGGCGTGCCGGGCTTCCCGGTCACCGTTCCAGGCGATCGCAACCCGGCGGCCGAACGGCGCGGCCGTGCCGCCGGGCACGATCAGGACGGGGCGTCCGGAGTCGAGCAGGGTCGCTTGCAGGATGCGGCCGAGGCGGTTGTTCAGGTCGATGCGGTCCGCCGCAAACACCACCAGGTCGGCGTCGTGCGCCGCGAAGCCGATCTCCTCGGGAAACCGGACAACCACCTCGCGCCAGGACGCCGAGACCGAGCTTGGATCCTGGTAGCCTTCGCGCATGGGCACGCCGTAGGCGGCCGCCGCGGCCAGGAAGCGGTCGCAGGCGTGCCGCGCGGCTTCCCGGGCCGACGCCGACAACGGCCCGTCGTCGATGTGCAGCGCATCGACGTGGGCGTTGTAGCGGCAGGCAAGGGCCAGCGCGGCCTTCAACGCGGCGAGTTCGGTGGTGCCCTCGAGCACCGGCACCAGGATCTTCTTGAACAGCATGGTGCGCCTCCTCCAGCCGCCGCCGTCCCGCCACGGTGTGGAGAGGTGCTTCGAGGTGCTTAGGCAAACGAACCTGCGGGTTCAGAGGTCCTCAAAGCAGTCCATCCACGCCCGCTGCCGTCCGGCAGCTTATTCGTTGGAGGCAGTGTCCTCCGTCCTCCGCTCCGCCGCCTTGATGCAGAACACCCCGGACCGGCGCATCGGTGGCACCCCGGTAAGGACGATGCTACTGCCAATTTGATCGCAGATTCAGGTCCTCCTGGGCGGCGGTCGCACTCCAGACAGGGAGGTCATGGGGAGCCATTCCAACAGGCAGCTGCGAAGACCTCCGGTGCTGCTGTTCGGGCACGGAGCAGCGGCATGACGAACCGGGACGCCGGGAGCAACAGGGCGGGCCACAACGTGATGCTTTTGCCTTGACGAAGGGCGCTCTTGCGGGCTGCAATGTCAAGTTGTACGGCGCTGATGTCAACCTCGCACACGTTTGAACATTCGATAACGGCGCACTTATGGCGTTGGAGAAAATCCATAAGATCTGCATGCAGAAGTTCAGAATTCCGCACAACAAGAGCTTGCGTCAACACAACCATTCTTTGATCAGTAAGATCACTCATTTCTCACCCATGTACTCGAGAAGTTTCAAAAATGTAATGATCGGATTATGAGAGGCCGCCGCTGCATATTCATTCGCGTATAGCCAAATAGCCTAAAGCCACATTCTCCCGTGAACGACGTTTCGTTTAGGACCTTAACGGATATTTTTTCGCGTCGGATGCGGCATGCCGCCACATCAGCCCTGTTGGTGATATCATATTCGCAAAGGCATAAACTTGTTGGCTGCAAACAGCTTCACAAAACGTTAGGTTGATTTCGCTGCCCTCCACACGACGACCTTCCCTTCATTCGGTTGAGTAACTGTCGGAGAATTGATCAATCCCCGTTTCTTGCCTCATGGCCTTCGTAGGGAACGCCGCTCTTTGCCTTGGTCATAACTGCGTTAATCTGGCGTTAGTCGGTCCTCTGTCATGATATTGTCTCAATGGGGGAAGGGTGCGCCGATGTCGGGAACCGGCCTGTATGCCGATGGCGTCGCGGAGCATGCGGAAGGCTCTCCCGCCGACGCTTCCGCAGAGCGGGAATTCCCGTGTGCAGCGTTACTTCCTCAATCCATCACCGAGACACTCCACCGAATGGCTAGGGAGCGTCGGACGACGGTTCGATCGATTCTGCTGCAGGCCCTAGAACTTTCCGGCTTGCTCCTCTCACCCTGCCCGTCTCATGGTGAATTCGGCCTGTCGAATGCTGAGGCTTTTGGCGAGGGAGCCAAGGATCGGTTGCGGACGACAGCGGCCCATCTCGATTCGGTTCTCGCCAGCGTTCCCATGGGGATCGTCATAGTCGGCCTTGACCGTCGCATCATGGTCGCGAACGCCAGGGCAACGCAGATTTTCCGCAGAGCCTGTGGAGAGCTTGTCGGTGCGACAACGCACATTCTCTACGACAATGACGAACAGAGCGCCGCTGTCGAGCAAAGGCTGTACCCGATTCTGAACGCAGGCGGCGGCGTCGACGAGGAACTTCAGATGCGACGCGGCGACGGAACTCTGTTCTGGGCGCGGGTGGTTGGGCGGCGGGTTTCAATGACGGCCCCATCCCTTGGCATTGTTTGGGTGGTCGATGACATCACCGAACGCAAAGCGACGGAACAGGCGCTGGCCGCCAATTTCCAATTCCAGCGTGTTCTCATTGATACCATCCCCGTGCCGCTTTTCGTGAAGGACACCCAGGCCCGTTACATCGACGCGAACGCAGCCTTTGAGCGATGGGTTGGCATTGACCGGCATGCCCTGTCTGGGAAGACGGTCTACGATGTCGCTCCGCCGGACCTTGCACGAACCTATCATGAGGCCGACACCAGCTTGCTCGCGTCGCCCGGCACCCAGGTTTACGAGACGCACGCGAAGAGCGCCGATGGCGTAGAACGCACGGTCGAGTTCTCGAAGGCCGTGTTCTTCGATGCTTCTGGCGCTCCGGCCGGAATCGTCGGCGTGATGGTGGACATCAGCGAACGCAAGAGGATGGAGCAGGCGTTGCGCGAACGTCAGGAACTGTTCGAGCAAATCTTCGTCGCCAACCTGGCAGTCAAGCTGCTGATCGATCCCGCGGACGGTCGCATCGTTGACGCCAATCCCGCCGCCGCGGAGTTCTACGGCTACTCGCTTGACACACTCCGCGCGATGCGCATCTCGGACATCAACACTCTGGCTCCCACAGAAATTCAGGAGGAAATGGAGCGGGCCCGCACTGAAAAGAGAAAGTATTTCCTATTCCAGCATCGGCTATCCTCCGGCGAGCTCCGCGACGTCGAGGTGTACAGCAGCCCGATTCCAGTCAATCAGAGACTCCTCCTGCTGTCGCTCATTCACGACATCACCGAGCGCCGCAAAGCGGAGGAGGCGCTCCGACGCCTTGCCACCATCGACTCCCTAACCGGGCTGTCAAACCGCCGGACTTTTCTCGAAGTCGCAGATGCTGAACTGACCCGTGGACGGCGGTACCGACATCCGACGGCCGTGCTGATGGTGGACATCGATTATTTCAAGCGGATCAACGATGCTCATGGCCATGCGGTCGGCGACGAGACATTGCGGCGGGTTGGGGGTGTCTTCCGGGACGTCCTCCGTCAGACCGATCTTGTCGGCCGCCTTGGCGGGGAAGAGTTTGGCATCGTCCTACCCGCGACGGGTGTCGATGCCGCGTGCAATGCTGCGGAGCGTTTGCGCAGCCGGATCGCCGAGATAGAGGTCTTCGCATCGACCGGCGTGGTGCGCCCCACCGTCAGCATCGGTGTGACCGTGGTCGAGGACACCGACACGTCCATGGAAAAGGCACTTGGCCAGGCTGATGCAGCCCTGTATCGGGCGAAGGAGTTGGGGCGCAATCGGATCGAGCGTGCGGCGCAGGCTGCGCGACCGGAATTCGGGCAAGCATGAACGAAGCGCGGTTCCTGTGTTCGGGGAGCGCATCACCGGGTTGGTGTTCCCACTCCTTGTTTGACAGGGCGTCGCCGTGATCATGGAACAGGGAGTGGACGGCGCGACGCTGATCGCCCGGATGCGAAGGCAATGGCCAGCCTCATCCATCGCTGTGCCCGAACACTTCCGAGCCACACGACCGTGTTGAGCCCGTCAACCCACCCGTACCGCTGGACGCGATCCGCGCCGCCGTTTTGGATATGGGGTCCGTGCGTTGCGGCAGTTGCTTCGCCTCACCGGCGGGTTGACCCGATGCTCACTGAGGTCATCAAGGCGGAAACGGCTCGGTGGAGTTCGGTGGCCGCCAACGGCTTGTGAAGCAGCCAGTAACCTCCGGCCTTTGCTTCGGCGAGCCGCTCCGGGGCGGTATCCCCGGTTACGATCGCCGCTGGAACCGCAACACCCAATTGGGCATGCACGGCCCGGATCGCGTCCAGCCCGGTCTCGCCATCGCGCAGCCGGTAGTCGGCCAGGATGATGTCCGGACGACAGTCGCCCAGAACCGCCACCGCGCCATCCCGCGAGCCCGCCGTCAGCACCTGGTATCCCCACCCCTCAAGCATCGCCTGCATGCCCTGGCGCACCAACTCCTCATCATCGATCACCAGAACGACCCCGTTGCCCTTGCCGAGTGAGTGGACGGGGGTGCCCTCCGATGCGATGTCGAGGTTGGCGGCCAATGGTAGTTTGACGGAAAAGGTCGAACCGCGGCCAGGGACCGAGCGCACCTCGACGTCATGCCCGAGCAGGTGGGCCAGACGCCGCACCACGGCAAGACCGAGCCCCAATCCCTTGGAGCGGTCGCGTTCCGGGTTGTCCAACTGAAAGAACTCTTCGAACACCTCATCCTGGCGTTCCGGGGCGATGCCGATGCCGGTGTCGACGACCTCGACGCGCAGCCGGTCGCCGCGCCGCCTGCACCCCACCAGCACACCGCCACGCTCGGTGTAGCGCAAAGCGTTCTCCACAAGGTTCCGTAGGATGCGCTCCAGCAGGACCGGGTCGCTCTTCACCACGGCGCCGCTGCTGACGGTGTGGAATCTCAGTCCCAGTTCGGCGGCGCGGGCCCCGTATTCGGCACCCAGCCGGTCGATGACGGGGGCGATCGGCATAGCTACCGGCTTGGCGACCACGAGGCCCGCATCGAGCTTGGAGACGTCAAGCAGCCCTTCCAGCAGTGCGCGCAGGCCGTCCAGGGACTGCTCCATAGAATTCAGAAGACGCGCCGAAGGCGTGCCCTCCAGCTGACCCTTGAGCGCGGCCATAAACAAGATGAGTGACTGCACCGGCTGACGCAGGTCGTGGCTGGCCGAAGCCAGGAACTTGGATTTCGCTACGTTGGCCCGCTCGGCCTCGGACTTCGCCACGCGCAAGGCATCCTCGGCGCGCCTGCTCCGGGTGATGTCACGGGCGATCCCGACAACGCCGATGACGGACCCAGCCACGTTCCGCAAAGGGGCTTTGGTGGTCAGATAGTGGTGTGGTTCACCACTGACCACGTCAGGGAGTTCCTCCTCCAGGGAGACGACCTCGCCTGTGCTCATGACGTGCTTATCGCCGTTCTCCATAGTGGCGGCCACGGGCGCCGGGAAGAAATCCCAGTCGCGGGCGCCGAGCACCTTCCCGCGTTCGATGGCGAAGAAACGGCAACTCTTCTCGTTGACGAGGAGATAGCGTCCATCAACGTCCTTGACGAAAACCGGGTCGGGGATGCTCTCGATCATGGTCTCCAGCAGCAGGCTGCTCTGCTGCAGCCGGTGTTCGGCTTCCCGGCGCTCGGTGATGTCGCGCATGATGGCGGTGAAAAACCGCCTGCCGTCGACGCTCCAGGCCGCGATGGAGACGTCGATCGGAAACATTGAGCCGTCCTTGCGGCGCCCCTCCAATTCCCGTCCGATGCCGATGATCCTCGCCTCGCCCGTGCGATGGTAGTTGGCGATGTAGGCGTCATGTTCGGATCGCTCCACCTCCGGCATCAGCATTCGGACGTTCTGTCCGATCATCTCCTCCGCTTCGTAACCGAAAAACCGGATTGCCGCCGGGTTGACCGACTGGATGGTTCCGGTCTCGTCGCTGACGACGATCGCGTCCACTGCGGTTTCGACGATCGCGGTCAGGCGGGCGGAGGCGAGCCTGACGTCCCGTTCGGCGTGGTTGCGCAATTCCGTTGCCTTGTAGAACGACCGGGCAACGTCCTCGGCCTCTCGCACCGGCAAGCCAGGCAAGGACACCGGCTCTCCGCGGCCAAGCGCCAACGCGGCCGATGATAAGGCGCTCATCGCCCGCGCCAACCGGCGCGCGACCAGCGCACTTCCCAAAAGACCGAGGAGGACGGCGGCCCCGGCGCCGAAGGCGAGGGCCAGCAGAGACTTTCGAGCGGGGGCGTGGAGCGTCTCCAGAGGCACCGCAATGGCGACCGTCCAGCCATACGTCTCCATCTTGGCGAACGCCGTCCGGACACCGATCCCCTCCACGGTGCGGCCGGTCACAAGGCCACGGACGTCCGGGGAGGCGATGGCGTCCTGCAGTATCGGGGACACGGGCTTGCCGACATACTGGTCATGCAGGTGGGTGCGGGCAACGAAGGCGCCCGCGCGGTCGGTCAGCGTCGCGATCCAGTCGTCGGGAAGATGCTGTTCCCCGAGCACTCGCCGCCAGATGTCGGCGGGGACCGCCAGCATGAGTTCGAACACGGGCTGTTCGCCGCGAGGCACCGGCACGTTGACGGTCACGAGGGGCACCTTAGCGACGATCCCACGATGCACGTTCGACACCACCGCGGCGCGCCTGGTCAGGACCTCGCGGACCGTGTCCATGTCCGGACGCACCGGCAACGGTGCTCCGTAGGGCACGAGCGTGTTGACCACCTGCTGCCCGGTCGGGTCGGCCAGGACGATCCACGCCCCATCACCCTGGCGCGCCGTGCTGCGCTTCGCCAACTCGTAGAAGGCGGGCAGGTCCCCGGCGCGAAGCTCCTGCGAGTCCGCCAAGCCGTGCAGGGTCTCCAGATAAACCTGAAGGCGTCGCTCGATGGCGCCCGCCATCACGTCGGTCCGCTGGACCAGCGCCGCCTCGAGAGCCACCTCCTGCCGGTCGACAACGTCGTCGACGACCAGGAAAGCGAAGATCCCGAGAGGAATTATGGCACTCAGCACCAGCGCCGCGAGATGGAGGTTCAGACTTCCAGTCTTCGACACGCGAGGTTCCCTGGCAAGGACGGTCTTCCCCCGTCCGAACCTACGTTGAAACGGGCGGGATGGGCAATGATAGCACCTGTATTCGGTGAGGGTGTGGACACCGTCGCGCCGGGGTACGGCTGGTCAGGTTACCGCTCGACGCTCCTAACGGATCAGAACAGGCCCAGCGCACCCGCATTGCGGTACAGCATATAGGCCGCGACGGCGAACAGCACGCCCGCGAAGACCTTGGTCAGCGCGCCCTTGCTCGCGGACAGCCCCACCGCGGCCCTCATGCCCGCGAACCCGCCGACCACGCCACCGGCGATGAACTGCCCCGCAACCGTCCAGTCGACAAGTCCCGAGAGCGCGTAGTTGGCCGCCGTGGTCAGGCCGAAGGCGCCCACCGAGAACAGCGGCGAGCCGATGGCGTTGAGCACGGCCATGCCGCAGCCGAGCAGGAGGCCCGGGATGATCAGGATACCGCCACCGATCCCGATCGCGCCGGTCAGGGAACCGATGCCGACCAGGCGCACCGCAATGGACTTGTTGATGCGCACACCGGGGTCGCCCTCGCTCCCGCGCTTCCTCAGCATGGAGGCGCCGACCGCCACCATCACCAGTGCGAACAGGAACAGCAGGCTCTGCCGTTGACCGCCTTGCCGACCGTCGAGCCGAGCAGAGCCCCAACCACCCCGGACGCGGCGAAGGTCGCCGCGCAGGGCCACTTCACCGTTCCGGCCCAGGCGTGCTGGGCGAGGTTGGCGAAGGCGTTCGCCGCGACCGCCAGGGCACTGGTGCCGATGGCGACGTGGGGGTCCGGCACGCCCACGACGTAGAGCAGCAGCGGCACGGCCAGGACCGACCCGCCGCTTCCGATCAGCCCGAGGGAGAAACCGACCAGCGAGCCGGACAGGATCGTGAGGAGTTCGGGCATCTGTGCGTTCCAGGTTGGAGACCTTAGACTCCTCGGCCAGGATCTGCGCGCCTGAGTTACCGCCGCCCAAGACGAGAACCCGCTGGCTCGCGAACGGCTCGGGCGCCCCATAAGTGCTGGAATGGGCGTTGTTGCGTAAATCCCGCTACGGACAGGCTTCACGCCTTGTCCGCGGCTCTCAGGCGACCTTTTCGGAGACCGGCATGCCGAGGCTGGTCATGCGGTTGATGACCACGCAGGCGATGCGGGC
>JAEYPE010000263.1 GCA_023411035.1 Pseudomonadota bacterium
CCTGGCGCCCGTGCGAATTGGACACGATCAGGTCGGCGTCGCGGGCCAGCGTCTCCACGTCGGAATGATCGCCGACCATGACGGTCGCGGCCTTCAGCTTCTCCAGAACGGCGGTCTGGGTGGGGGATACGGCGGCGATCACCTCCGCCCCCATGTCCGCCAGGAAGCCGGTGACGGCGTAGAGCAGGTCGGGCTCCAGCGCCACGGCGATCCGCTTGCGGCTGAAGAAGAAATGCCCGTCCAGCATGGCGTCCACCAGCGTCTCGCGCTGGCGGCGCAGCTTCGCCGGCACCGGGCGGCCCGACAGTTCCGACAGGGTGCGGACGAGGCGGTCCGACGCCTCCAGTCCGGTCAGCCGGTCGAAGAAGACGCTGCGCACGTCGGTCTTCAACTCCAGCGCGGCGGCGGCGACGCGCATGTGCTCGCCGATCACCAGCGTGGCTTCGGCGGCGCCCATGGCGGCGATCTGCTCCACCGTCACGCCGCCCAGCGAGGTCGCCGCGAAGTCGTCCGGCTGGCGGCCCGACATGGACAGCGACAGGTCGGGCAGGAAGATGGGCGACAGGCCGAAGCTCTCGATGATGTCGCGCAGTTCCTCCACGTCGCCGGGGGACAGGTGGCCGCCGGCCAGAACGTTGATCCGGCCCTTCACGGTGGTTTCCGACGGTTGGACCACCTCCTCCACGATGCCGGTCACCGCGGCGGCGAAGCCGTCCTCGAAGCCGCCGCTGAAGTCCGGGGTGTTGGCGAAGACCAGCTTCAGGCCGGACAGGGCCGGGTTGCGCTGGCGGAACAGCCTGTACTGGCCGTCCATGTCCTCGCCCTTCGTCTCGGTCACGCCGGTGGTGGCGACGCCGATCAGGGCGGGCGCGTTGCGCTCGTGGATGGTGCGGACGGCCTGTTCCAGATTGTCATAGCCGCCGAGGATGGTGGACACCTGATCCATCGCGGTGGTCTGGAGCGGGATGGCCTCGCGGAAATGGCGGACCAGCAGGACCAGCCCGAAGGCGGTGCAGCCTTGGCTCCCGTGGAACAGCGGCATGCAGCGGTCCACGCCGAGGAAGGCGAGCGCCGCGCCCAGCGGCTGGCTCATCTTCAGCGGGTTGGTGGAGGCCGCCTTGGCGGAGTGGGGGAAGCGCTGGATGGTGCCCATGGCGATCACGCCTCCCAGGGGGCAGCGAGACGCACCTGCCGCCAGATCGGGTTGGACAGGGTTTTGTCGATTTCCTCACACAGGTTGACGATGCCGTCATAGCCCGCGTATGGGGTGTGGCGTTCCTGGTTCAGGTCGAGCCAGGGAACCTTGGCCTTCAGCGCGATGAACTGCGACCGCCCGCCGGACATCATGATGTCGGCCTCGCTGTCGCGCAGCATCCGGTAGATGTCGCGGGGCTTCAGGTCGTCCCACTGGTGGAACTCCTCGCCCTTCATCTTCCTGATGCGTTCCTTGTCCTCCTTGGTGGATTTCTTGGTGGAGGTGCCCACGATGGTCAGCCCGGCGCCCTCCAGCGCGGTGACCATCGACCAGCTCTTCACGCCGCCGGTGAACAGCAGGACGCGCTTGCCGTCGAAGCGCGGCTTGTAGGGTTCCAGACGCCGCCAGACGCGGCTTTCCTCGCGGGCGATGACGCCTTCGGTGCGGTCGATGAGGGCCTTGTCGGCGCCGCGCTCCACCAGCATGCGGGCCATGGTGCGCAGCGTGTCCGACATGTCCGACACGCCGTAGAAGGAGCCTTCGAAATAGGGAATGCCCCAGCGCTCCTGCATCTTGCGCCCGACATTCACCAGCGCCTGGGAGCAGACCACCATGGTCAGCCGCGCCCGGTGCGCCTGCGCCACCTCGTTGTAGCGCCCGTCGCCGGAGATGCAGGACAGGATGCGGATGCCGATCTCGTCGAGCAGCGGCTTCACCAGCCACAGCTCGCCGGCCAGATTGTATTCGCCGACGATGCAGATGTCGGTCGGGGTCGTGACCTCCGGCTCCACCGTGCCGATGACATGGTCGAGCAGGGTCTCGCCGGCCAGCTTGTTGCCCAGGTTCTTCGACCCCACGAAGCCCGGCGCCATCACTGGGATCACCGGCTTGCCGAGCCTCGAAGCGGCGAACTTGCAGACCGCCTCGATGTCGTCGCCGATCATGGCGGGAACGCAGGTCTGATAGACGAAGACCGCCGGCGGATCGTACTGCTGCACGATCTCCTTGATCGCCTTGAAGAGCTTCTTCTCGCCGCCGTGGATGATGTCGAGTTCCGACATGTCCGTGGTGAAGCCCGTGCGGTAGAGCTGCGAGCCCGACGATCTGGTGCCGCGGTTGTCCCAGGAGTTGCCAAGGCAGGCGATCGGCCCGTGCACGAGGTGCGCGGCGTCCGCAATCGGCTGGAGCGCGATCATCGCGCCGTCATAGGCGCAGCCACCGGCGGCGGCTCCCGGCTTCAGAGCCTTGGAGCAGCCCTTCTTGCGCTCCTTCTCCGACTTGGCCTGATTGGTGGAGCAACCCGGCTCGTTGAAGACGTCCTGGAGCTTTTCCTGGAGCATGACCTTCTCCTGCCCATGGCCGACATCGGCACTCCGGAAGGCCTATGCAGAGAGTGTGCCAGAGGGTAAGTGACTGATTTTGTGGGATTGTTGGTTTGGGTGCCGCTGTGCGATAGCTGACAATGCGGGGATTTTGTCGGGTGTCGGACAGGCGCGGCAATCAGTCCAATATAAACCCGGTTGGCGGCGGCCATTGCCTAAGTTAGAACTTGGCGCGAATCGTTTGAAGACAATTGGTCGGAGAAGTCCGTCAGCGCCGTCAGCGCCCTTTTTTTGACAGAGGATCGAAATGCGAATTCAAGAGCCACGCCCACAACTGAGCAAAAACGACAAAGCAATTATATGTTTGTTGGCCGACTTGTTGATTCAGCAGTTCGACCATAATGACGCTAATAATGGGAATTTATCTGATCAGCACATAATCATATCTGAAGAGAATGCCAGCGAGTTGTTGCAACTAATCAATATACTTCTGGATAGTAGGGAGTTTCATGAGCGAGTCTTATTTGTTGAGAGTATTGGGTTCTCTCACAGCGATGATGACAGGTGGAAAAAAATATTCTTCAAGAAATCCGATAGGATTCCGGTCCAGACAACGCAGAAGTGGTTAGCATTTCGCAAGCGATTAGGGCATTCTGTGTCGACGATGCCATATACGCAAAATGTTGAATACATGCAATTTGATCACTTCATGAAAATGGAAGGAATGCTTTTTGAAAATATTGGTCTAGATCCGCGAGTGTCTTCTGTTCTATTAAAGACAGTAAAAATGATGGAAGATGAGGTTGAGCGGCGCCGGCGTCAAGATTGCGGACCGATTAAGTTCATTTCTGGGGTGATTGTTCCACTTAAAAAGTTGCTAGATGACAAAAAAGTTGTTCGCGGCGGCATAGCTCTTAGCGGTACTAAAATAGCTGGTCTCGCCACTTTAGTATCCAATTGCAGTATACTTTTCACTACAAGAGATTGGGGTGTTGCTGGGACGATATCGACTATGGCTAGTGGGTTGGCTGTCATGGCGGGTGAATAAAGGGAAGGTTGTGGTATTTTCAGCGCTATACGGAAAACCGGAGCCCGCCTTGCGGCGGACTCCGGCTTTCCGGGGAAGTGGCCGGGCGGGGGGATGGAGGCCCCGCGCCGGCCAGGGAGGAACCGAAACGATCAGCGCACCAGATCGAACGAGTAGTCGGTCTCGCCGACGATGTTCGTGTTCGCGTCCATGTCCTCGAAGATCCGATCCAGGATGCGCACCAGCACGTTCAGAGCGCCCTGGTAGCCCCAGGTCGGGTAACGGTGATGGTGGTGGCGGTCGAAGATCGGGTAGGTCAGGCGGATGAGCGGGATCTTGGTGTCGCGCTCCAGATACTTGCCGTAGCTGTTGCCGATGATGTAATCGACCCGATCGGTGAACAGCAGCGAGCGCAGGTGCCAGAGGTCCTTGCCGCCGTAAGCCTTGCCGGACTTGCCGAACGGCGAGGAGTCCAGCAGCTTCTGAACCTGCTTCTCCCACTTCTTCGAGCCGGAGGTGGACAGGATGTGCACCGGCTCGGCGCCCAGTTCCATCAGGAACTTCGACATGCCCAGGCAGAAGTCCGGGTCGCCGTACACGGCGAAGCGCTTGCCGTGCAGGTGGGTGTGGCTGTCGGCGATGGCGTCGACCAGACGGCCGCGCTCCAGCTTCAGTTCCGCCGGGACCGGCTTGCCGGACAGTTCCGCCAGCTTCAGCAGAAGCTCGTCGGTGGCCGCGACGCCCAGCGGGTAGTTGTACTTGGCGACCTGCTGGCCCTTCTCCTTGATGAACTGCAGGGACTGCGGGGTGCAGTATTCCTGCATGGAGATGGTGGCCTTGGCGTGGACGGCCTCCTTGGTGGCCTCCAGCGTCGTGCCGCCGTCGTACATGCGGTACTCGCCGTCCATCGGGGTGTCGAAGTTGTCCGACACGTCCGACAGGATGGTCATCTCGATGCCGAACAGGCCGGCGATGCGCTTCAGCTCGCGGTTGTTGCCGACCGCATAGCCGTCGAAGCCCGGGATCAGGTTGATCGTCTCGTTCTTCGGGGTGTCGTAGTTCTCCGACGTGCCCCAGAAGTGCGTCAGGACGCCCTTGATCATGTTGTCGTAGCCGACGATGTGGCTGCCGACGAAGGCCGGGGTGTGGGCGAAGGGAACCGGGAAGTCCTGCGGGACGCTTTCCTTGTTCTTCGCGTTGTTGATGAAGCCGGACAGGTCGTCGCCGATGACTTCGGCCATGCAGGTGGTCAGCACGGCGATCATCTTCGGCTTGTACAGCGAATAGGCGTTGGCCAGGCCGTCGATCATGTTGTTCAGGCCGCCGAACACCGCCGCGTCTTCCGTCATCGACGAGGAAACCGCCGAGTTCGGCTCCTTGAAGTGGCGGGTCAGATGCGTGCGGTAGTAGGCCACGCAGCCCTGCGAACCATGGACGAAGGGCAGGGTGCCCTCGAAGCCCTGGGCCGCGAACATCGCGCCGATCGGCTGGCAAGCCTTCGTCGGGTTGATGACGACCGCCTCACGGGCGAAGTTCTTTTCCTTGTACTCTTCCGTCTTGGTCCACGCGGAAACCCGGGCGACCTCTTCGTCGGAGTGGCCGTATTCGAACTCCGTCTTCTTGCGCTCGAACAGCTCCTTGTATTCGGGCTGACGGAAGAGCGTGAAGTGGTCGATGACCTTGTCGGCGCTCTGGGAAACGGGGTGGGACATGCTCGATACTCCTATCTTCCAGAGGCCGCTCTCAGAACGGAGCCTTCATGATGCCCCAGACGGGGTTGTTGATGGCCAGATCCATGTCGCGGGCGAAGATGGCGAAGCCGTCATAGCCGTGATACGGGCCGGAATAGTCCCAGCTGTGCATCTGGCGGAAGGGCAGGCCCATCTTCTGGAAGACGTACTTTTCCTTGATGCCCGACGCGACGAGGTCCGGACGGATCGCCTCGACGAACTTCTCCAGTTCGAACGCGGTGACGTCGTCGTAGATCAGCGTGCCTTCCTTCACGTAGTGCGGGGTGCGCTGATAGTCGTCGTTGTGGGCGAATTCGTAACCCGTGCCGACGATCTCCATGCCCAGGTCATGGTAGGCGTCGACGACGTGGCGCGGACGCAGGCCGCCGACGTAGATCATGACCTTCTTGCCCTCAAGCCGCGGCTTGTACTTGGCAATCACGGCGTCGACCATCGGCTGGTACTTGGCGATGACCTTCTCCGCGTTCTCCTTGATCGTGTCGTCGAAGAGAGCGGCGATCTTGCGCAGGGACTCGGCGATCTGCGACGGGCCGAAGAAGTTGTACTCCATCCACGGAATGCCGAACTTCTCTTCCATGTGGCGCGCGATGTAGTTCATCGAGCGGTAGCAGTGGATGAGGTTCACCTTCGCCTTCGGCGTGTTCTCCAGCTCGGCGAGCGTGCCGTCGCCCGACCACTGGGCGATCACGCGCAGGCCGATCTCTTCCAGCAGGATGCGGCTGGCCCAGGCGTCGCCACCGATGTTGTAGTCACCGATGATGGTGACGTCGTACGGGGTGGAGACGAAGCCTTCCTTCGGCTCGGTCTTCTCGAAGATCCAGTCGCGGATGACGTCGTTGGCGATGTGGTGGCCCAGCGACTGGGACACGCCGCGGAAGCCTTCGCAGCGGACCGGAACGACCGGCTTGCCCAGCTCCTCCGACTTGGCGCGGGCGACCGCCTCGATGTCGTCGCCGATCAGGCCGATCGGGCATTCGGACTGGATGGAGATGCCGTTGACGAGCGGGAACAGCTCGTTGATCTCCTCGATCACCTTGTGCAGCTTCTTGTCGCCGCCGAAGACGATGTCCTTCTCCTGGAAGTCGGAGGTGAAATGCATCGTGCCCCAGCTGTCGATGCCGGTGTCGCCGACATAGTAGTTGCGGCGGCCGGACCAGGAGTAGTAGCCGCAGCCGACCGGACCGTGGGAGATGTGGATCATGTCCTTGATCGGACCCCACACCACGCCCTTCGAACCGGCGTAGGCGCAGCCGCGGATGGTCATCACACCCGGGATCGACTTGATGTTCGACTTGACGCCGCAGTCCTTGGCCTCGGCCTCCAGCACGTTCAGGTGCTTGGCGCGGCGCTTGCGCGACTTCTCGGGATACGCTTCGAGAACCTGGTCGACGAGACCCTTGACGTCGACGCCTTCGTTCACGGACAGGCTCATGGTGCCAGTCTCCTGCTGCACTCATTGTCCGCGCTACTGCAGCGCGGGACCGAGCCCCCTCTCTCCCACCCCGCGCACATGGTCGGGGTGGGCTGGGGAGGGGGCCAGTTCAGAACTGCGCCCCGTGGGGGACCCAGTTATCAGGCCTTGGCGGCTTCCTTGGCCTGGAGCTCGGCGAGCTGCTGCTCTTCCGTCTTCATGATGCCGAAGTCCATCAGCATCTCTTCCAGCTCTTCCATGGTGATCGGGGTCGGGATGGTGCCCTTGCCCTTGTTGTTGTGCACCTTGGTGGCGAGCTGGCGGTACTCCTGGGCCTGCTGGCTGTCCGGAGCGTATTCGATGACCGTCATGCGGCGCAGCTCGGCGTGCTGCACGATGTTGTCGCGCGGCACGAAGTGGATGAGCTGGGTGCCGAGGCGGGCGGCCAGGGCGGAGGCGAGGTCGATTTCCTTGTCGGTCTGGCGCTCGTTGCAGATCAGGCCGCCGAGGCGCACGCCGCCGCTGTGGGCGTACTTCAGAATGCCCTTGGCGATGTTGTTGGCGGCGTAGAGCGCCATCATCTCACCGGACATGACGATGTAGATTTCCTGGGCCTTGTTCTCGCGGATGGGCATGGCGAAACCGCCGCACACCACGTCGCCCAGCACGTCGTAGGAGACGTAGTCCACGTCGTCGTACGCGCCGTTCTCTTCCAGGAAGTTGATCGAGGTGATCACGCCGCGGCCGGCGCAGCCGACCCCCGGCTCCGGACCGCCGGACTCGACGCACTTGATGCCCTTGTAGCCGATCTTCAGAACGTCCTCGAGCTCCAGATCCTCGACCGAGCCGGCTTCGGCGGCGAGGTGCAGCACGGTGTCCTGCGCCTTGGCGTGCAGGATCAGGCGGGTCGAATCGGCCTTCGGATCGCAGCCGACGATCAGGATCTTCTGATCCAGCTCGACCAGCGCGGCCAGGGTGTTCTGGGAGGTGGTGGACTTGCCGATACCGCCCTTACCGTAGAACGCAATCTGGCGCAAAGACATGGGAGACTACTCCTTTGCTTGGGTCTGCAGGGTGTCTTCAATTCCGGGGCGGCCAGCCCAGCGGCCGCTTCGACCCTTCATCTGCATGCCCCGTGCCAGTTTGCGGGAAATTAATAACCCTTTGAAATAGAACGAAAAATTAGGTTGCTGATGAGCGTGCGCCCCATTGTCGGGCCTGTGACATACCCGACAAAACCCCGACATTTTGTCGGGTCTCTCGCAATGCGAAGGGTGATGGGGCGGATTCCGTCCGGAAGCGTCAGCCGGCGGCGTGGCTCAGCGCGTCGCGGGCGACGACGAGGCGCAGCGCCAGCGACTCCAGCTCGTCCCCGTCCTGGCCCATGTCATAGAGAAGCTGCGCCAGCGACTGGCCGCGGGCGAGCAGGCGGCGCGCCTTGGCCGGATCGGCTGGCCGCGCCAGGATGGTGCCGACCAGCCGCTCCCCGGCGATGCCCGCCAGCGCGCGGCTGCGCTCGGCCAGACGCCGTTCCAGCGTGTCGAGCGCCGGCGGGCGCCCGGCATGGTCCAGATCCGTGCAGAACTGGTGCAGGGAGCGGTACTGGCGCAGCAGTGCCTCGAACAGAAGCTCGTCGAGGTCGCCGCCGTTGGCGGCCTTTCCGACAAGATCGAACAGTGTGTCGGAAAGCCGCCACGCCGCCGACAGGCAGTCGTTCATCGCCTTGCGGTCGGCGGGTTCGACGAAGGGGTTGGCTTCTTCCCGGCTCTCCTCCTGGTCGTCCAGGTTCCGCAGCGCGACGACGACCAGCCCGTCCACGGAAGCCAGCGTGGCGAGACTGGCGTGCAGCGCCTTGATGCCCCGGTCGGCGCCGAAGCCGTCCATGGCCTCCGTCGCCCGGCGCAGGGCGTGGCGGGTGAGGCGGCGCGATTGGTAAACGACATCGCGCAGGGCGGCGGGGGCGCCCAGTGTCTCCAGCATCAGCCGCCGGGCCTCGAAACGCAGCAGGGCGTGGGCGAGGCCGTCCATGACGCTGGCCGGATCGTCCGCTGCGCCTCTATCCGCCGCACCCGTTCCCGGTGCCTCGCCGCGGACCAGCCGGTCGGCGTCGGCGCGGGCGTCCGCCTCGATGGCCGACACCACCGACAGCACCGCTCCGCGCCCGGCCCCGCGCAGCAGGGACACCAGGGCGCGCAGGGCGCCGGCCACCTCCAGCGTACCGGGCAGCCCGTCCTCGGCGGAGCCTTTGTTATGGACGATGCGGTCGATCAGGTGATCGCGCAGGCGGGGAAGCAGAACGTCGAGGATGATCGGCGCGGTGGGGCGCAGCAGCGCCTCCAGCATGCGGCCCTGCGGCTGCCCGGTCATGAGCGCGAGCGGGTTGAGCGGCTTGGGCACCAGACGCGGGCGGTGGGGCTCCAGCAGGGCCAGCACCTCGTCCCCGCGCAGAGGGGTGATCGTCCCGCGCAGCAGCCGGGCGAGCGTCACCGCGTCGCGGGCTTCCTTCACGCCGCGCAGCGGAACCGGTGCGCCACCGGCCCGCAACGGCACACGTTCCGAGACGACGGAAGGAAGAAGAACGCGCGCAGGCTGTGCCGCCCGGTTGCGCGTCTCCTTTTCCTTTCGCTTCATCGGCCACATGGCCTTGCCTCGTCTTGCGGTGCACCGAATCCCGTCCGATCAACTATGGTGTCGCGTGGCTAGCCGTTCAAACGGATATTTCTCAGATATTTTGAGTAATCCGGAAGTTGTTTCGTCTGTTCGGCGGAAATGTTTTGGATTTCGAAATATTGCGCGGCCCGGACGGCGCCCTTGCGGTGACGCGGCCCCTTGGCGGAAACGCCGGTTCGCTGTATCCATAAAAAATATGTGGTTTTGAGGGCGCAATGGCGGACGGCTCGGCGAGCGGTGGATTGAGGGATGCGCGGGGGCGGCCGGTCGATCCGGATTCGCCGCTCGCGCTGAAGGCGCATCGCACCAACCTGCTGAACGTGCCGGCGGAAACGCTGAGCGCGGAGTCGTTCAACGACGAGCCGCGCCGCCTGCGCATCGGCGGCACCCGCAGCGAACACGCCGCGCTGTTCGAAGCGCTGGACGAAAGCCCGCACAGCCTGATCGCCGCCGACATCTTCCAGCACTACATGGCCCGCATCTTCGGATTGAATCCGGACTTTTCCGGCGCCGAGGGCGCGGACGGGCGGCGGCGCTACCGGGCCAGCTATCTGCGCCTGCTGAAAGGGTGGATGTTCGACAGCAACAACGCCGAAGGGGCGGTGCTGAAGGGCTGGGTGGAGAGTCGTTTCGGCCTGCTGCCCACCTATCACAAGGAGCCGATCCTGCGCTTCGCCTCCGATGCGTGGCGGCTCTATGGAGAGGAGAAGGTTTCCACCCGCTTCCACAACAACAACATCAACCTTCAACTCGACCTGATGTACGAGTATTGCCAGTGGTGGATGCGCCGTGGCTGGCCGGACGCGCCGATGCCCTCGCGCGCCAGCCACATCCGGCTCTACCGCGGCGTCAACGATTTCGAGGAGCATCACATCGTCGCGCGCCCCGACAGGCGCACGGCGGTCCTGCGCCTCAACAACCTCAGCTCCTTTTCCATCGAGCGCGACATTGCGGGCCAGTTCGGGGACTACATCCTCGAAACCTGGGTGCCGCTCAC
This sequence comes from Pseudomonadota bacterium, assembly GCA_023411035.1. Classification (GTDB taxonomy): domain Bacteria; phylum Pseudomonadota; class Alphaproteobacteria; order Azospirillales; family Azospirillaceae; genus Azospirillum. Next base: position 10,374 of record JAEYPE010000263.1, read on the forward strand.
CAAGGTGGTCTTCTTCCGCGACATCCTGCCCCGCTACCCCTTCAAGGGCGAGGGCGAGTATCTGGTCGTCGGCGGGGACTACAGGGTGGGGGTGTCGCTTCTCTGACAACCGATCGCGGGACAGATCCGGCCCATGACCCAACATTCCATCCGTTCACGCGCGCTGGGCGCCTATCTCGGGCTTGCCTGCGGCGACGCGCTGGGCGCCACCGTCGAGTTTCTGACAAAGGGCGAGATCGCCCACCAGTACGGTGTCCACAAGCACATCAAGGGCGGCGGCTGGCTGAGGCTGCCCGCCGGGCAGGTGACCGACGACACGGAGATGTCGCTCCATCTGGGCCGCGCCATCCTGTCCGGTCCGGAGTGGGACGCCCGCCGCGCCGCGGAGGAGTTCGCGGTCTGGCTGAAAGGCGTTCCCGTCGATGTCGGGGACACGACACGGCGCGGCATCCGCCGCTTCATCATGCACGGCACCCTGTCGGAACCGGAGAGCGAGTATCACGCCGGCAACGGGGCGGCGATGCGCAACCTGCCGGTCGCCCTGGCGACGCTGGGCGACGACGCGGCCTTCGAGCGATGGACGCTGGAGCAGGCGCACATCACCCACTGCAACGCCATGTCCGACGCGGCGACCCTGACGCTGGGCCACATGGTGCGGCGTCTGGTGCTGGGCGGCGGCGTGCGCGACGTGCGCGACGAATCGAACAAGCTCGTCGCGAAGCACCGCCAGTTCAAGTTCCAGCCCTACCGGGGCCTGTCCACCGCCTACGTCGTCGATACGATGCAGACGGTGATGCACTATTATTTCCAGACCGATTCCGTGGAATCCTGCGTCGTCGAGACCGTCAACCAGGGCGGCGACGCGGACACCACCGGCGCCATCGCCGGGATGCTGGCGGGGGCCACCTATGGGGTGGAGACCATCCCCCCGCGCTGGCTGCGCAAGCTCGACCGCGAGGTCTACGACGAAATCTGCGCCCAGGTGGACGGGCTGCTCGCCCGCGCCCCGGCGCTCAAGCAGGGATGACCCCGACCATGGCCGACGTGATCTTCTTCGAAAAGCCCGGCTGCGCCGGCAACAACCGCCAGAAGGCGCTGCTGGCGGAGGCCGGGCACACCGTCCACGCCCGCGACCTGCTGTCCGAACCCTGGACCGCGGAAACCCTGCGCCCCTTCTTCGGCGACCGCCCGGTGCCGGAATGGTTCAACCGCGCCGCCCCCGCGGTGAAGAGCGGAGAGGTGAACCCGGACGCGCTGGACGAAGACGCCGCCCTGGCGCTGATGCTGAAGACGCCGCTGCTGATCCGCCGCCCGCTGATGCAGGTGGGCGACCGCCGCGGCTGCGGGTTCGAGACGGAGCGGGTGGACGCCTGGATCGGGCTGGCCGCCGGTGCGCCGGAAGGCAAGCTGGAAGGCTGCGCCCGCGCCGGGATGCCGCCCTGCCCACCACCCGCAAAGGGGTGACGGGATAACCCCGACTGTCGTAGGTTTGCCCCCAACCTGTTTGACATCCGACATATCTTCGATGGGGGCCGATCCATGTGCGAACTCCTGGGCATGAGCGCCAACGTGCCCACGGACATCTGCTTCAGCTTTCGCGGCCTGATGCGCCGTGGAGGGCAGACCGGTCCGCACCGCGACGGATGGGGCATCGCCTTCTACGAGGGTAAGGGCTGCCGCGCCTTCCACGACCCCGCGCCGAGCAGCGAGTCGGAAATCGCGCGGCTGGTCAGCAGTTACTCCATCAAGTCCTGCGTGGTGATCTCCCACATCCGCCGGGCCAACCGCGGGCGGGTGGCACTGGAGAACACGCACCCCTTCACGCGGGAACTGTGGGGCCGCGTCTGGACCTTCGCCCACAACGGCCAGTTGAAGGGCATCAAGGAGCGGACGCTGACCTTCTACGAGCCGGTCGGCACCACCGACAGCGAGCACGCCTTCTGCTGGCTGCTCGACCAGATCCGCATGCAGTATCCGGAACCGCCGAAGAGCGGCGCGGCCCTGATGCGGCTGATCCGCAACCTCGCCACCGACCTCGGCGGGCTGGGTGTCTTCAACATGCTGCTCAGCGACGGGCGGTATCTGTGGTGCCATTGCGCCACCAACCTCGCTTGGCTGACGCGCAAGGCCCCCTTCGGTCCGGCGACGCTGGTCGACGAGGACATGAGCGTCGATTTCGCCAAGGAGACGACTCCCGACGACGTGGTGACGGTCGTCGCCACCCGCCCCCTGACCCGTGACGAGAACTGGACCGTCATGAAGGGCGGCGAGATGGTCGTTTTCCGTGGCGGAAATCTGGTGCGCTGACCAGCGATTGTTCTGAATGGCGCAACAAGCCTTGGCGGAATCGGATATCGATCGATTGATACAACCCGGCTTATGGTCATATGCGAGACACACCGAAGCGGTGATGGCGCCGGCCCGGCGCCCCGCTTCCCGGAGAGGATCAAGCGACCATGAAGCTTCTGCACATCGATTCCAGCCCGCTGGGCGACGCCTCCGTTTCGCGCCAGCTCACCGCCTCCATCGTCGAGGCGCTGCGCCGCGCCACGCCGGACGCCGAGGTTTCCTACCGCGACCTGACCGTCTCCCCGCCGGACCACCTGACAGGCGAACTGCTCCAGGTCGTGAAGTTCCGCAATCTGGAGGGCCTGACCGCCCGCCAGCAGGAGGAACTGGCCCTGACCGACGCGCTGGTCGATGAGTTCCTGGCCGCCGACGTCGTGGTGATCGGCGCCCCGATGTACAATTTCTCGGTCCCGACCCAGCTCAAGGCCTGGATCGACCGCATCGCCCAGGCTGGCCGCACCTTCCGTTACACCGAGAAAGGTCCGATCGGTCTGGCCGGCGGCAAGAAGGTCTTCATCGCCTCCTCGCGTGGCGGCGTCTATTCGGCCAGCGCCGCTATGACCGCCCTGGACCATCAGGAGTCCTTCCTGCGGACGGTCCTGGGCTTCATGGGCGTCACCGACGTGACGGTGATCCGCGCGGAGGGCGTCGGCATGGGTCCGGACGCCCGCGCCAAGGCGCTGGCCGCTGCCCAGCAGGAAATCGACGCCCTGGCGGTTCCGGTCGCGGCGTAAAAGGAAATCAGCCCTCTCCCGCTCTGGGAGAGGGCTTTTCGTTACGCCCCCATCGCTTGGGCGATCCGGCGGATCGCTTCGTCCAAAGGCAGATCGAGGCGGGTGATGTTCTGCTGGTCCAGGAAACGGGCCTCGTTCTTCGACAGTTCGCCCTCGATCACCGCCCAGTGCTTGCCGGACGACCGCTTGGCGATCTGGCGGCCGAAGGTGCGCTGGATCTCCTGGTCGAAGCGGCAGCCGAGGTAAAGGAAGTGCTTGTCCTTGCGGCGGTCCTGCACGATGGCGGGGATCGGCGTCTGGATGTCGATTTCCGTCAGGATCTCGACGAAGTCGCTGTCGGAAATCAGGTAGTTCCCCGCCGGGGCCGCGCTGCCCGACGGCTTGTAGAGCAGGGTTTTCCAGCCGGACGCGGCGGCGGCGTCGACCTCCGCACCGCCGGGGGCGTAGTATTTCACCCATTCGCCGACGCCCTGCGGGTGGGACAGGCCCTGGATCTGGCCCCAACTCCGCCCGGCATCGGCGGTCAGCAGACTGTCCAGCGCGTTGTCGTACCAGACATCGACGATCATCGGAGGGGCGGGCAGGGTGGTCAGCCATTGGTGGACCGGCGTGGCCGGCACCGGGCTCTTGAACAGGTCGTTCAGGATGCCGTCCAGCGTCTTGCGGTGGCGCCGCGATTCGATGAACTGGGCGACCGCGGTCAACTGGCTGCGGATGCGGCCCGGCGCCGTGACCCTGGCGTTCAGCCGCTGCGCAAGCTCCGCGGAGTTGCGCGGAATGGTGCATTCGGCCTCCGGCAGCAGCGCGAAGGCGCCCGGTCCGAGGTAGGGCACCACGCCGCGCGCCTTCAGCGCCGCCGCGATCTCGGCAATGATGGTGCCCGTGTCCGTGCTGTCGATGACGGCGGTGTCGGTCATGCTAACCCCGTTCGGCTTGGTGGCGCGGCGGTTGTGCCGGCCCTTGCCCCCTCCCTGACCCTCCCCCGCTCAGCGGGGGGAGGGCCGGGGTGGGGGCACGTTTCACAGATAGATCGCCGCTCCCGCCCCGGTGTTGACGGTGGCGTCCTTCAGCGTGTCCACGATGAACTGCACCTGATCGGTGGTGACCTTGTGGTGCAGCGGCAGGGCCAGCACGCGGTCCACCGTCTTCTGGCAGACCGGGCAGTCGGCCCGGCTGGCGCCGCGCTCCTGGTAATATTGCTGGGTGTAGAGCGCCTGCCCGTAGTCGGACGCCTCCACGTCGTGGGTGGACAGATCCTCCAGCACCGCCTTGCGCCCCGACGCGGTGAAGCGGGTGCCGAGGTGAACGGCGTAGACCATGGGATGCACGTCGTCGGCACCCGGCCCCTTGTAGGGCGGCTTGATGCCCTCGAAGGAGGCCATCGCAGCCTCGTAGTAGCCGACCACCGTCCGGCGCTTCGCCAGGATTTCCGGCAGGCGCTTCAACTGGACGAGGCCCAGCGCGGCGGTCAGGTTGCTCATGCCCGCCTGGAAGGGGATGGTGCGGGTGATGACCACCGTGTTGCGGTGTTCCATCTCGCGGCGGCGCAGGTAGCGGAGCTGGTGGGCGAGGTTGCGGTCGTCGGTGACGATCATCCCGCCCTCGCCGGTCACCAGCACGCCGGGTTCGGAAAAGTCGAAGATCGCGCAGTCGCCGAAGGTCCCGACCAGCCGCCCCTTGTAGGAGGAGCCGATGGCCTCCGTCGAATCCTCGATCAGGATCAGGCCCTTGTCCCTGGCGAGCGTCTGAAGCTCGTCCCAATGGGCGGGATGGCCGTTGACGTTGCCGGCCAGGATGGCCTTGGTGCGGGGCGTGATCTTCGCCTCGGCCTTCGCCGGGTTGATGGTGTGCTGCCAGTAGTCGATGTCCACGAAGACCGGCTCCGCGCCGGCCAGCGCGATGGCGTGCTGCACCTGATGCCAGCCGAAGGGGGAACACAGAACCTCGTCCCCCGGCCCGATGCCGTAAGCCTTCAGGGCCAGCAGCGTGGCGATGGTGCCGCTGGATACGGCGACCGCGTGGGCGCGGCCGAGCCAGGCGGCGAAGGCGTCCTCGAACGCCTCCGTCAACCGTCCGTCGCTGAGGCTGCCGGAGGTGAGGATGCGGCCGAGCACCGCTACCTCCGCCTCCGAAATGTCCGGGTCGATCAGCGGGATGTAGTCGCCAAGCGCGTCTTCTTCTTCTTCGGGCATCGTCATTCGGCGATCCTCATTCAGTCGTCCTCGTCCCGCTGCGCGATCACCACGCCGGTCGCCGTTTCCGGCTTGTTCGTGATGAGCCAGCAATGGTTGGTGCCGTCGACGAGATAGAGGTTGAAACCGGGCTCCTCCCGGAAGGCGTCCTCCGCCATCACCGCGGCGTGCGCCCCGGTGACGTTGGACAGGTCCGGGTTCGCCTCGCGCACGGCCCGCACCACGGTGTCGAGCCGGGTGCCGTCCGCGAGCAGCTTGCCGGCCAGGGCGGCGATGGAATCGATCCGTTCCGGGGTCAGGGCCATGGCCGTCACTCCGCGCCGCGCTTCTTGGCTTCGACGGTGATGGGCAGGCGGGTGTCCGCCGGCATCTCCGGCAGGTCCAGCGTCCAGCCGTTGGCGACCTTGATCCAGCCGCCCCACAGGCCCGGCTTCTCCATCTCCACGATGGGCTCCTCCAGGTCCTTCTTGGCGACATAGATCGTGTATTGCTCACCGGCCTTGCGCACCATCACCTTCATGTCGCTCTCCTGTCGTCTTTCGTTGGCTGTTGTTGTCGCGGAGTGTCAGGCCGCGATCCGGGCGTAGAGCGCGGGAAACTCGATCAGAACAGACTCCACCTCCTCCGCCGTGCTGTAGCGGCTGAGGGAGAAGCGCAGGCTGGCCGCCGCCTCCGCCGGGGACAGGCCCATGGCGGTCAGGACGTGGCTCGGTTCGTTGCCGCCGGAGGCGCAGGCCGCCCCCATGGAGACGGCGATGCCGGCGCGGTCGAGCCGCATCAGCAATTCCTCCGCGTCCAGCGGGCGGCCCTGGGGGTCGGCGAAGCGGACGTTGCTGGTGTTGGACAGGCGGGCCGCCCCCTCGCCGTTGACGCGGCTTCCCGGCCAAGCGGCCAGCACGCCGCGTTCCAGACGGTCGCGCAGGATCGCCATCCCGCCGGCCTCCGCCACCGTGGCGGCGGCGCGGTCGGCGGCCATGCCGAAGCCGACGATGGCCGGCACATTCTCCGTCCCGCCGCGGCGGTGGCGTTCCTGATGGCCGTGGATCAGCGGGGCGAAGGGCACGCCCTTGCGGATGTAGAGAGCGCCGATGCCCTTGGGCCCGTGCATCTTGTGGGCGGACAGGGTCAGCAGGTCGGCGTTCACCGCGTCCACCTTAATGGGCAGCCTTCCGGCGGCCTGCACCGCGTCGGTGTGGAACAGGGCGCCGCGCGCCTGGGCGATGTCGGCGGCGGCGCCGACCGGCTGGATCACCCCGGTCTCGTTGTTCGCCCACATCACGGACACCAGCGCCGTTTCCGCCGTCACCGCGTCGCGCAGGTCGGTCAGGGCGATGGTGCCGGTGCCGTCCACGGGCAGGACGGTGACCCGCCAGCCCTGCCGCTCCAGATCCTTGGCCAGCATGAGGGTGGAGGGATGCTCGATCGCCGTGGTGACGAGGTGGCGCCGCTCCGGACGCTCCGCCGCGATGGCCCGCAGCGTGCCGAGCAGGGCGCTGTGGTTGGCCTCCGTCGCGCTGGCGGTGAAGAGGATGTCCGCGCCCTTCGCGCCGACCAGCGCCGCCACCTGGGAGCGCGCCTCGCCCACCGCCCGCCTCGCCGCCATGCCGGCGGCGTGCGGGCTGGACGGGTTGCCGAACTCTCCGGACAGGTGCGGCAGCATCGCCTCCCGAACCTCGGGCGCCAGCGGGGTCGTCGCGTTGTTGTCGAGATAGATCATGGGTCCGTCACTGGGCGGGTAGCGCTGGTCAGTCCATCACGCCGGGGACGCCGCGGCGGCGGCCGTCGGCGGGGGCAATCTCCTCCTCCAGGCAGCCGACGACGACACCGGCGGGGAACTCCACCAGATAGACGGGGATCTGCGTGCCCTCGGCATGGCCGATGCGCACGATGGTTCCGGGCGTGCCCTTGGGGGCCAGCAGGGCGCCCTCGGCGGCGCTGGGGTGGCTGCCGTCGTTGTGGAGGTCCACCGCGGCGGTGACCGCCAGACCCCAGTCGTAAAGCGGCTCGCGCGGCGGAATGAAGCCGGGCTTCTTCGCTTCGGTAACGGCGTCGCTCATCGCTTGCTCCTTGCAGGGCAGGATCTTATTGGGGGGCGTTGCAGTGGGCGTCGACCAGTTCGAGTTCCTTGGCGCGCATGCCGACAATGATGCGCTTCTCGTAAAAATCGACGCCGTAGATGTAATACATCTGGAGGTAGGTGCCTATCGACTTCACATACCCGACGTCGCCGGCGCGGATCAGGAAGTCGCCCATGGGACGTCCGGGATAGGTGCCGTCGTTGCGGACATCGCGAAGCGCGCGGACCTTTTGGCCCTCTTCAAAGGCGGGGCGGTCTTCCAGTTCGATCGTTTCGTTCGGATCGCGGGCGCGCTCGCGCATCGGATGCTCCTTGGGCCGGGGCGTCAGTCGGGGATCAGGTCGCCGGTGGCGGGCAGTCCGGCGCGGCGCTTCTGCGCCACGGTGCGGACATCGTCCACCGGGTCCTCGGTCAGCGGGGTGAGGTCTTCGGGCGGGAGGCGGCTGGCCACGACGAAGCGCACGCACCAGTCCGCGTCGCCGATCAGCGCGGACAGCTTTTCCGCCGGCAGGCGCCGGGCGACGACCATGCGCACGCGGGCGCTGTCGTCCCAGGCCATGCTCATCAGCCATTCCAGACCGATGCGGTTGGCGACCTCCAGCCGGATTTCCGGGTCCTCGTCGTGCATCATGGCCGGCAGCATGCCTTCGGGCACGCGCCGGGCGACGCGCAGGCGCACGGAATAGTCGGGGTCGCGCATCAGCGGGGCGAGGTCGGCCTCCTCCAGCCGGGAGGCGACGGCGATGCGCACCTCGCGGTCGGGGTCGCCGCGCATCTTCAGCAGCAGGCGGCGGGGCAGGCGGCGGGCGGCGGCGGCGCGCACCGTCTCGTCCGGGTCTTCCATCAATCGCGGCACGATGAAGATCGGCGCGAAGCGGGCGGCGTTGGCGCGGACCTCGAAGTAGGGATGGTCGAGATGCTCGCCCGCCAGATCGTCGTTCCATTGGAAAAAGCGCTGGATGCGCTTGGCGTAACGGTCGTGCACGCAGGCGCGCAGCGGTTCGCAGCGCCCCTCCGCCAGACGGTCGCGGTAGGCGCAGTCGCCGCAATCGACCGGGTTGCCCAGCCAGTCCAGCGCGCTGTCGATGTCGTCGCTCATGCGTCGTCGTCCTCCGGCCCGGCTTCGTGGCGATTTGCGGCGGCGAGCAGGCGTGTGGTGCCGAACCGGTCCTTCGGGTCGAGGCCGCAGACCTTGTTCAGCGCTTCGCGCCCTTCGGCCAGACGGCCCAGGCGCAGCAGCAGGTAGCCGACCGCGGTGAGCGCGAACAGGAACAGGCGGGGGGCCGGCTCCAGACCGGCGAAGTCGGCGTGATCCCGGCGGACCATGCGCCAGTCGGTGTGGTTCAGGCCGATGGCCGCCATGGCGTGGCCGAGCATCCGCTCCCCGTAGATCAGGGCGGTGTCCAGGTTCGCCTTGTAGAAATGAAACTTGTAATGGCCGAGATCGACCAGCCGGTGCCCCGGCGCCAGTTCGGCGGCACGGGCAAGATGACGCTGCGCCGCCTCGGCGTCGGCGTAGCTGGCGGCGGCCAGATGCAGGAACCGCTCCGCCTCGGGCGGCAGGTCGCCGCCGTAGTAACGGCGGTTGAGCCAGCCTTCATCCACCTCGTCCAGCATGGCGGTGCGCTCCATGAACACCCTCTCCCGCCGTGCGCGGGAGAGGGGGTGTCGGGCGATCAGGCCGGGACGCAGCAGTCGGCCGGGCAGACCGAGGCGCACTGCGGGCTGGAGAACTGGCCCTTGCATTCGGTGCAGGTGTCCGCGTTGATGGCGTAGGCGCCCTTTTTGAAGCTGATGGCGTTGTTCGGGCACTCGGCCTCGCAGGCGCCGCAGGCGGTGCAGTCGGAAGCCTTGATCTTGTAAGCCATGACACTCTCCTTGCGTGTGGGGCGGCTGTTGCGGTGGGCCGCCGGGTAGGTCCGTGGGGATGATCGGTGGTTCGGGGTATCAGGCGCGCAGGGCGGTGAAGGCGCCGGTGCGGATCACCGCGTCCTGCCCCTCGCGCGAGTTGACCGCACCTTGGCCCAGGCGCTCGGCATAGTCCTTGAAGTAGGTCAATGCCGACTCTTCGATGTACTCGAAGGCGAAGCGGTCAACCGGTTCGATGCCCGCGTCTTTCAACCTCTGCGACGGGCAGCCGCCGATCTTGGCGACGAAGACCGCGGCGCAGTCGTTGATCGCCGACAGGACGGAGCCGAGCGTGTCCTCGTCGCCCGATCCGCCTTCGCAATATTGGTCCACGCGGCGGTGCCCGACGAACGTCGCGCCCTTCGGGCCGACCTCGTAGATCTGGAATTCCTTGGCGTGGCCGAAATGCTCGTTGATGCGCTCCCCGCCCTTGGTGGCGACGGCGATCAGGATCGGCTGCGCCTCGGTGCCGACCGTCTCGGCCACCTCGGCCTGCGCGGCGGCCTTGGCGGCGTGGCGCCCGGCGCGCTCGCCCTCGACATGCTCGCGGTAGGTGCGGGCGGCGTCCTGGTCGTAGTCCACCTCGCCCATCGCCTCGATCCGGTCGATGGTGAACTCGGCGCCGCGGTCCTCGCCCAGCAGGCCGACCGCGTCGGCGCGGCACTGGCGGCAGTGGCGCATCAGCTTGACCCCGCCCTCGCACTGGTCCTGGAGCGCCTTCAACTCCTGCGCGGTCGGGCCGCGCTGGCCGGTCAGGCCGAAATGGGTGCCGTGCGCCGGGTCGGAGATCAGCGGCATGATGTTGTGCAGGAAGGCGCCGCGCGACTTCACGGCCTTGTTCACCTCCAGCAGGTGCTCGTCGTTGATCCCCGGGATCATGACGGAGTTCACCTTCACCAGAATGCCGCGGGCGGTCAGCATCTCCAGCCCCAGCATCTGGCGCTCGTGCAGGATCTTGGCGGCGTCCAGGCCGGTCCAGCGCTTGTGATCGTGGAAGATCCAGGGATAGATGTGCTGGCCGACCTCCGGATCGACCATGTTGATGGTGATCGTCACATGGTCGATGTTGTAGTTGGCGATGCTGTCCACATGGTCGGGCAGGGCCAGACCGTTGGTGGACAGGCACAGCTTCAGGTCCGGCGCCTTCTTCTGAAGCATCTCGAACGTCTGGAAGGTGTTCCTGCCCCCCGCGGCCAGACTGTCGCCGGGGCCGGCGATGCCGATGACGGAGAGTTGCAGGATTTCCTTGGCGACGGCCATGATCTTGCGGATCGCCTGATCGGGGGTCAGCTTCTCGGAAACCACGCCCGGCCGGCTCTCGTTCGAGCAGTCGTATTTGCGGTTGCAGTAGTTGCACTGGATGTTGCAGGCCGGCGCCACCGCGACGTGCATGCGGGCGAAATAGTGATGCGCCTCTTCGGAGTAGCAGGGATGGTTCTTCACCTTCTCCCACACTTCCGGCGACATGTCGGCGGGGCCGTCGGACGACCCGCAGGAGGACGACGAACAGCCGGAGGCGGCGGCGGGCGGCGCCTCGGCGGGAGCCTTCAACTCACCCACGCCCAGGATGCTGTCGAGCGAAATAACGTTGGCCATCGTCCACTCCCTTCCCAGCCGCGCCATCGGCGCCCTTGGTCCGGCTGTTAAAAGCAAGTTCGGGGCCAACTGAATGAATCGTTGAATTTCAATGGCTTGATTGGAATTGTCGGGTGGCCCGTCCGTGTCGGCATTGCGACAAAGGCGGACAAAGCCGAACAATGGCCGACAATGCGGAGCGCCTGTCGGGGACCCGACAAGGGAGGCCGGGGACCGTCAGGCGGTGCCGACGTGGAAGGCCAGGACGTGATCCTCGTCCGGCCCCAGCGGCTCTCCCCCGAACCCGATCAGCCCGGTGCCGGACAGCTTCGTCGAATCGCGGCGCAGCAGGAGGGACGGGGAATCGCCCGTGCGGATAAAGGTGCCGTTGGTCGAATGGTCGGTCAGCAGGAAGCTGCCGCGGCTGAAGTCGATCACCGCGTGTTGGCGCGAGGTCCGGCGGGAGGGAATGCGCAGGCCGCAGCTTTCGTCGCGCCCCACCGTGACGCGGGGCAGGAGGGGAGACAGGGTTGCGTCGGCGCAGCGCCCGGACAGGCGCAGGGACGGCAGGCCGCGCCCGCTGCCGGGCTCCGACATGGTCAGCCCGATGGTGGCATTGTCCTCGGCCTCCGGTGCGGTGTCGCCGCTGCGGATCTGGTGGACGCGCACCGGGGCGGCCTTCCCCTTCACCGCCACGCTGTTCAGAAGACGCGCCCGCTTCCGCAGGGAAGGGGAGAGGCGGTGGACCAGATCGTCGGTCGCCAGGATCTCGCCGGGGCGGGCGATGGACTCCAGCCGGGCGGCGACGTTGCAGGCGTCGCCGTAGAGGTCGCCGGGGCCGGGGATCACCGGGCCGAAATGCATCCCGGCGCGCAGACGCAGCAGGAAGTCCGCTTGCCGCTCCATCATGGCGAGCGCGGCGCGGGCGGCGCCATCGGCGGTGGGGAAGGCGGCGAGCAACCCGTCGCCGAGGCTTTTGACCACCGTGCCGGTATTGGCTTCTACGATCTGGCGCAGGCTTTCCAGCACCCGCTGGGTCAGCGCCGCCGCCTTCCGGTCGCCGGCCATTTCGTACAGCAGCGTGCTGTCGGCGATGTCGGCGAACAGAAGGGCGAGGGTCCGTTCCATGAACCTGCGGGGATCGGAGAAGGTGCGGAGGGATGCTAGCACACCCAAAAACACCTGTCCTGGTTGTGCAACGTCCCGTCCGTCAGAAGCGCTTGATCTCGATGTTGTATTTGCGCAGGGCGTAGCTCACCTGACGGGTGGTCATGCCGAGCAGGCGGGCGGCCTTGGCCTGCACCCAGCCGGTGCGCTCCATCGCCCAGAGCAACCGGTCGCGCAGCGATCCCGACTCCGGTTCGTCCAGAGGCACCTCCGCGGCGGGCGAGGGAGCGGCGCTGGCCGATGCGGGAACCGTGGCGGCGGGAGCGCTCGGCTCGGGCAGGGGGAGCGGGATCAGGGGGACCGGAACCACCGGCTGGGCGGCGCCGCAGACCGGCGACGGCCCGGCGGAGCAGCCGGACGCGCAGGCGGGCCAAGCCCCGCCGGCACCGGCCGGTTCCGGCACCGGGGGCGTCATGGCCGGAGTCTTGAGGGCGTTGGCGGGCGCCGGAGCGCCGGGGCGTCCTGCCGGGGCGCGGCTTCCGGCCCCCGGCCCCATGGACGGGGCGAGGCCGCCGACCGAGGCGCCCAGCGTGCTGTACTGGAACAGGATCGAAGAGTTGCAGAGGTTCAGGCTGCAAGAGAGGGAATCGGTGCGGATGATGCCGTCGCGCGTCTGGGTGGCCGCGCGCTCGATACAGTTTTCCAGCTCGCGCACGTTGCCGGGCCAGGTGCAGCGGTTCAGCACCTCCAGCGCCTCGTCCTCGATGGCCAGCGTCATGCCGTTGTCCTTGGCGAACTTCGCCACGAAATGGCGGGCCAGCGGACCGATGTCCTGGCGCCGTTCGCGCAGCGGCGGCAGATGGATGGCGACCACGTTGATGCGGAAATACAGGTCGGCGCGGAACTTCCCGTGGCCGACCGCCTCCTCCAGGTTCAGGTTGGTGGCGCAGATCAGGCGGACGTCGGTCTTGATGGTCTTGGACCCGCCGACCCGCTCGAACTCCTGCTCCTGAAGGACGCGCAGCAGCTTGGCCTGGAAGTTGGGGGAGATGTCGCCGATCTCGTCCAGGAACAGCGTGCCGCCGGACGCCAGCTCGAACCGGCCCTTGTGGTCCTTCTGCGCGCCGGTGAAGGCCCCCTTCTCGTGGCCGAACAGTTCCGATTCCAGAAGCGATTCGGGCAGGGCGGCGCAGTTCACGCGGATGAAGGGGGCGTCCTTGCGCGGCGACATGTTGTGGATGGCCCGCGCGATCAGCTCCTTGCCGGTGCCGCTCTCGCCGCGGATCAGCACGGTGGACTTGAAGGGCGCCACCCGGTGGACCTGGGCCATCACCTCCAGCATGTTGGGGCTGGTGCAGACCACGTCGTTGATCGGGGCGGCGACGGGGCGCAGTTCCTTCTGCATGCGGAAGGTTTCCCGCATCATGAAGCGGCGTTCCTCCGCCACGGTGCGGTGCAGGCGCACGGTCTGGCCGATCAGGTTGGCGACCATGGTCAGGAAACGCACGTCGCTGCCGAAATGGCCCTGCGGCCCTTCGTCGGAGATGCGGTCGATGGTCAGGACGCCGACGACGACGCCCGCGGCCTTGATCGGCACGCCGACCAGCGAGGCCACCTGCTCGTCCAGGTCCTCGCGCCCGCCGGTGCGGTTCAGGAACAACGGCTCTTCCGCCAGATTGGGGACGACGACGGGCATGCCGGTCTTCAGGATGCGTCCGGTGATCCCTTCCCCCTCGCGGAATTCGAACTGCGCCGCGGCCTCGTTCGACAGGCCGTTCGCGGCAACCAGCCGCAGCACATTGTCTTCGCCCACCAGATAGACGCGGCCGCGGTGCATCTGGAGCTGGTAGGCCAGCGCGCGAAGCACCTCGCGCAGTGTCTGCTGGAGGTCGAGGGAAGAACCGAGGATCTTGCTGACCTCATAGATGGTCAGCAATTCCAGGTTCGACGTGGACTGGCGCATTGCACCCGGCATGATCGACACCCCCTGCTCAACCGGAAAGCCGGACGTCCGCGCGCATACGCGCGCCCGCTCGGCGTGTCCCGGCACGGCACCTTGAACCGTTCCTCCCGGGGTGGGGTGTGCGCTCCTTGATCATTCGGCGACATTGACCACCGGTATGCCCTTCGAGCGCGATCCCGTGTCGGTCCGTTCGCTTCCTGGGTTGTCGAAAGTTTCGGCAACTCTTGGCCGAAAGGCAAGCCCTTTTGCATAGTGATTGCTGCGGCGCACAATGACCTATGGCTGCGGCGTAAAGGCGCAACCCTTCTGAAAAGGTGGCGTTTCCGCCGGACATTATTTAATAACTGACCGGTCAGTAATATTTTTCGCGCAGGAGCCGGCCATGCCGGAGGAGAACTCCGCGGCCCCGCGCTGGCGCCGCCGGAAGGAGGCGCGCCACCAGGAAATCGTCGATGCGGGCCTGACCGTGTTCGGCGAACGCGGCTTCGCGGCGGCCCGGCTGGAGGACGTCGCGGCGCGGGCCGGGGTCAGCAAGGGCACGCTCTATCTTTACTTTCCGAACAAGGAGGAGCTGTTCAAGGCGGCGGTCCGCGAGGCCATCCTGCCCAACCTGGAAATGGCCGAACGCCTGCTGGCCGGGTCGCAGGGGCCGAGCTTCGCCGTGCTGGAAACGCTGCTGACCCTCTTCGCGGCGCGCGTGCTGAAGACCCGCGCCGGGGCCATCCCGAAGCTGATCATCGCGGAGGCCGGCAATTTCCCCGATCTCGCCCGCTTCTATCATGAAGAGGTGATCCGCCGCGCCTTCGCCCTGCTGTCGGCGGTGCTGGAGCGCGGCGTGGCGCGCGGGGAGTTCCGCCCGGTGGACGTCGATTCGACCGTCCGTCTGATCGTCGCCCCGATGCTGATGAGCGCGCTGTGGCGATCCTCCTTCGAAGCGCTGGAGGACCGCCCGCTGGACGTATCGGCGCTGCTGAAGGCCCATCTCGACGCGCTGCGCCGCGCGCTCGCTCCGGAGGGAGGCCCCCTGCCATGAGTTCGAAGCCATGAGCTGGCTGTCCGAAATCCTTGTGACGGTGTTGGCGTTCCTTGGACTGGGCGGCGGGAACGCCGTGCCGCTGGCCCACGGCTATGCGGAGGGGGAGTATCTGCGCATCGCCGCCCCGGTGGCCGGAACGCTCGACACGCTGGAGGTGACGCGCGGCGGGCGGGTGGAAGCCGGTGCCCCCCTTTTCGCGCTGGACCGGACCAGCGCGCGGGCGGAGCGCGACCGGCTGGCCGCCGTGCTGGGGCAGGCTCGGGCGCAATTGGCCGACCTGCGGATCGGGAAGCGCCCCGACGAACTGGCCGTGGTCACCGCCCAACGGGCGCAGGCCGAGGCGGCGTTGCGCTATTCCGAAGCGGAACTGGCGCGGCAGCAGACGCTGGTGGCGCGCAAGGTCAGCTCCGACGACCGGCTGGACGCCGCCCGCGCCGCCCGCGACCAGGACCGCGCGCGGTTGGAGGAACTGACCGCGCTGCTTGCCGTTTCCAACCTGCCGGCCCGGCCCGACCTGATCCGCGCGGCGGAGGACGCGGTGGCCCAGGCCGAGGCCGCGCTTGCCCAGGCGGAGAAGCGTTTGGCCGAACTGGCTCCCCTGGCGCCTGAATCGGCGCTGGTCGAGGACACGCTGTTCAACCCCGGCGAATGGGTGCCGGCGGGTTCCCCCGTGGTGTCGCTGCTGCCGCCGGGGAAGGTGAAGCTGGTGGTCTTCGTGCCCGAACCGCTGATGGCCCGCGTCCGTCCGGGAAACCGTCTGCCGGTGCGTTGCGACGGCTGTCCGCCCGGCCTGTCGGCGCAGGTGACCTACGTGGCGCCACGGGCCGAATACACCCCACCGGTGATCTACAGCGTCGGCAGCCGGGAAAAGCTGGTCTTCCGGGTGGAAGCCCGCCTGGAGGACGGGGCCTCGCTCAACCCCGGCCTGCCGGTGGATGTGGAGCTTCGGCCATGACTGCGGTCATCGACGTGCACGGGCTGGTGAAGCGCTTCGGCGCCAAGACGGTGGTGGACGGCTTTTCCATCCGGGTGCGGCGGGGGCAGATCTACGGATTCCTGGGGCCGAACGGGTCGGGCAAGACGACCACCATCCGCATGCTCTGCGGGCTGCTGACCCCCGATGCGGGGGAGGGGACCTGCCTCGGGCTCGACATCCGCAGCCAGAGCGCCGCCATCAAGCGGCAGGTCGGCTACATGACCCAGAAATTCAGCTTCTGGGAGGATCTGAGCATCGCGGAAAATCTCGATTTCGTCGCCCGCATGTACGGGGTGCCGGACCGGCGGCGGAAGGTCGCCGAGGCGCTGGACCGGCTGGGGCTGGGCAACCGGCGGGGGCAGCTTGCCGGGGAACTGTCCGGCGGCTGGAAGCAGCGTCTGGCGCTGGCCGCCTGCATCCTGCACGAGCCGAAGCTGCTGCTGCTCGACGAGCCGACCGCGGGCGTGGACCCCAAGGCCCGGCGGGAATTCTGGGACGAAATCCACCGGCTCGCCGACGACGGGCTGACCGTGCTGGTCAGCACCCATTACATGGACGAGGCGGAACGCTGCCACGCCATCGCCTACCTCGCCTATGGCCGGCTGATGACCCAGGGCAGCGTGGAGGAGGTGATCGCCCGCTCGGGTCTGGTCACCTACGAGGTGGGCTCGAAGGGAGCGGACGGGCCGGACCTCGGGCGCATCGAGGCGGCGCTGCGGGGGCGTGCGGGCGTGGAGATGGTCGTCGCCTTCGGCGCCCGGCTGCATGTCAGCGGCACCGACGACACGGAACTGGAAGCGGCGTTGCGTCCCTGGTCGGGCGACCCCGGCCTGATCCTGCGGCGGACGGAACCGACGCTGGAGGACGTGTTCATCCACCTGATGAACCGCAGCACGGACAACTTCGCATGAGGGCGGTTCGCATGAGGGCGGGCGCTGCGCATGGGACGGGAACAGGGACGGGAACGCCGCCGCGCCGGCACCGATGGCGGAGCGGCGGCATTTGCCCTTTGCCAGTCGCCTTACTCGATGTTGGCGGAGGTCACGCCGGTGTTCTTGTTCCAGCGCAGGGTCAGCTTGGAGATCTGGCAGAGGTTCAGATTTTCCCAGACCGCCGACTCGCCGTCGTCGTAGATGACCTTCATGTCCCACTTGCAGGTCTTCTCGGCCTTGGCAAAGTTCAGTTCGAACTCTTCGCCGTCTTCGAGGACATCGCGGCCGAGAACGTCTTCGTCCCACTTCTCGTTGTCGGACTCGCTGACATAGATATGCTTCAGCGGATAGCCGGTCTTGTTCAGAACAGTGAAATCCTGTTGCCCGGCGAGGGCGACGCCATGAAACAGAAACAAGGCGGCCACCGCGGTAGCGCCCTTAGCAAGAATAGACGTCACGATATGTCTCCGGCACACGAGTTAACGCATTCGGACAGTGCTTCAGGCAATTTTCGCATGTCAATAGGTCATAGTAGTTTCGTGAAATAATAAGGCTTGAGGTTGTATTTCCATTTTTAAATGCATCGGTTCGGTGGAGATTGTCATGGCGAGGTTTTCCTTTGCGCGCTTCGTTGCGGTGATGGTGAAGGAATTCATCCAGATGCGGCGGGACCGGCTGACCTTCGCCATGATGGTGGGTGTGCCGGTGCTGCAACTCGTGCTGTTCGGATTCGCCATCAATTCCGACCCGAAAAGCCTGCCGACCGCGGTTCTGGCCGCCGACTCCAGCCCCTTCGCGCGCACGCTGGTGTCGGCCATGGCGAATTCCGGCTATTTCGACGTGAACCGCTCCGCGCGGAGCCCGGCGGACCTCGACCGCCTCCTGGCGGAAGGGCGGGTGCAGTTCGCCGTCACCATCCCCGTGGGCTTCGCCCGCGACCTGCAACGGGGGGACCGGCCCGTGCTGCTGGTGGAGGCCGACGCGACCGACCCGGCGGCGACCAGCAACGCGCTGGCGGCCCTGTCCACCATCGCGCGGCAGGCGCTGGACCCCGACCTGACCGGCCCGCTGGCCCATCTGCGCGCCACCCCCGATCCGGTCGAGTTGCGTGTCCATCGCCGCTACAACCCGGAGGGGATCACTCAATACAATGTGGTGCCCGGCCTGATGGGCGTGGTCCTGACCATGACCATGGTGATGATGACCGCGCTGGCCGTCACCCGCGAGCGGGAGCGCGGGACGATGGAAAACCTGCTGGCGATGCCCGTCCGCCCGTTCGAGGTGATGCTGGGCAAGATCGTGCCCTTCATCCTGGTCGGCTACATCCAGGTCATCATCATCATCCTGGCGGCCCGGCTGCTGTTCGGCGTGCCCATCGTCGGCAGCCTGGCGCTGCTGTCCGCGGTGCTGGTGCTGTTCATCGCGGCCAATCTGGCGGTGGGCTTCACCTTCTCCACCGTGGCGAGGAACCAGCTTCAGGCGATGCAGATGTCCTTCTTCTTCTTTCTGCCGTCGATGCTGCTGTCCGGTTTCATGTTCCCCTTCCGCGGCATGCCCGGCTGGGCGCAGGCGGTGGGGGAGATCCTGCCGCTGACCCATTTCCTGCGCATCGTCCGCGGCATCCTTCTGAAAGGCAACGGTCCGGCGGAGATCGCGGGGGAGGTGCTGCCGCTGCTGATCTTCCTGGCGGTGGTCACGGTCGCCGCGCTGAAGCGGTACCGGCAGACGCTGGACTGACGCGCAAGCCTCCAGCCATTTCGACAGGGCCATTTCAACAGGGGCAAGTCGAAGGCGGCGGTGATGTCAGCGTGAGCCTTACTTTTCGTTAATGATGATTTGTTCTAATCTTTCCCGATTGGCGGCCCGTGGGGGAAGACGATGCGGCGCTTGGCGGTTGGCCTGACGATTGGGGTGCTTGCGGCGGCTCTGATGGCTGCCGGACTGGCCGGTCAGGCCGAAGCCGGGTCGCAACAGAAGAAGAAACCCGCACCGCCGGCTCCCAATTCCATCGCCTGGAGCCAGGTGAGCGGTCCGGCCCTGGGGCCGGCGCAGTCCTTCGGCGGCTATGCCGCGGGCTGCGTCACCGGAGCGCGGGCCCTGCCGGCGGAAGGCACCGGCTATCAGGTGATCCGCCTGTCGCGCCAGCGCTACTACGGCCATCCGGAGCTGATCGACTATCTGAAGGGCTTCGGTCGGAAGGTCGCGGCGGCGGGGCTGGGGACCGCGCTGATCGGCGACATGGGACAGGCGCGCGGCGGCCCGATGAGCTTCGGCCACGCCAGCCACCAGATCGGGCTGGACGCCGACGTGTGGCTGCGGCTCGACCATCCGCCCATGGGACGCAACGCGCGGGAAAACCTGACCGAGATCAAATACGTCGATTACGGACGGGTGCGCGTGACCGAGGACTGGTCGGACCGGCAGGCCCAACTCATCCGCATCGCCGCCAGCGACCCGCGGGTGACCCGCATCTTCGTCAACCCGGCGATCAAGCTGGCGATGTGCCGCCATTCCTGGCCGGACCGCGCCTTCCTGCGCAAGCTGCGGCCCTGGCACGGCCATGACGGGCACATGCACATCCGGCTCGGCTGTCCGGCGGGAAGCCCGCAGTGCGAGGAGCAGCGCGAGCTGCCCGAGGGAGACGGCTGCGGCGACGAGGTCGAATCCTGGCTCGGCTCCGTCTATCCGGTGGTGGAGAAGCACAACGGCAAACCGCAACCGCGCTACGTCAGCCTGCCGCCCGCCTGCAACGCGGTGCTGCGCGCCGCCGGGACGCGGGTGGCCGCCATGGACGATCCGCATATGGACAAAGCGGTGCGGTAACGTGCCGCCGGATTTTGCCCTTGCGCGAATGGGACGCCTGGATAACTTGAAAGTCGGAATGATTTCGATCGCATCGCGGAACGGTCCTTTCCGCCGCGCGAAAGAACCGGTCGTCCGGCGGTCCAGGCAGCGGGGCAGGCGCGAAGGCGATGAGCGATAAGAACGGCAACGATCAGGCGGGGGCTCCCCGCATCAAGCTCAAGACCCGCCTTTACGCCTGGTGGGAGGGGTACGACCTCTCCGGCCTGAAGGGCAGGGGCGAGGAGGGCGACGCCGCGCCGCAACCCGACGCCGCGGCCCAGCCTGCCGCCCGGAGCCGCGGGGGCGACCTCAACCGCTGGGGCAAGCCGCTGTGGACGGCCTCGCGGCTCGATGTGGCGGAAAAGCTGTGGGGCAAGGGCTTCAACACGCCGGGCGGTCAGGACCACATCCCCTATCTGGTGAAGCCGCTCGGCCTGAACCCGGCGATGAGCGTGCTGGACCTGTCCGCCGGTCTGGGCGGCACCAGCCGCACCATGGCGAGCAAGTACGGCTGCTGGGTCACCGGGCTGGAAGCGTCGGAGTTCCTGGCGAAGGAAGGAATGATCCGCTCCTTCAAGGAGGGGCTGGAGAAGAAGGCCCCGATCGAAACCTACGATCCGGAGAATTTCAGCCATCCCAAGCGCGTGGACGCCATCGTCTACAAGGAGGGGATGTTCTCCGTCCGCGGCAAGGACCAGCTTTTCGATGGGATGGAACTGGCGCTGAAGCCGCGCGGCCATCTGCTGATGACCGATTATGTGATCGAACCGGCGCTGGCCGGGGCCAAGGCCGTCCAGGTCTGGTGCGACAAGGAGCCGATGCAGCCGCATCTGTGGTCGAAGGACCAGATGGCCGCCGCCTTCGCCCAGCGGAACCTGGACCTGCGCATCGCCGAGGACATCACCGACACCCACCGCGGCCTGATCCTGTCCGCCATCCAGGGTCTGGTCGAGCATCTGGAACGCCACCATCTGAACCACGAAACCAAGATCGCCGTGATGGACGAGGTTGAACTGTGGGTCCGCCGCATCGCCGCCATCGAGGCGGGCATGCGCGTCTGCCGTTTCTACGCGCTGAAACCGGCGGAATGACGGTGAGGAGGAACCCGTCCGACCACAACCGCAACCGCGACGGGGGCCGTTGACAGCGGGGGTGCGCCGCACTATGGTGCGCGCCTTCGATCGAGCCGCCGACCGACCAGGATGAAGAATTATGAAGATCGTTAACTCTCTGAAGTCGATGAAGACGCGCCACAAGGCCTGCCGCGTGATCCGCCGCAAGGGCCGCGTCTACGTCATCAACAAGCAGAACCCGCGCTTCAAGGCCCGCCAGGGCTGAGACCGGCGGCCGGGTCCGCCCGGCCGACGAGCTTTGGGTTTCTCGCAAGAGCCGCGCCTTTCGGGCGCGGCTCTTGCGTTTTGGGGCTCTGCCGGAGCTTTGGCCGATCCCGCCCGGCCCGAATCCTCACGGGTCCGAATCGGCACCGGCTTGTGTCCTTCCCGCCCGCAATGATACCACTGGTTACGGAATGCATCCGGAACCAACCGGTGCGAATCACGGGGGGAGGAAGGCCGGCCATGCGAATGCCCGCGCCCGACGAGGGAGTCATCGCGCGCCGCCGCGAGATCATCGCAGCGCTGCGAGCCATCGTGCCCGGCGAGGGCGTGATCGCCGAGGAGAGCGAACTCCGCGCCTATGAATGCGACGGGCTGACCGCCTACCGCCAGCTTCCCATGGTCGTCGTGCTTCCCGGCACGACGGAGCAGGTGAGCCGGGTGCTCAGGACCTGCAAGGAGATGGGGGTGAAGGTCGTGCCGCGCGGGGCCGGCACCTCCCTGTCCGGCGGGGCGCTGCCTCTGGCCGACGGCGTGCTGCTGGGTATGGGCAAGTTCAACCGCATCCTGGACATCGACTTCGCCAACCGCTGCGTGGTGACCCAGCCGGGGGTGACCAACCTGGGCATTTCCAACGCGGTGGCGCATGAGGGCTTCTATTACGCGCCCGACCCCTCCAGCCAGATCGCCTGCACCATCGGCGGCAACATCGCGGAGAATTCCGGCGGGGTGCATTGCCTGAAATACGGGCTGACCACCAACAACGTGCTCGGTGTGGAAATGGTGCTGATGGACGGCACCGTGCTGCGGCTGGGCGGCAAACATCTGGACGCGGGCGGCTACGACCTGATGGGCGTCGTCACCGGCTCCGAAGGGCTTCTGGGGGTGGTGACGGAGGTCACCGTCCGCATTCTCAAGAAGCCGGCCACCGCGCGGGCCGTGCTGATCGGCTTCCCGACCAGCGAGCAGGGCGGCGACTGCGTGGCCGCCATCATCGCCGCGGGCATCATCCCCGGCGGCATGGAGATGATGGACAGGCCGGCCATCCATGCGGCGGAGGATTTCGTCCACGCCGGCTACCCGCTGGACGTGGAAGCCCTGCTGATCGTGGAGTTGGACGGCCCGGCGGCGGAGGTCGACCACCTGATCGACCGGGTGGCGGAGATCGCGCGGTCCAAGGGCTGCTGCTATTCCCGAGTCTCGACCTCGGAGGAGGAGCGGCTGACCTTCTGGGCCGGGCGCAAGGCGGCCTTCCCGGCGGTCGGGCGGATCAGCCCCGATTACTACTGCATGGACGGCACCATCCCGCGCAAGGCGCTGCCCCTGGTGCTCCAGCGCATGCAGGAGATGTCCGACCGCTACGCCCTGCGGGTCGCCAACGTCTTCCACGCGGGCGACGGCAACCTGCATCCGCTGATCCTCTACGACGCCAACAAGCCGGGCGAACTGGAGCGGGCGGAAGCCTTCGGCAACGACATCCTGCGCCTGTGCGTGGAGGTCGGCGGCGTTCTGACCGGCGAGCATGGCGTGGGGGTGGAAAAGCGCGACCTGATGACCGACCAGTTCGACGAGGTCGATCTGGACCAGCAGCAGCGCATCAAATGCGCCTTCGACCCCGACGGGCTGCTGAATCCCGGCAAGGTCTTCCCGAAGCTGCACCGCTGCGCCGAACTGGGCCGCGTGCATGTTCACAAGGGGGAACTGCGCTTCCCCGACATCCCCCGCTTCTGAGGGCGCCCGCATGACCGTGACCACCTTCAAGCCCGACACGGCGGCCCAGGCCGCCGACGCGGTGCGCTGGGCCCTGTCGGAAGGAACGCCGCTGGACGTCGCAGGCTCGGGGTCCAAGCGCGGACTCGGGCGCCCGACCCAGACCGCCTACACGCTGGACCTCTCCGGCCTGTCCGGAGTCGTCGCCTACGAGGCGGAGGAACTGGTGCTGACCGCCAGGGCCGGCACGCCGATGGCCGACATCCTGCCCATGCTGACGGAGCGGCGGCAGCAACTCGCCTTCGAGCCGCAGGACCTCGGCCCGCTGTTCGGGCAGCCCGAAGGGCAGGGGACGCTGGGCGGGGTGGTCGCCACCGGGCTGGCCGGGCCGCGCCGCATCAGCGCCGGTTCCGCCCGCGACCACACGCTGGGCATCGAGGGCGTGAACGGGCGCGGCGAGCTGTACAAGGGCGGCGGCAAGGTGGTGAAGAACGTCACCGGCTACGACGTGCCCAAGCTGATGGCCGGGTCCTTCGGCACGCTGACCGCGCTGACCGAGTTGACGGTGAAGGTGCTGCCGGCGCCGGAGGACAGCCGGACGCTGCTGCTGGCCGGGCGCGAGGACGCCATGGCGGTGGCCGCTCTGACCGCGGCGCTTCAGAGCCCCCACGAGGTGTCCGGCGCCGCCCATCTGCCCGCCGCGGTCGCCGCGCGGTCCCATGTGCGGGAGGTTGCCGGGGCGGGCGGGGCGGTGACGCTGGTCCGGCTGGAGGGCTTCGGCCCGTCCGTCGCCGCCCGTGTCGCCGCGCTGAAGGAGGAGCTTGGCGCCGATGCCGTGCTGGACCGGGACGAGTCGCTGGCGGTCTGGAAGGAGGTCCGGGACGTGGCGTTCTTTTGCGCCCACCCTGGGGGCAACGACGCCCGCCACATCTGGAAAATCTCCGTCCAGCCCTCCGAAGGGCCGCGCGTGGCGGAGTCCATCCGCTGGGCGCTGGACGCGGAGCTGTATTTCGATTGGGGCGGCGGGCTGATCTGGGTGGCGGCTGTGCCGGCGCCCGATGACGCCGAGGCGATCCGCGGGGCGCTGGGTGCCGCCGGCCACGCGACGCTGGTGCGCGCGCCGGAGGAGGTGCGGACCGTGGCGGAGGTTTTCCATCCGCTGCCCGATCCGGTGATGGCGCTGAGCCGCCGGGTTAAGGAGAGCTTCGACCCCTGCGGCATCCTGAATCCCGGCCGCATGTACGCGGGAGTGTAAGGACTCATGCAGACGAATTTCACGCTCGCCCAGCTTGCCGACGCGGATTACCGGGATTCCGAGGCGATCCTGCGCAAATGCGTCCATTGCGGCTTCTGCACGGCGACCTGCCCGACCTATGTCCTGCTGGGCGACGAGCTGGACAGCCCGCGCGGGCGCATCTACCAGATCAAGGACATGCTGGAGAAGGGCGGGCCGCCCACCGCCCGGCAGGTGGAGCACATCGACCGCTGCCTGTCCTGCCTGTCCTGCATGACGACCTGCCCATCGGGCGTGAACTACATGCATCTGGTCGATCACGCCCGCGCCCATGTCGAGGCGACCCACGCCCGCCCCGCCGCCGACCGTGCCATCCGCGACCTGCTGGCCCGCGTGCTGCCGAATCCGCGGCTGTTCCGTCTGGCCCTGCTCGCCGCCTGGTTCGGCAAGCCCTTCGCCGGGGTGTTGCCGGGGCGGCTCGGCGCGCTGCTGGCGCTGGCCCCGAAGTCGGTGCCGGGACCGAGCCACAGCGACCGTCCGGGCGCCCACCCGGCGGTGGGGCCGCGCCGCAAGCGGGCCGCTCTGCTGACCGGCTGCGCCCAGCAGGTTCTGGCCCCGCAGATCAACGAGGCGACCATCCGCCTCCTGAACCGCCATGGGGTGGAGGTGGTGGTGGCGAAGGGGGCCGACTGTTGCGGAGCCCTGACCCATCATATGGGCAAGACGGACCTCAGCGACGCCGCCGCCAGGAAGACCATCGACGCCTGGATCGCCGAGATGGACGGGGATGGGCTGGACGCCATCATCGTCAACACCTCCGGTTGCGGCACCACGGTGAAGGATTACGCCTTCCAGTTCCGCGAGGACGCGGAGTATGCGCCGAAGGCGCTCCGCGTGGCGGCCATCGCCCGCGACGTGACGGAGTTCCTGGCGGAAATCGGCCTGACCGCGCCGGTGGTGGAGACGGGTCAGGCCATCGCCTACCACTCCGCCTGCTCCATGCAGCACGGGCAGCGCATCAAGGACCCGCCCCGCGCCCTGCTGCGCGACGCCGGTTTCCAGGTGAAGGAGATCCCGGAGGCGCACATCTGCTGCGGCTCCGCCGGCACCTACAACATGCTTCAGCCGGAAATCGCGGTGCAGTTGCGCGACCGCAAGGTCCGCAACATCGAAAGCACCAAGGCCGACGCCATCGCCGCCGGGAACCTGGGCTGCATCACCCAGATCGGCACCGGGACCGGCCTGCCCATCCTCCACACGGTGGAACTGCTGGACTGGGCGACCGGCGGCCCGAAGCCCGACGCGCTGAAGGACAGCCCGGCCTTCGCCGGACCCGCAAGGTCACCGGGCGCAACGGCGCGCGCCGCGGAATAGCACGCAAGGAGGAACACCGACCCGCTTGGACTTTTCGCGCCGCATGGCTAGGTTGGCGCTGAAGGGACGAAGGGGTATCCAGTGGACAGCGGGTTCAAGGACGACAGCTACCGCGACAACGGCGGTTACGGAATCGGGCGGCGGCTGTCGGCCTGGGGGGTGCACGCCTTCACGGGAAGCGGCGTGGTGCTGGGGCTGCTCGCCTTGCTCGCCGCGGTCGGCGGGGACGCCAAGGCGTGCCTGGGCTGGCTGGGGCTGGCGCTGGTGGTGGACGGGGTGGACGGCACGCTGGCCCGCCGCGCCTCGGTGAAGGAGGTGCTTCCGGGCATCGACGGGTCGGTCCTCGACCTCGTGATCGACTATCTGACCTACGTCGTCGTTCCGGCGGTCTTCCTTTACCGCTTCGGCCTGCTGCCCGACGGTTTGGGCGTGGCGCTGGCCGCCTTCATCATGATGACCTCGCTCTACTGCTTCTCGAACACCGGGATGAAGAGCGGCGACAACTACTTCGTCGGCTTCCCGGCGATCTGGAACGTGGTGGCGCTCTATCTCTGGATTCTGGCGCTCGACCCGTGGATCAACGCCGCCGTGGTGGTGGTGCTGGGCCTGCTGACCTTCACGACGGTGAAGTTCCTTCACCCCTTCCGGGTGCGCCGTTGGATGCGCCTGAACCTTCTGGTCAGCGCCGCGTGGCTGGCCTCCAGCGCGGCTCTGGTGGTCCTGCATCCGGACCGGCCCGACTTCGTCTGGTTCGTCTGGCTGGCCAGCAGCGCCTATTACACCGCGGTCTGCGTCTGGCGGACACTGCGCGGACCGGCGGAGGCGTGAGTCAGGGTTTCCCCGCGCTGTCCGTCTGATTATTGGTGTCCTGCTTGGACTCGTGGGCCTTCTGCCGGATCGCCGCCCCGGCGTCCTGCAACATGCGGCCCGCCTCGGCGCCGAAGTCCTTGGCCGCTTCGCCCACGCGCTCCGCGGTTTTGTCCACCGCGCGTCCTATGTCCTGGCCGGTCTTTTCCGCCGACTGCTGGTCGTCGCAGGCGGCCAGCAGCGGCAGGGCCAGGAACGGAAGGACAAGGACGGCGGTGCCGATCCCGTTGCGATGAGCCATCGATCCGATCTCCACAGGTGATCCATGGAGGGGGTAACGGTTCACGGGGCCTTTGGTGCCTTCCGTTGGAAGGATCAAATGCTTTACTGGCTACCGTCGGCAAAGGAAAAGCGGACACCATAGCGCCGGAGCGAGAGGCTGGGCACCATCCGGGCCGCCGCCTTGGCCTTGGCGTCGAAGTCGGACGCGACCAGGATGCCGCGGATTTCCCGCCCCTCTTCCTCGTCGGAGATGTCGCCCATGTAGCTGAGAATTTGGGCGACGGCCCGCTGTCCGGCGGTTCCGGTCTTCAATTCGATGACGACCACCCGCCCTTGAGCATCGCGTGCGGTGATGTCGATGAAACCGGACTGGACCGACCGTTCCGCCCCCTCGTCGATCACCGTCATCCCCGGTTCCAGTTGGGCGATTTCCAGGCGCAATGCGGCTTGCAGATCGCGCTCCAAGCCAATCCGTTGCCCAAGATCGTCATCCGCGACCACTGCAACTCCCGCGGTTGCCGGAGTTCCCGCCATCATATCGGCAGTGTCACGGAAGCGGCGGTAACGTTCGATGGCGCCGCGGTACGAGGCGAGGTTGGCCCGGATGTCGCCTTCGATGGGGATTTTGCTCGGGTTCGGCCGATTGGAGCGCGCGTCATCTGTTGAATAGCGCAACTGGAGAAGGAGCGATGCCATCCGGTCGCGGGCGTAATGCTCATCCACGTCGCCATAATGTTCTTCGACCCGCGCGATCCGATAGACTTGTGCGTTGACCGTTGCGGCGCCGTATTTCTGCCGCTCCAGCCAAGTTCGGTATCCGGCTTGCATCGACACACTCCCCTTATGAGGCCCCGTATGCGGCGGTGAAGCCCCGGCCATCCCGAAGGGGACAGGGCTTCACCAGGCCGTTGACGTTCAGAACTGATCCTCGCTCAGCGCCATGACCGTGCGGTGGGCGGTCAGGATGGGCAGAAGCAGGCCCGGCCCCTGGGCCAGGATCTGCTCCGCATAGAAGCGGGCGGTGACCAGCTTGGCTTCCAGGAAGGGGGCGTTGGCGCCGGGCTGCCGCAGCCCCTCCAGCGCCTTGGCGGCGGAGCGGGCGAGCATCCAGCCGCCGGCCACCGTGCCCCACAGCTTCAGATAGCCGGCGGCTCCCGCCGCGGCGGCTTGCAGGTCGCCGTCGGCCTGGGTCTTCACGATCCAGGCCACCGCCTGCTCCAGCGCGTCCAGCCCGGCGGACAGGTTGGTGCGGATCGCCTCCACATCGTCGCCGGGGACGCTCTCCAGTTCCGCCACCGTGGCGCGCATCTCCGCGATGAAGGCACGGGCCGATTCGCCGCCGTCGCGGCCCGTCTTGCGGAAGGTCAGGTCGTTGGCGTGGATGCCGTTGGTGCCCTCGTAGATCGGGGTGATGCGGGCGTCGCGGTAATGCTGGGCCGCGCCCGTTTCCTCGATGAAGCCCATGCCGCCGTGGATCTGCACGCCGGTGGAGGCCACGTCGCAGCCGATGTCGGTGCTCCACGCCTTCACGATGGGGGTCAGGATGTCCACGCGGGCGGTGGCGGCGGCGCGCACCGCGGCGTCCTCATGATGGCGGGAGATGTCGAGCTGCGTGCCGGCGTAGAGCGCCAGGGCGCGGGCCGCCTCCGTCTTGGCGCGCATGTCCAGAAGCATCCGGCGCACGTCCGGATGGCGGATGATGGCGACGCCGGAGCCCTTCGGGTCGGCCAGATCCTTGCTCTGCACGCGGGTCTTGGCGTAGTCGCGGGCCTGTTGGTAGGCGCGCTCGGCGATCGCGACACCCTGGATGCCGACGCCGAGGCGGGCGTTGTTCATCATCGTGAACATGTATTCGATGCCGCGGTTCTCCTGCCCGACCAGGAAGCCGGTGGCGCCGCCGTCGTCGCCGAAGGCCATGACGGCGGTGGGGCTGGCCATGATGCCGAGCTTGTGCTCCAGGCTGGCGCAGCGCAGGTCGTTGCGCTCGCCCGGCGAGCCGTCCGGATTGGGCAGGAACTTCGGCACGATGAACAGGCTGATGCCCTTGATGCCCGGAGGCGCGTCGGGCAGGCGGGCCAGGACCAGATGGACGATGTTCTCCGTCAGGTCATGCTCGCCGTAGGTGATGAAGATCTTCTGGCCGGTGATGCGGTAGGTCCCGTCGTCGGCCCGCACCGCGCGGGTGCGCACGGCGGCGAGGTCGGAGCCCGCCTGCGGCTCCGTCAGGTTCATGGTGCCGGTCCACGCGCCCGCGATCATCTTGGGCAGGTAGAGGGCCTTCTGCTCGTCGCTGGCGTGCTCGGTCAACAGGTCGACGGCACCCTGGTTCAGCAGGGGGCACAGGCCGAAGGACAGGTTGGACGCCTGCCACATCTCGTTCACCGCGAAGGCCACGGTCCAGGGCAGGCCCTGCCCGCCATACTCCGGTTCGAAGGGCAGGCTGTTCCAGCCGCTTTCCGCGAACTGGGCGTAGGCGTCCTTCCAGCCGGTCGGCGTGCGGACGACACCGTTTTCCAGCACCGAGCCTTCCTTGTCGCCGACCCGGTTCAGCGGGGCGAGAACCCCGGAGGCGAACTTGCCGGCTTCCTCCAGCACGGCGTCCACCAGATCGGGGGCCGCCGAGTCGCAGTTCGGCAGCGCAGCAATCGTTTCGAGGCCGACCACCTCGTTCAGGACAAAGCGGAGGTCATCGACCGGAGCGGTGTAGGGAATCATGGATGGAGCGGCCTCCCGTGGCCCGATTGGGCGTGAATGCTTCATGGGCGGTTTACGTGCGCGTCACCATACCGTACCGAATGGTGCATGGCGAGCCTTGCCGATGGATATTGGCATCTGGGTTGCGGCGCGAACAGCGCGTCTGCGACGCAGGAGGGCTGGCCGAACTTGGCATCCCGGTTGCAAGAGTGGGGCAGCACCGCTCACAGGGGTTCCTCCCATGACCATCGCCACCGCCCTTGCCCGTCAGGCCGAAACCGCCGTCCAGGCCGCGAAGACCGCCCGCGGTCCGGCGAACGTGGAAACGGCGGTCCGCAACGCCAGCGCCAAGACCGGGGTCGATTTTTCCTACCTCATGGAAAAAGCTGCCGTGGAAAGCGGGTACCGGACGGACGTGAAGTCCTCCTCCTCGTCCGCGACGGGGCTGTACCAGTTCATCGACAGCACCTGGCTGGCGACGATGCGCGACCATGGGGCGGACCATGGCTACGCCAAATACGCCAACGCGATCCAGACGCGCGGCGACGGGCGCCCCTACGTCACCGATCCCGACCTGAAGCGGGAAATCCTGGACCTGCGCAAGGACCCCGCCGCCTCCGCCCTGATGGCCGCGGAGTACACCCGCGACAACAAGGAGTATCTGGAGGACACGGTCAAAGGGAAGATCGGCTCCACCGAACTCTACATGGCGCATTTCCTGGGGGCGGGCGGTGCCTCGAAGTTCCTGAACGCCATGCAGGACAACCCGAACCGCGCCGCGAAGGAGCTTTTCCCCGACGCCGCGGCGGCCAACAAGGCCGTGTTCTTCGACAAGGAGACGGGCAAGGCCAAGTCGCTGAAGGAGATCTACAACCGCTTCGCGACGAAGTTCGCGGAGACGCCCAACGCCGACTTCGCCCCGGCCCAGACCGCCATCGACCGGGTGCGCCGGCAGGACATGCCGGACGGCTTCACCACCCAGGTGCCCAGCATGCCGCAGAAGGCGCTGAACGGCACGCCGCTGTCGATCTATCAGGTGCTGGCCCTGAACGCGCTGGAGACGCCGGACGAGGTGGACAGCATCGCCGGCAAGCCCGCCCGTGGCCGCCGCCAGGACGGCGAGGACAAGGACAACCGCCGCATGCGCGACCAGCCGGTCCGAACCGAGCAGAGCGGCCAGACGGGCTTGGGCCTCGGGCTGGGGCTGGGGCTGTCCAAGGTGGTCGGGCAGGGGGTGGCGACGGGGGCGGCCGCCACGACGGCCTGAGCGGCTGACCGCGCGGTCACGCGCTCATGAGCCGTCATATGAGCCGCTCGCGGGCGTCCGCCGCGATGGCCGCGAACACCCGGCGGTCGCCGGGCAGCAGCGCGTCGGCGGACAGCCGGCGGTGCGGCTCGAACCGCAGGCCCGCCCGCCGCGCCGCCGCGGCGCTTCCCCAGAAGGCCGGTGGCGCGTGGCTCAGACCGGGGGCATGGAGCGGCTCGCGCAGCCGCACCTCCCGCAGCACGTTGGTCAGATCGAAGTCGATGAGGCATCGCCGTCCGCCGGGACCGGTCAGGCGAATCCAGGCGTGAAAGGGGAAGGCTTCGGCCTCCCGCCGCCGCTGCGCCGGGTCGGGAAGGCGGACGTCGCCGGTCGTCGCCGGATAGCCGAACCAGCGCGCCCGATCCTGGTGTTCGGACTTGCGGAAGGCCACCCGGCCCAACGCCACCTCGGCCCGCCCGCGGCCCAGCGCCGCCAGCAGCAGCGCCCCGGCAAAAGCGTAATACTGGCAGCCGCCCAGCCGGTCAGGGTGATTCAATTCACCGCATAGCTCCCGCGCTTCGGATCGATTCTTCTCATCGGCGGAAGCGTTGGATGGGAGGCTGGTTTTGGGGACGCTTTGGAGTGCGTTGGAGGGGTTGCCGGACCACC